>NZ_VOYE01000002.1:0-490741 GCF_013420765.1 Acinetobacter sp. YH01009 | reverse complement strand
ATTACGCAAAATAATTCGGTACTATTAAACATGAGGATAGAGTTGTGAGTTTTGTGTGGTAACTCAACTGATGGCTCTAGTCCTCATATTTTTCAAGTCAATTTCTTATCCGCGATTCGGGTTATATAGTCTTTAAATAAGTCACTTATCCACGCCTGATTTAAAGATAAGCATCACAAAAAATCAGAAAACATCAGCACTAATCTCCGTTATACTTTTCAGCAATCAAATTTATATGAGCGTTCCAGATGCGTGTACTTGTTGTGATGGATCCCATCGAAAATGTAAACCTAAAAAAAGATACCTCAATGACGATGTTATGGGCAGCAGCACGTCGTGGACATGAGCTAGGCTATGCATTACAGCAAGATTTATATATCGATCAAGGCAAAGCCTTTGGTTTGATTTCACCGCTAAAAGTTTTTGAAGACTACAACCACTATTACGAACTCGGCGAAAAACAAAAAGAATCAATTGCAGCTTATGACGTGGTTTTGATGCGTAAAGATCCGCCGTTTGATATGAACTTTGTCTACACCACCTATATTTTGGAACAGGCTGAACGCGAAGGCGCATGGATTATTAACAAGCCACAAAGCCTACGTGACTGCAATGAAAAATTGTTTGCGACGCAATTCCCTGAACTTCAAGTACCGACCTTGGTGACCTCGCAGCAAAGTCTGATTCGTGAATTTTTACAAGAACATGGCGATGTGATCGTGAAACCATTAGATGGCATGGGTGGTATGGGCATTTTCCGTTTATACCAAGATGGCGTAAACATTGGTTCAACCATTGAAATCCTGACTAACAACGGCACACAGCCGATTATGGCGCAGCGTTATATCCCCGAAATTGTGGATGGCGACAAGCGCATCTTGATGATCAATGGCGAGCCCGTACCGTATTGTTTGGCGCGTATTCCGCAAAATGGTGAAGTGCGTGGCAATTTGGCGGCAGGTGGCTTGGGCGAGGCGCGTCCATTGACCGAAAATGATAAAGCCATTGCAGCCAAAGTCGGGCCATTCCTTCGTGAAAAAGGGTTAGTGTTTGTTGGTCTGGATGTGATTGGTAATTACGTGACTGAAATTAATGTCACCAGTCCAACCTGCGTACGTGAAATTGATGCGCAATTTGGCACCTCGATTGCCGATGATTTATTTGATGTCCTTGAGGCAGGTTTAAAAGCTTAATTTTGCACTAGATTTAAAAGAGTCCTCCACGGGCTCTTTTTTTGTCCTGCCCTCAGGGGAGGGGAGCTTAAAAAGCAAAAAAATGTAAGTGAATGCAATTAAAGTGAAAAATTGTCTGATTTTTTTTCAATTCTCATAGATTAATAATAAAACTAGTTTAAACTTTTAAAATAGTAGAAAAAAACAATCATACGCCTGTTGAAAAAAAGTAAATTACCTTTCACGGTCATGCGTTTGTGATTACAATTGTTTGCTTAAAATCGAATATCATTAGCCTCTTTTTAGAATTGAAGAATTAGACAGTGACCGAAGTAACGCAAGTAAAGCCGAAACATGTCATGATGATGGCTGCCGGAACCGGTGGTCACGTCTTTCCAGCGCTCGCTGTTGCCAAAGAGTTGCAACAACAAGGCTGTGAAGTTTCTTGGCTCGCAACGCCAACAGGCATGGAAAATCGCCTGCTTAAAAATCATAATATTCCAATTTATCAAATTGATATCCAAGGCGTACGCGGCAATGGAGTCGTGCGTAAGCTGATGGCACCGTTTAAAATTCTCAAAGCTACTTTGAGTGCCATGCGTTATATGAAACAACTCAAAGTTGATGCAGTTGCAGGCTTTGGGGGTTACGTGGCTGGGCCAGGTGGCTTGGCAGCTCGTGCATTGGGCATACCAGTCATTATCCATGAACAAAATGCTGTGGCTGGGTTTACCAATACGCAATTATCGCGTGTGGCGAAAACGGTGTGTCAGGCATTTCCAAATACTTTTCCAGCTCAAGATAAAATCGTGACCACAGGCAATCCTGTACGGAAGGAAATTACAGAAATTTTAAATCCGTCATGGCGTTACCAAGAGCGTGAAAAAGCTGGGTTGCCATTACGGGTTTTAATTGTAGGTGGCTCACTGGGCGCACGTGCCTTAAATGAATGTGTGCCGGCTGCTTTGCAGCAATTAGAACAGCCCCTCAGTGTATATCATCAGTGTGGTCAAAATAATGCTGAAAGCACATTGGCTCGTTATGCAAACGCACCTGAACATATACAAGTTGAAGTTCAGCCGTTTATTGAAGATATGGCAGCAGCCTATTCTGCAGCGGATTTGATTATCTGTCGTGCTGGTGCACTAACCGTCACTGAAATTGCGACAGCGGGTGTAGCAGCCGTGTTTGTTCCTCTGCCAAGTGCAGTGGATGACCATCAAACTGCAAATGCAGGGTTCTTGGCCAATATCAATGCTGCAAAAATTTGCCCACAAGCGGATATGACCGCAGAAAGTTTAACAGCGTTGTTGAAGCCGCTGATGAATCGCCAACGACTTATGGAAATGGCGGTTAAGGCTCGACAACAGGCACAACCCGATGCGACACAGCACGTGGTTGGTTTAATTCAAGATTTGTAAAATTCGAGTAATCTATGTCTCCATCAACGCCTGCCGATCAAGCGAAAAAGCTCATTAAAGTGCCAGAAATGCGCCGTATTAAACACATCCATTTTATTGGGATTGGTGGTGCGGGCATGTGTGGTATTGCCGAAGTATTGAAAAACCAAGGCTATAAAGTTTCAGGTTCAGATATTAAAGCGTCGAAAACCACGGCTCAGCTTGAAGAAAATGGCATTCAAGTTTTCATTGGTCATGCTGCTGAAAATATTCAAGGTGCCAATGTAATCGTGGTATCAACAGCTATTGATTCTGAAAACCCAGAAGTGAAAGCGGCGATTGAAACCCGTACACCTGTCGTGCGTCGTGCAGAAATGTTGGGTGAATTAATGCGTTACCGTCATGGTATTGCCGTTGCGGGGACGCATGGTAAAACCACGACAACCAGTCTTGTGACCTGCATGTTGGCAGAAGAAAATCTGGATCCAACTTATGTCATTGGTGGTTTGTTAAATCGTACCGGTGTAAATGCTGCATTGGGTGCAAGCCGTTATATCGTGGCTGAAGCGGACGAGTCGGATGCGTCATTCCTACACTTACAGCCAATGGCAACGATTGTCACCAATATCGATGCTGACCATATGGATACTTATGGCGGTAGTTTCGATGTATTGAAAGATACCTTCGTACAATTCTTACAGCGTCTTCCATTTTACGGTTTAGCTGTGATGTGTGGTGATGATGCCAACATCCGTGAAATTATGCCGCGTATTGGTCGTCCTGTCGTGACTTATGGTTTCAATGAAGACAACGACATTCGTGCTGTTGATGTGGCTCAAGAAGGCATGCAATCACACTTTACCGTTTTGCGTAAAGACCGTGAGCCGTTACGTTTAACCATTAACTTGCCGGGTCTTCATAACATCTTAAATGCCTTGGCAGCAATTGGTATTGCAACGGATGAAGGCGTTTCTGATGCTGCGATTGCGCGTGCCTTAGAAAGCTTCAGTGGCGTAGGTCGCCGTTTCCAAGTACAAGGCGAATTTGAAGTTGAAGATGGCTTGGTGAAATTGGTCGATGACTATGGTCACCATCCAAAAGAAGTGGAAGCGACCATTAAAGCAGCACGTGCAAGTCATCCAGATCGTCGTTTGGTGATGATGTTCCAGCCACATCGTTTTAGCCGTACGCGTGACTGTTTTGATGACTTCGTCGATGTCTTGTCTCAAGTCGATCAACTGTTGTTATTAGAAGTTTATCCTGCAGGTGAAAAACCAATTGTCGGTGCGGATAGTCGTGCGTTGGCTCGAAGCATTCGTCTCCGTGGTGAGGTTGAGCCGATTCTCATCGATCCAGTAGAAGGCAACTTACAAGCAGTAATGAAAAAAGTGTTACAAGCAAATGACTTGTTATTAACACAGGGCGCAGGTAATGTTGGAGCAATCTCAATCGAACTTGCTCAAAACAATCTCTATGTAAAATGATCACCGCTGGGTGATCCAAAGTTTGTTTAGACCGTAGATAAAAGTTTAAGGATATAAACGTGTCAAATGCTTCAAAATTCGGCAAAGTTGCCGTGTTATTAGGTGGGAAATCTGCCGAACGTGAGGTTTCTCTCGATAGTGGTAAAGCTGTACTTGAAGCATTGGTGCGTTCGGGTGTAAATGCCGAAGCATTTGATCCGCAGCAACGCAGTGTGACTGAGTTGGTGGCTTATGACCGTGCATTTATCGTACTTCATGGCCGTGGTGGTGAAGATGGTCAAATTCAGGGTACTTTGGAATGGTTAAACATTCCGTACACTGGAACGGGCGTTCAAGGCTCAGCGATTGGTATGGATAAAGTCAAAACTAAACAAGTTTGGCAAGGTTCAGAACTACCGACAGCACCTTATCGTATTGTCAGCAAAGATTCAGATTTACAAGAAATTGTAGATTCAATTGGTTTGCCATTTATCATTAAGCCGGTGCATGAAGGCTCAAGCATTGGTATGAGCAAAGTTGAAAAAATTGAAGACTTTGCAACCGCAATTGCAAAAGCGACCCAGCATGATGCAGTTGTGATGGCTGAAAAATGGATTACCGGACGTGAATTTACCATTGTGATTTTAAATGGTCAGGCATTACCTGTGATTCGTTTAGAACCGCCTGCAGATGTGGCTTTTTACGATTACGAAGCGAAATATAACCGTAACGATGTGCAATATGGTATTCCATGTGGCTTGACTGAAGATGAAGAAAAGCGTCTACAAGCTTTATCTTTACGCGCTTTCCAAGCGGTAGGTGCGAGTGGTTGGGGTCGTATTGACGCGATGCAGGATGCCGAAGGAAACTTCTGGTTACTTGAGGTAAATACTGTTCCGGGTATGACCAGTCATTCTCTAGTGCCAAAAGCGGCCAATGCCGTAGGTTATAGTTTTGATGATCTTTGTGTCGCGATTTTGGAACAAACCCTAACAGGTGCGGCACACTAATTATGGCTCAACTTCCTGCGTCTATGCGCCGTAAACGTGCAGCAACGACATCGATACATGACAAACCACCGACACGTAAGGAAAAGCTTACCAATGTGGGTGGATGGCTGTTGTTGTTTATTGCATGTGTGGTCTTGATTGCCGGAATTTGGGGGCTATATAAAGTCATGACGGATGCACGTGTGGCTGAACTTGATGTGGTGGGTGTGCGGAGCGCCCAAGAAAAACAACAAGTGATGTCATACGTTTCACCGATGATGACTCAAAATTATTTTACCTCTGATTTACGTGTCATTCGTGACCGTACTTTAGAAATCTCTTGGGTCGATCGCGTGGTGGTATCGCGTGCTTGGCCAAATGCAATTCGTGTACGGGTGATGCCGCGTCAAGCGATTGCACGATGGGGAACTGGGCGACTGTTAAGCGACAGTGGTGATGTATTTGCCGAATTAACTCCGACCAATCATCAGAATTTGCCGTTATTGCATGGGCCGACGAGTCAGTCCAAAATGATGATGCGTCGCTATAATGAAATTAATCAATTATTTATTCCTGTTGGCATTCGTTTAAAAGAATTATATTTAACAGAACGAATGACTTGGTTTATGCAGTTTGATTCAGGCTTACGTGTGATTGTCGATCAGGATCAGACCATGAGTAAGTTGCAGCGTTTAAGTTATCTCGCACACAGTGACTTAAAACCTGTTTGGCCACGAATTTCTGCCATCGATTTGCGCTACCGAAATGGTTTAGCGATTCAATGGAAAAACTCTGTGCCAGCAAAGTCGGTAAATGGTCAGTTTGTTGTAACCAGTGATGACATAGGCATTGCGAATGCAGCGCCTGTAAAGCCATAATGATCGGCTTTATAAGTAGAGGCTTTAAGCCATAAATTAAACAAACATGTGAATGGTAGTAGTAAATAATGAATGAAGCTGTTCCCTCGGTTGTTGCGATTGACATTGGGACACACAAAGTTTCAGTTTTGATTGGTAAGGTACACGCGCCAGACAATATCCAAGTGGTAGGGATGGCGACCGCTCGTAACCGCGGCATGAATAAAGGGAAAATTGTCAGTCTCGATAAAGTTGTTACCGCAATTAAAAATGCAGTGCAGGAAGCGGAAGATATGGCGGAATGTCGTGTACATTCTGCGTGGATTTCCATTCCAAGTGCTGAACTAAAAAGTTTTTATGCCTCTGGTCGCACTCCAATTGAAAATAATGACCATGCGATTACCACCAATGAAGTGGTGCGTGCATTAGAACTGGCCAAAGCCAGTCATTTAACGTCTGACCACTATTTGGTGAGTGCTGTACCTTTAGGTTTTGAACTAGATGATGAACCTGAGTGGGTATTAAACCCGATTCGCATGTCAGCACGGAGTATGACAGGGCATTATCATTTGATGATGTTGCCCATCAGCACCATGCAGAATTTGGATCGTGCATTAAAAGGCGCCAATATTGGTGTTGAACGCATGGTCATTTCATCATTAGCAACAGCTGAAGCCAGTTTGCTTAAAGATGAAAAAGAATATGGTGTGTGCTTGGTCGATATTGGTGCAGGTACGACCAATATCGCGGTGTATTTAGATGGTCGCTTGGCGATGACACATACCTTGCAACGTGGCGGTGAGCATGTAACACGTGATATTGCTGCTGTATTGCAAACCACAACAGAAGAAGCGGAACGCATTAAGCTGTTGTATGGTTGTGTCGACCTGAAAGTGGTTAAACCTGAAAGTATGATTCAGTTCCAAGGGATTGATGGTCCACAAACCATTAGCCGTATTGAACTGACCGAAATCATTATTGCGCGCTATGAAGAAATCTTTAATCAAGTGCGTAATGAGTTGGTGGATCATGGTGCGATTCATGGTTTATACCATGGTGTTGTACTCACAGGTGATGCCTGCCAAATTGAAGGGATGGTGACATTTGCGCGTCGGATGTTAGGTGTTTCTGCACATTTAGGTAATCCACCTATGCAAGTGTATGCTGATGATCAACAGCAAGCCGCTTTACGTCGTTCACAATACGCGACTGCCGCAGGTCTGTTAATTTTCAGTCAAAGTGAAACACAAGATACGATCGTTGAGCCAGAAGATACGGAAAAACTTTCAGTATTGAATCGGGTAAAACGTGCATGGTCGGGCTTCAATGACACCTTGAAGTCGATCTTTTAAGTTGAAATATTTGGGAATATTGTTGGGAAGTTGTACGGATTATTGCTTGTACTTGACAAGCTGGAACTTGGACAGCATTCTAAAAAACAATTTTTATTAAGATCAAGGCAGTATACGGGCTGAAGTGTCTGCCAATTATGGATTAGGAATTTTTTAGGCATGGCCTCATTTGAATTTTTAGAAGATGATCAAAGCGACAGCAACGGTCAAGCCCGTTTCACAGTATTCGGTGTAGGTGGTGCTGGCGGTAACGCTGTGCAACATATGTTGGAATCAGATATCGAAGGTGTAAAATTTGTTTGTGCCAATACAGACAAACAGGCACTCGACCGCATGAATGCACAATTTAAAATCCAACTCGGCGAGCAAAGTACGCGTGGTTTGGGTGCAGGTGCAAATCCACAAGTGGGTCAAACTGCTGCTGAAGAAAGCCGTGAGTTGATTCGCCAACACCTTGAAGGTACGGACATGGTGTTTGTGACTGCAGGTATGGGTGGTGGTACAGGTACAGGTGCTGCGCCAGTTGTTGCTGAAATTGCCAAAGAAATGGGTATCTTAACTGTAGGTGTGGTGACGACTCCGTTTAACTTTGAAGGTAAACGTCGTCAGCAGTCTGCTGAGAAAGGTATTGAAGCACTTGAGCAACATGTTGATTCTCTGATTATTATTCCGAACCAACGCCTGCTAAAAGTGTTCCGTGATATCTCGATGAAAGATGCTTACAAAAAAGCAGACGACGTACTGTTAAATGCTGTACGTAGTATCTTCGATCTTGTGGTGCGTCCTGGTCATATCAACCTTGACTTCGCCGATTTGAAAACTGCGATGAGTACACGTGGTTATGCCATGATGGGTGCAGGTTCTGGTCGTGGTGAAAACCGTGCACGTCAAGCTGCTGAACAAGCGATCCGTAGTCCATTGTTAGATAACGTGACCATCATGAATGCAAAAGGCATTTTGATTAACGTTACAGGTGGCGATGACGTAACTTTCGGTGAAATTGAAGAAATCACTGATGTGGTGAACCAAATTGTGGATCTTGATGAAGGTCAAGTGTTCTACGGTACGGTATTTGATCCAGATGCACGTGATGAAATTAGTGTAACGGTGATCGCAACGGGTTTAACTCGTAATTCTGCCGATTCTGCTGAGCCAGTGAAACGCCCTGTCGCACAAGCAACGCGTACAGTCGCTTCTGCACAAGCACCTGTAGATGAAGATGATGTACCAGCGATTCAACGTCAGCACAATGAAGCAGCTGCTCCGGCGGCTGCGGCGGCGTCAGCATCGAATTCACGCCCTACGCCAATGAGTATTCAAGACTACTTGAAAAATCAGCAACGTAAATAAAACAAATTCAATGACTTAGGTGTCTATTGATTACAAAAGGTAGTTGAACAGCTACCTTTTTGTTTTTTATCAATGGCTAAATATGCTAACGTATAGCGGTTTTGTGAACTGATGATAGAAGACACATGTTGAAACAACGTACCCTGAAACGCATCGTGAAAGCGAGTGGCATCGGACTGCATAGTGGGCAAAAAGTGATGATTAACTTTGTGCCACATCATGCCGATGGGGGCATTGTGTTTCGTCGTATCGACTTAAATCCACCGATTGATATTCCAGCTGATGCTATGCTGATTCAAGAAGCATTCATGTGTTCTAACTTGGTGCAAGAAAACGCCAAGGTGGGCACAATTGAGCACATTATGAGTGCGATTGCTGGTTTAGGGATTGATAACCTGATTGTGGAAGTGTCGGCGTCTGAAGTGCCTATTATGGATGGGAGTGCAGGCCCGTTCATTTATTTGCTTATGCAAGGTGAACTACAAGAACAAAATGCACCTAAAAAATTCATAAAAATACTTAAACCTGTCGAAGCACTGATTGATGATAAACGTGCTGCCTTTCAACCGCATGACGGTTTCCAATTAAATTTTACGATTGATTTTGACCATCCTGCATTTAAGAAAGAATTTCAATCGGCAACCATCGACTTTTCAACCGAAACATTTGTCTATGAAGTCAGTGAAGCGCGGACTTTTGGCTTTATGAAAGATTTGGATTATCTCAAAGCCAATAATTTGGCTTTGGGGGCGAGTCTCGAAAATGCCATTGGCGTAGATGAAAATGGTGTGGTCAATGAAGAGGGTTTACGCTTCTCGGATGAGTTTGTTCGTCACAAAATATTAGATGCTGTGGGTGATTTATATTTGCTTGGTCATCAAATTATTGCGAAATATGATGCCTATAAGTCAGGTCATGCATTAAATAATCAGTTATTACGCAATGTCAAAAGTGATCCAGATAGCTATGAAATTGTAACATTTGATGACATTAATGATTGCCCAATTAGTTATGTGAATGTGACATAAGTCATTGTCTTATAATAGTGATGTTATATTGTATCATTTGTAAGTGTTAAGTCTGTCACATTCTGAGCATTCAAATTTGTCTGTTACAACTGGGTGGTTACTTTTTATTGCTTGCCAAACGCAGCATTGCTTGGCTAAGCTTAGGGTCGCTCACAAAGTCAGCAGCATTACGGAGTAAATCCTGAGTTTCTGTACTGAGGGTTCTTGAAATTTTTTCAGGGGAATGGGGCGTTGGAGACGGAGTTCTCAGACGGACTTGAATCTTGTGCAAATCCTTGAATTCGTATATTTGTGATAATTGTGCAATATATTGCTTTTGCAAATAGGCCAACTGACTAATCAGTGCCTGATTTTCTCCAGTTAATATAAGTACACCATTTATATAACAAACAACTTGCCATTGATCCGGTTGGGGCAATAGCGGTTGAACAATTTTCGTAAGTTTCTGCCATACAGCAACTTGCGTTGAGAGAAACGACAAGTTTCCTGTTTTTATGTGTTTTCTTGTTGGTTGAAAGACGTTGACAGGTTCTGACATACATATTTCCTACATGTTTATGTCTTAATCTTATGCGCTCCTTTTGGCTGATATCAAGGACGAAATCACACAAGGAACGAAAGAGAACAGTTTATAGAGGTTTTTTATGCATTTACGACGTATTTTATTGGCGTTTTCATTGGCAGCTTCGGCCGCTTCAGTCGCTTTTGCAGATTTAGTTGAATTAAATCAAGCAGACTCATCATCAGATCGTATTGAACAGTTAACTCGCACCTTGTCTCAAGGTGCTTACTCTGAAAGCAATGATATTGATGTTCCAGCGGAAACGAAGTTGAATGTTCAAATTCGTGAAAAATCAATTGAACTCAACAATGCGACAATCGCAAAAAAATACGGTTCAAGCAATTCCTCTAAAAACTATTCAGCAAGTTCAAATAATCCATATTCATGGTTAATTGCCCACCCACTTCCAGACATGAAGCGTGTAAGTTCAAACTATGGTGGTCGTACCATGGGTGGCCGTGCAGAAAATCATTCAGGTTTAGATCTTTCTGCGGCTAGTGGCACACCTATTTATGCAACGGGTCCAGGCATTGTAACAAAGTCAGGTTGGGGCACAGGTTATGGTCAATATGTTGAAATTAACCATGGTAATGGTTACCTGACACGTTATGCACATGCATCACGCTTAATTGCACGTGTAGGCGACCGTGTTGCTGCGGGTGAGCATATTGCTAACGTTGGTTGTACTGGTCGTTGTACTGGCCCACATTTACATTACGAAGTAGTGAAAGATGGTCAACGTAAAAATCCATCAACGTATTTAGCGATGTTACCATAAGCACATATAACATCCTATATACGAAGCCATTGTCTGAACCTCTACAGACAATGGCTTTTTTATTTATCGCTAATAACTATAAAATTATCATTTTAAAAAATATTGTCTGTATGAAAAATGGCGAAAATTGACCCAAAAATGTAAATTTGTGTAATTGTTAATCAATGAGTATTTAGTAAATAAATAACAGAGCTATTTCGTATTCATTTGTGGCGATAACTGAGCCTAGCCAAAATATGGTACTAATAGAGCCATATATTTAGCACATAGGATAGGTGAAGTATGGCGTTTTATGGCGATACAGATGCGCAAGAAACCCAAGAATGGCAGGACGCATTTGATTCAGTTTTACAGCACATGGGAACTGACCGCGCTGCATTTTTGCTTGAAAAACTCTATCAACAAGCGATTGCTAAGCACGTTCCCATTCAGCGACTAAATACTCCTTACTTAAATACCATTTCAGTTGAAGAACAGCCGCCTATGCCAGGTGATTCGGATATGGAGCGCCGTATTCGTGCGCTGATCCGCTGGAATGCCTTAGCGATGGTACTGCGTGCCAATAAAACAGGTGATGACTTAGGTGGTCACTTGGCAAGTTTTGCATCATCTGCAACTTTATATGACGTGGGCTTTAACCACTTCTTCCGTGCCAATAGCGACAGCTTTGGCGGTGACATGATCTATTATCAAGGTCACTGTGCACCGGGTATCTATGCACGTTCGTTCTTAGAAGGTCGTTTGACTGAAGAACATTTAAATAATTTCCGTCGTGAAGTGGGGGGTAAAGGTTTGCCGTCATACCCACATCCGTACTTGATGCCAGATTATTGGCAGTTCCCAACCGTATCGATGGGTCTAGGCCCAATCATGTCGATCTATCAAGCACACATTCAAAAGTACTTGATGAACCGTGGCCTGATCAAAGAAGAAAACCGTAAAGTTTGGGCTTACCTCGGTGATGGTGAAATGGATGAACCTGAAAGTACAGGTGCCATTTCACTTGCAGGTCGTGAAAAGCTCGACAACCTAATTTGGGTCGTGAACTGTAACTTACAGCGTCTAGATGGCCCAGTTCGTGGTAACGGTAAAATTATTCAAGAACTTGAATCATTGTTCCGTGGTGCAGGCTGGCGGGTAATTAAAGTGGTATGGGGTCGTCATTGGGATCCGCTACTGGCAAAAGATGATTCAGGTGCCTTAAAAGCGGTGATGGAAGAAGCGGTCGATGGTGACTTCCAACGCTATCAAGTGAAAGGCGGTGCGTATACGCGTGCACATTTCTTTGGTAAGTATCCTGAAGCTGAAGAGTTGGTGCGCAACTTAAGCGATGAAGATATTGATAACCTGAACCGTGGTGGTCATGACCCATTCAAAGTGTATGCGGCTTATGCCGAAGCGATGAAGGAAACGGGTCAGCCAACAGTTATCTTGGCAAAAACAGTCAAAGGTTATGGTTTGTCGGAAGAGATTGAAGCAGTCAATAAGACGCATCAAATCAAGAAAATGCAGCTTGAGTCGTTGAAATACGTGCGTAACCGTTTCAACTTGCCATTTACCGATGAACAGCTTGAAGAAGTGCCATTCTACCGTCCAAGTGAAAATTCACCTGAAATTAAATACATGAAAGCACGTCGTGAGGCATTGGGTGGTTATTTACCTGCACGTCGTAAAGAAAGCGAGCAGCTGGCGATTCCTGAATTGTCTGTGTTTGATGCGGTACTCAAAGGCAGTGGCGGTAAAGAGCAATCGACGACCATGTTGATGGTACGTTTGATTTCATCATTATTGAAAGAAAAAGCCATTAAAGATCGTGTCGTACCAATTGTGCCAGATGAAGCGCGTACTTTCGGTTTGGAAGGTATGTTCCGTCAGTTGGGGATCTATGCTGCGCATGGTCAAAAATATACCCCTGAAGACCAAGAACAGTTGATGCATTACCGTGAAGCTAAAGATGGTCACATGTTACAAGAAGGGATTAACGAAGCGGGTGCGATGAGTGCTTGGGCTGCGTTAGGAACCAGTTATTCAACCAATAACTTGCCAATGATTCCGATGTATATGTACTACTCGATGTTCGGTTTCCAGCGTATTGGCGATATTGCATGGGCTGCAGGTGATGCGCAGGCGCAAGGCTTCTTGCTCGGTGCAACTGCGGGTCGTACAACACTGAACGGTGAAGGTTTACAGCACCAAGATGGTCATTCACATATCTTGGCAAATACGATTCCAAACTGTATTTCTTATGACCCATGTTTTGGTTATGAGTTGGCAGTGATCGTACATGATGGTTTAAAACGCATGTACGTGAACCAAGAGCGCGTGTTCTATTACTTAACAGTAATGAATGAAAACTACGAACACCCTGCTATTCCTGAAGGTGCTGAAGAAGGCATTAAACGTGGTATGTATCTCTTCGAAGAAGATGAGAAAGCAACGGTTCAGTTGATGGGTTCAGGTGTGATTCTGCGTGAAGTGATTAAAGCGGCGAAAATCCTTCGTGATGAATATCAAATTCATTCAAACGTGTGGAGCGTCACTAGCTTTAACGAATTAGCTCGTGATGGTATGGCGTGTGAAGAATACAACCGCCTACATCCATTGGCTGAAGATACGAAAGAAGCTTGGATCTCTCAATTACTTCGTGAAAAAGACGGTATTGTGGTATCGGCAACCGATCACATGCGTGCTTATAGCGAACAAATCCGTGCTTATCTTCCAGACAATCGTCCGTTCGTTGCATTAGGTACAGATGGTTATGGTCGTTCAGATACACGTGGCAACTTACGTAGCTACTTTGGTGTCGATGCCGCACATATTGTGGTAGCAACATTGAAAAAACTCGCGGATGAAGGCGAAGTTGATGCGCGTTTAGTCAAAGATGCTATCTCAAGCTTTGAACTAGATACTGACCGTCCAGTGGCATGGGCTCCGCAGGAAACGCCGGAACTGCATGCTGTGGCTGACTACAAAGAGGAGAACTAATCATGCAAATTACGACTCCTGATATTGGTGTAGATAAAGCAACGGTCGCTGAGATTTTAGTGAAAGTCGGCGACAGCATTAGCGTCGACGACAGCATTGTGTTGTTAGAGTCTGATAAAGCCTCTGTTGAAGTGCCAAGCACTTCGGCAGGCGTGGTGAAAAGCATTGCAGTCAATCTAGGTGACAGTGTTGCTGAAGGTGCTGTGCTGATCGAGTTAGAAGAAGAAGGTCAAAGTGCTGCTACAGCTGAGCCAGTACAAAATGCAACGGAAGACCAAGCAGCAGAACCAACTCCGGTTGTGGAAGCAGAACAAACTGCAGCAGCATCTGTTGCAGCCAATGCTCCTCAGTCGCAAAGCATCGATGTGCAAGTTCCTGATATTGGCGTAGAAAAAGCTACGGTAAGTGAGATTTTGGTCTCTGTTGGTGATGAGATTGATGTCGATCAAAGTATTATCGTGGTGGAATCAGACAAAGCGACAGTCGAAGTCCCAAGTACTGTATCAGGCCGTGTTGAATCGATCACAATCAGTGCTGGCGATGTAGTGAAAGAAGGTGTAGTGATTTTAACGGTGAAAACGGCGGCTTCATCTGCTGCGGTTGAATCGGCTGCTGTGCAAGAAACTGCACAGCCTGTTGCTGCACCTGTTGTTGCAGAAGCAACACCAGCGCCGTCTACGGCTGCGGCGTCTGGACCTGTTGATATTGCAGTGCCTGACTTAGGTGTTGATAAAGCAGCAGTGGCTGAAATTTTAGTCGCTGTGGGTGATGTGGTTGAAAAAGACCAAAGCATCATCGTGGTGGAATCAGACAAAGCAACGGTAGAAGTGCCAAGCTCTACCGCTGGTAAAATCACCGCGATTCATGTCCAGTTAGGGCAAAGTGTCTCTGAAGGCGTCGCTTTAGTGACGATAGAAGCCGAAGGTCAAGCTGTTGCAGCACCCGCACAAGCAGCGAAACCTGCACCAGCTGTAGCACAGCCTGCGACAGTTGCACCTAAAGCTGAAAGCAAAGTTGAAGCAGCTCCACAATCACAAGGCGCAGATAAACTCACCAAAGAGCAAAATGCTGCCAATGCCAAAGTGTATGCAGGACCGGCCGTTCGTAAGCTTGCACGTGAATTGGGTGTGGTTTTGGCAGAAGTCAAAGCATCTGGCCCGCATGAGCGTTTAATGAAAGAAGATTTATTCGCTTATGTGAAAACCCGTTTGACCACTCCGCAAGTTGCACCTGCAGCTCAAGCTGTGGCACAGGTTTCAGGCTTGCCGAAATTGCCAAGCTTTGATGCTTTTGGTGGTGTGGAAGAGAAAGTTTTGACACGTTTACAACAAGTGTCGATTCCGCAATTGTCTTTAAACAATTTTATCCCGCAAGTGACGCAATTCGATGCTGCGGATATTACCGATCTTGAAGCTTGGCGTAATGATTTAAAAGCTAACTTTAAGAAAGAAGGTATTGGCTTAACCATTATGGCTTTCATCATCAAAGCAGTGGCTTATTTGTTGAAAGAAGAGCGTGAATTTGCAGGTCATTTGTCTGATGATGGCAAGTCAGTATTGCTACGCAATGAAATCCACATGGGGATTGCCGTTGCCACGCCTGATGGTTTGACCGTGCCTGTACTGCGTAATCCAGATCAAAAATCGATTAAGCAGATTGCAATTGAGCTGGGTGAGCTGAGTCAAAAAGCACGTGACAAAAAACTATCGCCAAAAGATCTACAAGGTGCGAATTTTACCATTACCAGTTTGGGTTCAATTGGTGGCACGGCATTTACACCGTTGGTCAACTGGCCACAGGTGGCGATTTTGGGTATTTCACCTGCAACCATGCAGCCAGTATGGAATGGTGAAAGCTTTGATCCACGTTTGATGCTGCCGCTGTCATTGTCATACGATCACCGTGTGATTAATGGAGCGGACGCTGCACGTTTTGCCAATAAACTGACGAAGCTGCTCAAAGATATCCGAACTTTATTGATCTAATCTGACCTGTTTAAGTTTCAAAATGAACCCTGCTTTGGCAGGGTTTTTTTATGGCGTGGTGGTGGACTGACAAAGCCAATCAGGAAGTTCAATGGGTGAAGGGTAGAGCTTTAATGCCGAGTTTGCGTTGAGGTTATAGGTGAGTGGAAGCGTACGATGTGGCTGCGCCGTCGACCAAAGCTTATGTCGTAAATGTTCAAAGCGTTGAAAGTCTTTTAAAAATAAGCCCCAAAACTTTTCATAATGCTCAAGTTCTTGCACATGTTGATGCTGATATGCATGTGTTTGACCGTGTTGGTGCTGAAAGTCATAGCCCATCAGCCAAATACGCTGCGGTTGAAAGAGATGTGCGAGTGAATAGGCTTGAAGGCCGCAATTATTACCATAAACAAAGTACGGTGAATGAAATAACTCCGCTTGCGTATCGATACGCACGGTTTTAAAGTTAATCACTTCATGTTCAGGATATGGACGGTTGTGACCTAAACCACATCCGCTAATGATGTCACCTCGAAAGGATGCTTTGAGCATGGGCTGATACTGTAACCACCATGCATAGTCTGAATGATGAGCAATTTGAGCCTGAGGAAGTTGAAGAAAACTTTGATTACAGCAAATGATCAGCAGTTTTTTTGAGGGCTGAATGGTGGTTAAGTCGAAATTGAGCTGAGATGGACCACCTGCAATGATTAATACATCCTGCACATGCATATAGTGTTGAATAAATTCTTGAAATTTTTGATTATTGTTTTGCATATCAAATTGAGTCATCGAAAATTAAAATTGCGAAAACATGCATTCCTCGCTAGAATAGCATTACTTCATTGGGGAGTAGCCGCTTTTTACGCAAAGTAAGAAGGTGATGGTCAACATATTTGCTCTAAAACGAGCATGGTCATCATAGCAAAGAACCAAATGAGCTCTTCGTAGCTTTCTTTTGTTGGCAAGACCTTTGATTTATCACTCTGCACATTGGCTAGCAGGAGGGATAAGTCATCGGTATATGTTATTGCTAGCCAGAGAAATGCACCATGTTAACCGCTTTCTTCATTTCCCTTGCTGTTGTTGCCCTGTCAGAAATGGGTGATAAAACACAATTACTTGCCTTACTGCTTGCTGCACGTTTTCGTAAACCCGTTCCGATCTTAATTGCAATTTTCCTCGCGACTGTGGTCAACCACGGGGTTTCTGCTGTGTTGGGTCAATGGATTACCACTGTTTTAAGTCCAACCGTTTTATTGTGGATCGTTTCTCTGGGCTTTATTGCTATGGCGGTGTGGATGTTGATCCCCGATCAATTGGATGATGAATCTGAAAGTATCAATAAGTGGCAAAAATATGGGGTTTTCGGCGCCACTTTCGTTTTGTTCTTCTTGGCTGAAATTGGAGATAAAACCCAAATTGCTACAGTTGCACTGGCAGCACGATTTGACAGTATTGGCTGGGTGACATTGGGGACGACATTAGGCATCATGTTGGTTAATGCGCCTGCGGTATTTATTGGCAACAAACTAGCTGAAAAACTACCGATTTCACTGATTCATAAAATTGGCGCCTTGGTATTCTTGGTGATTGGTTTGGCTGCGTTGGCACAACACTATTTATTTTAAATAATGATCTCACCATATTAAAAATACATGAAATCCTGAGTTAAAAACTCAGGATTCTTTGCCAATAAATGAGACCCAATTCACTGATATTTCAGATAATATTGACTTAATATTTATTGTAAGTTTCCCTAAATAAATATATGTTATTCACCTATAGAATATATTTTTTTTGATAAAAAATTTGGGGAATGGGAATGGCTTTCGAACGCACAACATCACAGGTACTTTATGATGATGGAAAGCATAAATGTATTAGCTTTACCAGCTTGGTAAAAGGCGAGGGCGTACAGGCGAACCAGTTCCTGATTTTGGATAATGAGCGCGCAGCGGTGCTCGATCCGGGTGGTGACTTGACCTATGTCCCACTGACTATGGAACTGAATAAATATACCCGTTTGACCAATCTTGACTATGTGATGGCCTCGCATCAGGACCCAGACATTATTACCTCGATGCCGCGTTGGTTGGTTTATACCGACGCCAAAGTGGTGGCATCTAAGCTGTGGGCGCGTTTCTTACCGCATTTAAACTCTGCATTTATGAGTGACCGGATGAAAGGCAACTGGTTGGATCGTCTGATCGAACTGCCAGATCATGGTCAGGTGATTCCATTAGGCAACAGTCATTTGATGGCTGTTCCTGCACATTTCCTACATTCGGTTGGTAACTTCCAATTTTATGACCCGATTGCCAAAATTTTATTCTCAGGGGATATGGGCGCATCTATGGTGGATGATGCCTCTAAACCTTTAGAAAATTTTGCCGCTCATATTCCTAAAATGAAAGGCTTCCATCAGCGCTACATGTGTTCGAACAAAGTGATCCGTCTGTGGGTCAACATGGTACGGACGATGGATGTGGAAATGATCGTACCGCAGCACGGCACGCCATTTATTGGTAAAGAACAGATCAACCAATTCTTAGATTGGATCGAAACCTTGCAGTGTGGTGTCGATTTAATGGATGAAACAGTCTTTACTTGCCCAGTATAATGACTTGAAAATTCAGAAAAAATAATTGAGTTTGCAGATAACATTTTTTAGTATTTTTCGTCCATAAAATAAGCTTTTAGATGACGAGAATAGATAAAAATGTTGTCTCAAATACCGACTCAGGATGCATGTTTAACCTGTGGAGCATGTTGTGCCCACTATCGCGTTTCTTTTTATTGGGCAGAAGGGCTGAATATGCCCGAACATTATACTGAGCCGGTTAATGCCGTGTATTCATGTATGGCGGGCACCAATCAAACACAGTCTCGTTGTATCGCTTTGGGTGGGAAAATTGGGCAAGCAGTGAGTTGTAGGGTGTACGAGGCTCGGAGTTCCACATGTAAAAGTGTGCAGATAGCTGATGAGCAATGTAATAAAGCACGCATCGCGCATCAAATGATTCCATTGATCAGTATTCCACTGCATGACGCTGAAAATGATGAAGATTTCGATCAAGTCAGTTAAGGCTTTAGTTCCAGAATAAATTTATTGAAATTAAGCGGTAGAGTCTTCGGATTCTGCCTGTATTGAACAAGTTGCTGACTAACCCTCAGTGTATTCTTGCTGAAAACAGCATATTCGATGGTTAATATTGAAAACTCTGTAAAGAATTGCCGCAATTAAAATGAAAATTGAACGGAAATTTGTATATAATGGCTCACGGAAATTACCAGCGAGACTGTTATGTTGACCATCGTTCAAGAAGCCCTAACCTTTGATGATGTCTTATTACTCCCTGCCTATTCTACTGTTCTCCCAAAAGATGTCTCTCTTAAGACACGTTTCACACGTGGCATCAATTTGAATATTCCACTTGTTTCTGCTGCGATGGATACTGTGACTGAATCACGTATGGCAATTGCAATGGCGCAAAACGGTGGTATCGGTATCCTGCATAAAAACATGGATATTGCTGCACAAGCTGCAGAAGTTCGCCGCGTGAAAAAATTTGAAGCAGGTATGGTGAAAGACCCAATTACCGTTACACCAGAAACGACTGTACGTGAGCTGATTGCTTTAACTCAAGCAAATAACATCAGCGGTGTACCAGTGGTGAAAGACGGTCAAGTGGTGGGTATTGTTACTGGTCGTGACACTCGTTTTGAAACCAATCTTGAGCAACCTGTTAGTAACATCATGACAGGTCATGATCGTTTGGTGACTGTTCGTGAAAACGAATCAAAAGAAAATATCCAAGCATTACTTCAAAAACACCGTATTGAAAAAGTCCTTGTTGTAAATGACAACAACGAACTGAAAGGTTTAATCACGGTTACTGATTTCCGTAAAGCTGAAAACTATCCAAACAGCTGCAAAGATGACTTAGGTCGTTTACGCGTTGGTGCTGCAGTTGGTACAGGTGCAGAAACACCAAGCCGTGTAGAAGCATTGGTAGAAGCGGGTGTTGATGCGATTGTTGTTGATACTGCACATGGTCACTCTGCAGGTGTAATTGAACGTGTACGTTGGGTTAAAGCCAACTATCCACAAGTTCAAGTGATTGGCGGTAACATCGCGACTGGTGATGCAGCTCTTGCATTATTAGATGCTGGCGCAGATGCAGTGAAAGTGGGTATTGGCCCAGGTTCAATCTGTACTACACGTATCGTTGCTGGTATTGGTATGCCGCAAATCTCTGCGATTGACAGCGTTGCCAATGCACTGAAAGACCAAATTCCATTGATCGCAGACGGTGGTATCCGTTTCTCTGGTGATATGGCAAAAGCGATTGGTGCAGGTGCGAGTACCATCATGGTAGGTTCATTGATGGCGGGTACTGAAGAAGCACCAGGCGAAGTTGAATTCTTCCAAGGTCGTTACTACAAAGCTTATCGTGGTATGGGTTCATTGGGTGCGATGGCAGGTGCAACAGGTTCTGCTGACCGTTATTTCCAAGACTCAAAAGCCGGTGCTGAAAAACTTGTACCAGAAGGTATTGAAGGTCGCGTACCGTACAAAGGCCCAATGGGTAACATCGTTCATCAAATGATGGGTGGTTTACGTTCATCTATGGGTTATACCGGTTCTGCGGTGATCGATGACTTACGTAAAAATGCACAGTTTGTCAAAATTACTGCGGCAGGTATGTCTGAATCTCACGTACATGACGTGACTATTACTAAAGAAGCACCAAACTACCGTGTTGGTTGATATTTAGTAGCTTTTAGCCGAAAAGGCCGTCATTAATATGACGGCCTTTTTGTTTTTGGTGTAAAGTATTTACAGTAAAAAGTGATGATTAAGATCACCATTAAGAAGTGAGTACAACATGAGTTATTTTGGTACAGATGGCATTCGTGGCAAATTCGGTGAATTGCCTATTACCCCTGAATTTGCATTAAAACTAGGATTTGCCGCAGGTAAAGTATTAAAACAATACAGTAAAAAAGCAAAGCCCATCGTTGTACTAGGTAAAGATACCCGATTATCGGGCTATATTTTAGAGTCAGCATTACAAGCCGGTTTAAACGCAGCAGGTGTTTATGTTCACTTGTTGGGTCCATTACCTACACCCGCAATTGCCCATTTAACCCGTGCATTACATGCCAGCTTAGGCATCGTGATCTCGGCGTCGCATAATCCGTATTTTGATAATGGCATTAAGTTCTTCTCGAGCGAAGGTAAAAAATTGCCGGATGAAATTCAAGAAGCCATTAACAAAGAACTTGAAAATGACTTGGTGATCGAAGACCCAGCAAACTTAGGTAAAAGTGTGCGTGTGAAGGATGCCAATGGTCGTTATATCGAGTTTTGTAAATCAACCTTCCCGTACCATTTTGACCTGACAGGCTTAAAAATTGTGGTGGACTGTGCCAATGGTGCAGCCTATAGCGTCGGTCCTTCGGTATATCGTGAACTGGGTGCAAAAGTGATTGCGCTGTTTAACGAACCGGATGGTTTGAACATCAATAAAGACTGTGGTTCGACGCATCCTGAGTTTTTACAAAAAGCAGTTGTTGAACATCAGGCGGATTTAGGGATTGCCTTTGATGGTGATGCTGACCGTGTGATTATGGTCGATAAAAATGGTCAGCAAATTACCGGTGACCATATTCTCTATATTTTAGCCACTCAAGCGAGTCAAAAGCCTGCGGGTATCGTGGGTACCGTGATGAGCAATATGGCGCTTGAAATTGCTTTAGATCAAGCCAAAGTGCCGTTGCTTCGTGCCAAAGTTGGTGACCGCTATGTTTTACAAGGCCTAGAAGAAAAGGGCTGGGTAACGGGCGGTGAGCCATCAGGTCATATTCTGACTTTGGACAAGAGCACCACAGGTGATGCGATCATTGCTTCACTTCAGGTGTTAACGGTGATGGTTGAACAAGGTAAAGCCTTACATGAATTGGTGGAAGGTTTTGAATTATTACCAAACGTTCTGGTAAATGTTCGCTTGGCTGAGATGTTTGATCCCTACGCCGTACCTGCACTGGTGAACGAGTTTGAAAAAGCTGAAGCTCAGCTTAAAGGGCGTGGTCGCATCTTGATTCGTAAATCAGGCACAGAACCGGTCATTCGTGTCATGGTTGAAGGTAATGACCTTGAAGAAGTCACCGCTTTGGCAAATCATTTGGCTGATGCTGTTCGCGCCAATGCAGCTTAAATCAAGAGGGGAAATTGCATGAATGATGTGATTAAGGACTTAAGTGAACTGCGTTTAACTTATCAAAAAGGTGAGTTGCATGAAGATCAGGTGAACCGTGATCCACATGAGCAGTTTTTATTATGGTTTAACCATGCCTTAGCAGCACAACTGCATGAACCCTATGCTATGTCTTTGGCTACGGCAAATGCCCAAGGTCGTCCGCACGTGCGGACGGTCTTGTTGCGCGGTGCGACCCATGCAGGTTATGACTTCTACACCAACTATGACAGTCAAAAAGGCAATGATCTGCTCGATAATCCTTATGCAGAATTATTGTTTTATTGGCAAGAGCAGGAACGTCAAATTCGGGTCAGTGGTCGTGTGGAAAAGATTTCTCTTGAAGAATCGACGGATTATTACCACAAACGACCGCGTGACAGCCAAATCGCAGCACACATTAGCACTCCACAAAGTGGTGTTATCGCCAGTCGTGAAGAATTACAACAGCGATTCCAAAATTTGCATGATCAAGTGGAAAGCAAAAACGTATTGGCGAAACCTGAGTTTTGGGGTGGCTATCGTTTAGTTCCGGATTATTATGAATTTTGGCAAGGCCGTCCGAATCGTTTACATGACCGCTTGAGTTATGAACTACAGGATGGTCAATGGGTTTTACAGCGACTGATGCCATAAATGTCTAAACTTTTAATTCAACAAAGACCCTATTTGACGCGCCCTGAAGATATTCAGGGCGTTGCCCCGTTTATTGCTGATTTATTGGCACGTCGCGGGGTTTCTTCCGCACAAGAACTGGAATTGAAGCTCAAGCATTTACATGCCCCGACCTTAAAAGGCATGCAGCAAGCTATAGAGTTGATCGACCAAGCCATTGATGCACATAAAAAAATTGTCATTGTAGGCGACTATGATGCCGATGGTGCAACCAGTACTGCATTGATGGTCTTGGCACTGCGTGATATGGGCGCGGATGTTGAATATCTGGTTCCAGACCGTTTTAAGTATGGTTATGGCCTGACACCCGCCATTGCTGATTTAGCCTTCGTGAGTTTTACCCCAGATGTGCTGATTACAGTCGATAATGGTATTTCGAGCCATGCTGGTGTAGCACAGGCACAGGCGCATGGTATGCAGGTGATCATTACAGACCATCACCTGACTACGAAGGAAACACCACAAGCAGAAGCGGTGGTGAATCCGAATCAGTTGGGATGTGAATTTCCAAGTAAAGCCTTGGCTGGCGTAGGTGTTGCATTTTATGTGTTGGCCAATTTGGCCAGTATGCGTAAAAAAAATGCTAAATCCACAGCCAACCTCAGCCAATATTTGGACTTGGTGGCTTTAGGCACTTATGCCGATGTTGCAAGTCTAGATCTGAATAATCGGATCTTGATCGATGCTGGTTTGAAGCGGATTCAGCAAGGACTATGTCGTCCAGGGATCAGTGCATTATTGGATATCGCTGGTCGTGATCCCGCACAGTTAAAAGCACAGGACTTGGGCTTTGTAGTTGGCCCACGACTCAATGCAGCTGGGCGTATGGAGACTATGGATATTGGGATTGAGTGTCTGATTGCGGCGGATTTAAGTACGGCTTATCCGATTGCGCAGCAGTTGAATCAACTCAATATTGAAAGACGCCAAGTCGAAGGGCAGATTAAACAGGAAGCTCTGGCTGAGTTAGAACATATTCAGCTTGATCAGGATAACTTACCTGCAGCCTTGATCATGTTTGAACAGCATTGGCATCAAGGGGTGATTGGGATTGTTGCAGGGCGTTTGAAAGAACAATTCCATAGACCTGCAATCGTCTTTGCTGCAGATGAAGATGGCGTACATATTAAAGGCTCTGCGCGTTCTATCGAAGGTATTCATATTCGAGACAGTATTGAGCGTATTGCTGAATTACATCCGCATTTGGTCAGTCATTTTGGTGGACATGCAGCCGCAGCAGGACTAACCATTCAAAAGCAGCATTTTTCTGAATTTAAAACCGCTTTTGAAGCACTAATCGCTGCGCAAGATGAAAGTTTATTTCAGGCCACTATTTGGACAGATGGCGAATTGCCCGATTCGGCCATTAATGTCGAAACCGTCGATCTTCTGCAAAATTTAAGTCCATGGGGACAAAAATTCCCTGCACCGGTCTATGAAGGCCTATTTAAAATTTTAGATTATCGTTGGTTGAAAGACCTACATTTGAAATTAAAACTTGCTTTAGATAATGGTTTAATGGTGGACGCAATTGCATTTAATGCGGCAGAAAAATATGAATTTAATCCTATGCAAGATAAAATCCGCTTGGTCTACGAACTCGATAAAAATGAATTTAGAGGAAATGTCAGTGTTCAATTGAGAGTTTTACACTTGGCTCAATAAATTCCATTTTTACAGGCAAATAAAAAACCGCTCAGAAGAGCGGTTTTTTTATGGTTTTGACTTCAATGGATTAGAAGCGGTATTTCGCTGCTACACCAAATGAATTGTAGTCATTGTTGCCAACTTCACCGAAACCAACACGACCTTCAAGGCTCACTTGTTGGTTGAAGAATTTACGTGCATTGATCCCTACTTCGTTACGATCAGTGACATCGTTGTTGTAGTAGTCAGCACCAACACTGAATGTTTTGTCGATGAAGTAATCCGCTGCTAGATTGAATTCATCTAGATCACCGAATGCTGCACCCGCTTCAAGGTTGATGTCTTTACCATTGCTTAAAGTTGTTACGTATTTAGCACGTAAAGTTGGATCTACACCGTCGTCATCGTCATTGTCCCAACCTTTTAGACCGGCAGCAACTAAGAAACCAGGTGCAGGAAGGTAACCCACTTCAGCTGCATAATAAGTTGTATCGTTGTCTATTGTGCCGACTGCAGTGTCAACTTCGACATTATTACGGCTTACATCACCAGATACATAGAAATCTGAGTTTGGTACGAAGTATTCGATACCAACGCCATAAGTATTGTCGTCAACATTGCCACGATCAGCGAAAGTTGCGTGTGCATTGACGTTACTTGCACGGTTTAAGAATGCAGCTTCTGCAAGAGGAGCGTTACGCGTTTGAACAGGGTTGAAGTAATAAGTACCGTTTACACCAAATTCACTGCCAGAGCTTCCATTATCTGGGTCGATGTAACCAGCTGAAGCGCCTACTTCTGCTTGATAAGCATGAGCTGTACCTGTAATAGCAAGTGCAGAAAGAAGTGCTGAAGCAATTGCGAGTTTTTTCATGGAAACTACCCCTCTAAATTGTTTGGCTAAATTTAATACATTTTTTGTTACAAGTTTTAGTCTAGAGAATTTTTAAAGATGGTCAATCGCTGCAAAGTTGCAGAACTGTGTATTCGGTAATTTTATGTAATTTTAATTATTTAAGATATTGAAAAATATATAATTATTATTAATGTTTTGTTTTATTAAAACTGTGTAGATATTATGAATTTGTAGATTATTTGGTCAACAACTGGACTTTTTTTAAAGTAAATATTACATCGAAAAGAAAAAAGCACCTCAAAATTGAGGTGCTTTTTTATGCACATTCCTAATTCAAACGAAATTAGAAACGGAAAGTTGCATTGATGTTGAACGCTTGAACGTCATCACCAAAACCAACTTGACCACCGATTGCTAGGTTCGGGTTAAGGAAGTATTTTGAACGGATAGCGAAGTAATCCGTGTCTTCATCACCATCATCTTCGATGTTGTAAGATGCACCAATGCTAAAAGCTTGGTCGAAGTAGTAGTCTGCACCAATCGTAACAGAGTCTAAATCACCAAAAGCGCCATCTGCCTCTAGGTTGATGTATTGACCATTGTTCAACGGCGCAACATATTTTGCTTTAACAGCAAAACGGTTGTCTTCGTCTTCATCATTGTCGCCTTGATAGCCATCAATACCAACAGCAAGTAAAAGGTTAGAGACAGGTAAATAACCTACTAATGCGCGGTATGTTGTTGAATCATAGTCCTCGCTTGCTGAAATACCAGCAACTTTTACTTCAGCTTTTTCTTCTTTGTAGCCTAATTCACCATTAAAGTAGAATTGTTCAAAGAAGTATTCAGCACCTAATGAAATATGGTGGCTGTCATATTCTGCTTTGCCTGCAAGCGGACCTGAAACAGGAAAATAATCTGATACATCAACTGTTTTTGTATCTAAATATTGATAGCTATATTTAGCATAAATATTGCTGTTATGACCTAAAAATGCAGCTTCGTTTAATGGGCCATTTTTAGGGTTTACTGAGTCTAAATATAACGTGCCTTGTAAGTTGAACAATCCGTTTGAATCTACGATGTCATTGTCCCAATCTGTATAAGTAAAACCGCCATCAACTTGACCATCATAAGCAAAAGTTGATGAAGTGATAACAGCTAACCCTAGTGCAAGTAATGTCTTTTTCATAAAACCCTCGAAACATTATTGTTGTAAAAAAAATGTAATAAATAGTAATGCGAGCGTATTGTTCATATTATGTGCATTGAAGTCAATGATTTGGATGCTCAATCTGGCTGAAACTGTGCAAATTCTCTGTGATATAATAGGCGGCTATTTAAGCCAAATTTTTTGATTGAGAGTAATTCACGTGGAAATTAATCCGTATCTATTACAGCTAAAAGACTTAAACGACCGTGGTCAAACATTACGGGGGTATCTTTGACTACGATCTGAAAAAAGAGCGTTTAGAAGAGGTTCTACGTGAGCTGGAAGACCCAGCAATTTGGAATGATCAAAGCCGTGCGCAAGCAATGGCAAAAGAAAAAGGTGAACTCGAAAACGTCATTAACGTGCTCGAAGGGCTTTCAACTCAACTAGAAGATGCCCAAGCAATGCTGGATCTTGCGGTTGAAGCAGAAGAAGAAAGCTTACTTGCAGATGTGCAAGCAGAGTTAACTTCAGCGGAAGCAGAACTTGCGAAATTAGAATTCCGTCGTATGTTCAGTAATCCGATGGACCCGAACCCATGCTATGTCGAAATTCAAGCAGGTTCAGGTGGTACTGAAGCACAGGACTGGGCATCGATGTTACTGCGTATGTATCTACGTTGGATTGAACGTCATGGCTTTAAAGCAGAAGTGATGGAAGAGTCTGATGGTGATGTGGCAGGGATCAAGTCTGCAACGATCCGTGTAGAAGGTGAGTATGCATATGGTTGGTTACGTACAGAATCTGGCGTACACCGTTTAGTCCGTAAGTCACCTTTTGACTCGGGTAACCGTCGCCATACTTCATTCTCAGCGGTTTTTGTATCGCCTGAAATTGATGACAATATTGAAATTGAAATAAATCCAGCTGATGTTCGTACTGATACCTATCGTGCATCTGGTGCGGGTGGTCAGCACATTAACAAAACAGACTCTGCGGTACGTTTAACTCACGCTCCAACAGGGATTGTGGTGGCATGTCAGAACCAACGTTCACAGCACGCCAACCGTGACCATGCATGGAAACAGTTACGTGCAAAATTGTACGAACTTGAAATGCAAAAACGTAATGATGCGGCACAAGCGTTGGAAGACACCAAGTCAGATATCGGTTGGGGCAGCCAAATTCGTTCATACGTTTTAGATGACTCGCGTATTAAAGACTTACGTACCAGTGTGGAAAGTTCAAACACCGGCGCAGTACTTGATGGTGATTTAGATAAGTTTATTGAAGCCAGCCTCAAACAAGGTTTGTAATTTAAATTTATATAGAAAACAAAGTTCTATCTGTTCTTGATCAATATATCTAAAAAAATCGATATAAAAATCGAAAAAATACGATATAGTGTATTCAAGATGCTGAATAGAACTTTGTTGTCCAAATTTTTATTTAATTAAACCCGTTTAAATTATGGATATTGATTTAATTTTTAAAGCACTTGCCAATCCGACTCGACGTCAAATCTTGGAATGGTTGAAAACACCTGAACAGTTTTTGTCAGAAGAACAATGTGGCGGCTTTAATCGTGGTGTATGCGCTGGCAATATCGAAAAACTCGGTAATGTTTCGCAGTCTACGATGTCTAATCATTTGTCTGTGTTACAACAGGCGGGCTTAATTCAAGCCGAGAAATATGGTCAATGGTCGTATTTCTCACGCAATGAAGAACTCATTCAGCAATATATTGATTATCTGCAGAACTCACTTTAAATCGTATTTTACATTTGAAGTGTGGGGCGAGACATATATGGCTGAACTCAATACTCCTCTCATTTTGGGTGATTTACACCTCAAAAATCGCGTTGTGATGGCGCCACTGACCCGTAGTCGTGCGACCACTGACCGTGTTCCAACGCCGATGATGGCTGAATACTATGCACAGCGTGCAAGTGCTGGATTAATCATTTCAGAAGCAACAGTCATTTCAGAAGCAGCTAATGGCTATTTGCAGACGCCGGGTTTATTTACCGATGCTCAAGTTCAGGGCTGGAAATTGGTGACCCAAGCCGTACATGAACAGCAAGGTTTAATTGTGGCACAATTGTGGCATGTCGGACGTGTCTCACATCCCGACCTTTTGAATGGTGATACACCAGTTTCTGCCAGTGCGGTACAACAGGCGGGTTATGTCAGTCTGCTTCGCCCAAAACGCGAATATGTCGTGCCACGTCCATTAGAGATTGCAGAAATCAAAAGCATTGTAGAACAATACAAACAGTCTGCGATCAAAGCCAAAGAAGCGGGATTTGATGGTGTGGAATTGCATGCGGCCAATGGTTATTTGATCGATCAATTCCTACAAAGCAAAACCAATTTACGTGAAGATGAGTATGGTGGTTCTGTCGAAAACCGCGCGCGTTTATTGCTTGAAGTGGTGGATGCGCTGATTGAAGTGTGGGGGGCAGGTCGTGTAGGTGTGCATCTTGCGCCGCGTGGTGATGAACACGACATGGGCGATCATGATCCACGTGAAACCTTTGGCTATGCCTTAGAGCAGTTGGGGCAGAGGAAGATTGCATTTTTCTTTACCCGTGAATATCTGGCGGATGACAGTATTAGTAATTATCTGAAACAGCGCTCAAATGGTGTGCCGTACATTGCCAATATGCGTTTAAGCCGTGAAGATGCTGTAGATTTATTGGCCTCTGGTAAAGCCGATGCAGTGTCTTTTGGTAAAGCTTATATTGCCAATCCAGATTTGTTTGAACGTTTGCTGGCGAATGCTGCACTGAATGAATTGCAGTTAGAAAACATGATTGGAACAGATGTTGCCGAAGGCTATATTGATTATCCAAGCATGAAAAATAAATTTGGTTCAGGTCGTTCAACCTATTAATCGACACTTGAATACGCATTATCCATTAACATGTGGATAATGCTCTGATATATTCTGCCGATTCAAACCGTTTTTGAGCGTAATAATTTGACTACTCCTTTTTGGTATAACGCAGCTTTGGCGCTGATTAAGCCGCTATATCAATGGCGAATCAAAAAACGTGCTGAAGATCTCCAACTATATCAGCAAGAGTGTCTTGAGCGCTTTGGGCCATTTCAGCCGGTTAAAAACCGCAATGCAATTTGGTTTCATGTGGTTTCCGTAGGAGAAACCAACGCTGCACAGCCGCTGATTGAACATTATCTCAAAGCAGGTCATCCGGTCTTAGTCACCAATACCACCAAAACCGGACAAGCGCGTGCGAAACAATTATTTTTAAAAGCACCGTATGAATCGCTATTTCAGGCCGTGTATCTGCCAGCAGATCAAAAAAAATTAGTCCGTCGTTTTATCGAAAAATATCAACCAAAAATGTTGGCTCTAGTTGAAACTGAACTCTGGCCAAATTTGATGATTGAAGCCGATCAGGCCAACGTTCCGTGTTTATTAATTAATGCCAGATTATCTGAAAAATCGGCGAAAGGTTATGGCAAAGTCCCGAGTTTGACGCAGCCGATGCTAAAGAGTTTGAAACAATTATTGGCGCAAGATCAGGCAACTTTAGCGCGATTTATTGAGTTGGGTGCAAACCCCCATACCAGTCAGGTCGTGGGAAGTATCAAGTTTGATATTCATGCACCCGATAGCTTTGTGCAACAAGCAGCGCAGTTGCGTCAAGATTGGGCTTTGCAAGAGCGCAAAATCATTACCATTGCCAGTACGCATGCGCCAGAAGAACAAAAACTACTCGCAGCGCTGCAGCCGATTTTGCAACAACAGCCTGAGCTGTTATGTATCGTCGTACCACGGCATCCTGAACGCTTTGATGACGTTTTTGTAGAAGCGCAGAAACTGAATTTACGCACACAGCGCCGCAGTTTAAAGCAAACGATTCAGCCTGAAACACAAGTATATTTGGCGGATAGTATGGGCGAATTATGGCTTTGGCTGGCACTGAGTCAGGCGTGTTTTGTCGGTGGTTCTTTAAATGAACCGGGCGGTGGACATAATATTTTGGAGCCTATCGCGCTGCATGTCCCGACAGTATTAGGTCAGCATTATTTTAATTTTCAAACCATTGTGGATGAATTTGTAGCGGCTCATGCGGTTGTGGTTGTGCAGGATTTTGAGCAGGCGGCCAGTGCATTGGTTGAGATCATTCAAAATACTGCGAAAGCGCAGGCTTTAAATGATGCAGCGCAGCTGATTATGCAAAAGAATACCGGGTCGCTGCAAAAGCATATTCAGGTGATTGATCAATACCTTTGATTTTTCAACCATGATTTAAATTGGTTGTTGTTTTAAATAGATGAATGAATAGGCTCGATGGAGTCTTACATCTAAGGTTTGAAGAAAGGGGTTAGCCTTAGGCTGGAGGTACTCTTACGAAACGTTGTTTCTCATTCGGCAAAATGGAATGCGAAGCTTCGCAAGGAAGCCATCTTGCGGTGCAGTGCAGCTCACCGACAAAACGCGTCGAATTTTTATGTCTAACAAATAATCGCTGAAACTTGAGTGATTCTATTGAGTGTTGCCTTGAACCGTTGTGGATGACGTTTTCGCGTATCCAATTGAACTGGGTAAGAGAATTTTTATGAACATTGTCCTGCTTGACCCACGTCAAACTGAATCTGAACTGTGGAATATCAGTGCCAAACGCCAAATTGAGCATTTAAAAACCCATGTCGATGTACAAGTGGGCGATACCCTCAAAGTCGGGATTCGGGAAGGAAAGCGTTATTTAACCCAAATCGTCAGTATTACGGATAACGGCATTCAACTTAAACCCTTACAAGAAGAAGAAGTACCAGCAAAGCATCCGGTGACTTTAATTGTGGCAATGCCTCGTCCGAAAGTGTTGCGCCGTCTGATCATGGATGCCGTCACCTTAGGCGTAGAAAAAATCATTTTGCTGCACAGTTATCGCGTGGATAAAAGCTATTGGCAGACCCCATTTTTACAGCAGCTCGATCACTATGTGACCTTAGGTTTGGAGCAGGCTGGTGACACTATTGCGCCCAAAATTGAACTGTATAAACGTTTTAAACCCTTTGTGGAGGATGTTCTACCGAGCATGATCTCGTCAGACTATCCCGCTTATGTGGCGCATCCTTATGTCGAAGATGTGATGCCTACAGGAATTCAACATGGATGTACGATCATCATTGGACCTGAAGGTGGATATATCCCTTATGAGGTAGATTTACTCATAAAAAACGGCTGCCAAGCAGTCAGCTTAGGCAACCGAATTATCCGTACAGAAACTGTGATTCCGTACGTTTTAGGGCGATTATTTAGCTGTTGAAGCTTCTGCCTCAGCTTGATCACCACGGTAAACTTTCACTTCCTGTACAGGGTACGGAATTGAAATACCATTTTGATTGAATGCTTGGATAACGTGTTCTTGCACTTCACTGATCGAGTTCGCAGTGGTGGTTTCTGTGGTATCTACCCACCAACGGACATTCAGATTGACCGAGAAATCAGCCAAAGCATTCACGTTTACGGTAAACGCAGGTTGGCTCAAAATGGTCGGGTCTTTGTCTAAAATGGCCAAAACAATGTTTTTAGCTTTTTGAATGTCATCTTCATAACCAATACCCACCACAAATTCACAACGACGACGTTGATAAGCGGTATTCACCGTTACCGCACTGGTGTAAACCGTCGCGTTTGGAATCACGATACGACGACCATCGGGAGAGCGTAGGAAGGTTGCACGAATTTGAATATCTTCAACTGTACCTTCCATTCCTGACACAATAATGTCGTCACCGATTTTGAACGGTTCACCGAGGAGAATCAAAATACCCGACAGTAAGTTCTGGAAAATATCTTTAAACGCGAAACCGATTGCAACCGAACCAATCCCCAAGGCACTCATGAGCTGACCCGGTGTGAAACCAGGGATCGCAATGACCATTGCAATCAGGAAACCGAAGAACATAATGGCTGAGCTACCGACACGGTTCAGGACCAAAACTAGATTTTGTTTTGAATAAGAACGGTCAGTGAGCGCTTTACGAACAAAGAATCTAAAGAGTTTTGACAGTAGATAGAAGATCGTAAAAACAATTAATGCGATACAAATATAAGGCAGGCGTTCCCAAAATCCATCGACAAATTTATCGATCGTTGAGTATGCGTCATTATATTTAGAGGTATGTTCCAGCACGGTTTGTGCGGTTTTTTCAGTTGCCTCTTGCAAAAGTTGAGTCGTGCCTTGAGTGACATCACTCAAGGCATTTTCTTTTTCAGCCACGAGTTTTCCAAATGTTCAGATTTTTCGCTATTTTGCCTGAAATTAGTGGCGAAAATAACCCTCATTTACAGGCTTGCGAACAGATGTATCAAAATTCAGACAGGCTCAAATTTGGTTAGTGGCTTAGAAATATTCAGTACCTTGTTGAATGATTTCTGTTGGCGATTCAATTTCTCCGCTACCCATCATATAAGACGTGATGCTACCTGTAGCCAAGAGCGACAAGACACTGATTAAAATCATCAACCATGCCAGAATTTTTTCCCAAACCGCAGCAGGGCGTGGCGCGCCGTATTGATTTACGGTCGGTGTGCCTGAGGCCAATAATAAATACAGGATAAAGAACAAATTGATCACGGGGATAAATAATAATAGTAGCAACCAACCGGCTTTATTGAGGTCATGCAGCCGACGCACGACAAAGACACAATAAAAATAAATGTAGAGAATAATAATCGCCAAATAGGCGAGGCCAGATACCCCAGTAAATATGCCAACAAATTGCTCATTTAACGCCATAGTATTGATATTGAAAATCCCAACGGCAAGGCTTAAAGCGATCAAGGCAAAAAAGCTGATGATATTGAGAAAGCCGTACCAACCAATCATGCTCAGTCGACCAAAACGTCCATCAGGTTTCAGGGGATTATCCGATGTAGTGGTCGTCTGACGGGAAAAGAAAGAAGAGTCATTGGTATTCATGCTTGGGTCAACTCAACGTGTATGGAAGAATAAAAAAGCGGAATGCTGAGTAAAATTACCTTTGCATTATAGTTTCAAATGAACTGATCAGATACTGAATTGAAACATGTTTTTGTTGAAATTTTGCTCAAAAATATGCTTTAAATGGGAAAGAATAATACGACCAAAGCATGATTGCTGCGATTAAAAATTAATCGTCATACTGCTGTGATACAGAAATTATAAAAGTAGAAATGTGGCATGGCATCTCGTGATGAGATGAATCAGATCAAGGAAAATACAATATGAAAGAGATCTATCCAGTACCTGAAAGTTTTAAAAAAACCGCGCGCATCAATGAGTCGGAGTACTTTGAGCGTTATCAAAAATCAATTGAACAACCAGATGAGTTTTGGGCGGAGCAAGCGCAAAAGATCGATTGGATCAAACCGTTTACCCAAGTTAAAAATACCAATTTTAAGCAAGATGATTTCAAGATCGAGTGGTTTGCTGACGGTGAACTGAATGTCAGTGCCAACTGCCTCGATCGACATTTAAAAGAACATCCACATAAACCGGCCATTATTTGGGAAGGTGATCATCCTTCACGGCATAAAATCATTTCTTTTGAAGAACTGCATGATGAAACTTGCCGTTTTGCCAATGTGTTGAAAAAACATGGTGTGGGCAAAGGCGACCGTGTGGTGTTGTATATGCCAATGGTGCCAGAAGCGGCAATTGCGATGTTGGCCTGTACCCGAATTGGTGCTGTACACTGCGTAGTTTTTGGCGGTTTCTCACCAGACTCATTGGCAAGTCGTATTGATGATAGTCAGGCGAAAGTCGTGATTACTGCGGATTGTGGGATGCGTGGTGGTAAGCCCATCCCACTCAAAGAAAATGTCGACCTTGCACTCGACATCGAAGGCACATCTTCGGTTCAAAATGTCATTGTGGTGCACCGTACAGGTAACCCGATCGAAATGAAAGCGGATCGTGATTTGTGGTATCACATGGAAATCATGTCGGTTAATGATATTTGTCCACCTGAACCCATGAATGCCGAAGACCCGCTGTTTATTTTATATACATCAGGTTCAACTGGAAAACCGAAAGGTGTATTGCATACCACGGGAGGCTATTTAACCTATGTGAATTGTACTTTCCGTGAAGTTTTTGACTTAAAACAAGATGATGTATTTTGGTGTACCGCAGATGTCGGATGGATCACTGGGCATTCATATGTATTGTATGGCCCATTGTCGAATGGTACTACGACCGTGATGTTTGAAGGGGTGCCGCAATATCCAAGTTGGGCTCGGACCGGACATATTGTTGATAAACACAACGTCACTATTTTATATACGGCACCGACTGCAATCCGCGCCATGATGCGAGAAGGGGATGCCTTTGTCCGAGAAAGTGACCGCAGTAGTCTGCGTTTATTAGGTTCGGTGGGTGAACCCATTAACCCAGAGGCATGGAATTGGTACTACACCGTGGTAGGTGAAAGCCGCTGTCCAGTGGTGGATACATGGTGGCAAACAGAAACGGGTGGTTTCATGATTACGCCATTGCCGGGAGCAACTGATTTAAAACCGGGTTCAGCGACGCGTCCATTCTTTGGTGTACAACCTGCGATAGTGGATGCTGAAGGCAATGAGCTTGAAGGCGCCGTAGAAGGCAATTTGGTGATTAAGGATTCTTGGCCGGGACAAATGCGAACCATTTGGGGTGATCCTGAGCGCTTTATTGAAGCCTATTTCTCCACTTATCCGGGGACGTATTTTACAGGTGATGGCGCACGTCGTGATGAGTCTGGCTACTATTGGATTACGGGCCGTGTGGATGACGTCTTGAACGTTTCAGGGCATCGATTAGGAACGGCTGAAATTGAAAGTGCGTTGGTTGCGCATGATGCTGTGGCAGAGTCTGCGGTGGTGGGTATGCCGCATGATATTAAAGGACAGGGGATTTGCGCCTTTGTCACCCTACAAGCAGGTACAGCTGAGACGGATGAGTTACGTCAGGAACTGGTGGCTTGGGTACGAAAAGTCCTTGGACCAGTGGCAACGCCAGATGCACTGCATTGGGCGCCAGCCTTACCAAAAACCCGTTCTGGTAAAATCATGCGCCGTATTTTAAGAAAAATTGCGGCCAATGAGCTGGACTCTTTAGGCGACACTTCGACCTTGGCAGAGCCTCAAGTGGTTGAACATTTGATTGCGACGGTTTATCCGAAGGCATAAGCAACTTGAGCGTGAGTGATAGCGTTCTGATGAAAGTTCACTATCGCTCATGCGATGGGTTATTAAGGCAATATTTAACGTCCTTTCCCCTAGAAATGTTGATTAGGATGAGGTGACGTTCATGATGCATTTTATCCATCGTACATACGATGGATAACAAAGACCAAGCCATGAGTCGCCTGAATGTTGGTGACTTAGATTTCATAAGATATAGATTTTACAGATATAGACTGCAGGCATTGAGATAAGCTGAATGCCTGCGCTTTGTTAAGCTAAAACGGTAACAGAATAATCAGATAGACATATGAACGCTTCAACTCCATTGACTCAAGAACCGATCGATATTGCCCAAAAACTGGCGGCAGAATTTGCCACAACGGCTGCTCAGCGTGATAAGCAGGGGGGGAATCCCAAAGCTGAACGTGATTTGATTCGTCAAAGTGGTTTGCTTGCACTGTCCATTGGACAGCAATACGGTGGACAGGGTGCAGATTGGCAGACGATTTTTAAAACCATTCAAACCATTGCCCAAGTGGATAGCTCATTGGCGCATGTTTATGGTTTCCATCATTTATTGATTGCAACGGTACAGTTGTTCGCGCAGCCAGAGCAATATGGCCCGTGGTTTGAACAGACTGCACGTGAGCATTTATTTTGGGGTAATACCTTAAACCCTTTGGACCGTCGTACTACAGCAACGCAATTGTCTGAACATGAATATGTGTTTCATGGCGATAAAAGCTTCTGTTCGGGTTCCATGGATTCAGATATTTTGCTGTGTTCCGGGTTCAATGACGATGGAAAATTATTGATCGGGGTGATTCCTACAGCACGTGAAGGTGTCAGTTTTCTCGGCGATTGGGACAATATGGGACAACGTCAAACCGACAGTGGAAGCAGTCATTTTGAACAGGTAAAAATTTCCAAAGATGAATTACTACTGAACCCGGGGCCTTTGAGTACGCCGTATTCCAGCTTGCGTCCATTGATTGCACAGTTGATCTTTGTGCATTTGTTTTTAGGGGTGGCAGAAGGGGCTTTTGAAACAGCAAAACAGACGGTTCAAAACCAAAAGGCGTGGTCAAAATCATTGGCTGAAAATGCAGTGAATGACCCATTTATTCAAAAGCATTTTGCTGAGTTTTATGTGCAATTAGAAAGTGTACGTTTATTGGCAGATAAAGCGGTTCAGCGTTTGCAATGGGCTTGGGAGATTGGTGAAGCTTTGACGGCGGAACAACGTGGAGAAGTCTCTATTGCGATTGCAACAGCCAAAATCGCAGCCACCAATAGCTCGCTATACATTACGCAAAATATTTTCCAAGTGATGGGCGCACGTGCCACGACGGCCAAACTAAATTTAGATCGCTTCTGGCGCAATGTGCGTACCCAAACCTTACACGATCCGATTGATTATAAATATCAGGAGGTCGGTGAATGGGTGCTCACAGCGAAAGTGCCAGATCCAAGTTTTTATTCTTAAACATATATTGCACATGAGCCAATAAAAAGCCTCCGAAAGGGAGGCTTTTTTGCAATGTGCTGTCAGTCGATTTAACGCTGATGAATATTTTCTAAGGTATCGACTAAGGTTCGCGTTGTTTGATCAATTTCATAATTCACGGCATCACCGACTTGGACATTTTTCCATGTAGTGAGGCGCAGTGTTTCAGGAATAAGATCGATTGAAATTTCACTATTGGCACGATCAACACGGTTCACAGTCAAACTGCAACCATTGAGTCCAATAAAACCTTTGAGAAAGAAATATTTAATATTGCCTGCCGGAATGTGAATATCGAGATGAAAGGTTTCCCCACGATGTTCTAAGTTTTTGATCGTGGCTGTGCCTTCGATATGACCATAAAGATTGTGACCACCATTTTCTGCGCCAACTTTGGCTGAGCGTTCGACATTGACCTCATCACCGGCCTTGAGAGCTTTTAGCGTGGTGAGTTGATTGGTCAAATCTGAGACATCAAAATGTACTTGGTTGGCTGCCAAATCAATATGTGTGGCCGTTAAACACACGCCATTAATCGCCACACTTGCCCCGATAAAGACATCATGAAAAAAATTCTGATGATTTGAAATCACCAAGGTTGTGAAGCCATTGCCTTGACGAATGTCTAAGACTTTTTCTAAACCTTGCACGATGCCTGTATACATGTGAGCGTCTCTAAAATGATTTGCGTTTTCTGTATTGTAGGGACAAAACGACCGATCGGCTATGCCTTAGAGTGACCATTTCAGTACAGCGTTTTGATCCCTAGCAGTTCGATCTTGGCAATGGCCTACAATGCTCGGAAAGTTTCAATTGCAGCTAAGCGAGACTGCTTTAAATCGACGATCGGTTGAGGGTAGTTCAATTCTAGTTGAGGATTTTTGGCAAAGGGTTGGTGAATTTGCTTTGCATCCAAATCTGCCAGTTCAGGTAGCCATTGACGTAAATAATCCCCGTTCGGATCAAATTTCTGAGATTGGCTGATCGGGTTAAAAATCCGAAAATAAGGTACAGCATCTGTACCCGTCGAGGCGCACCATTGCCAACCGCCATTATTGGCTGCTAAGTCACCATCGACAAGGTGCTGCATAAACCATTGCTCCCCCAACCGCCAATCGATCAGTAGATTCTTACTGAGGAACATGGCACAAATCATCCGCACCCGATTATGCATCCAACCCGTAGCCAGTAGTTGACGCATCCCTGCATCGACGATCGGAATGCCTGTCTGACCTTGCTGCCATGCAGCCAAGTCTTGTGGTGCATGGCGCCATTTTATTTTTAAGGTTTTGGTTTGAAACGGCTGGTGCTGAGATACCTGCGGGTAGTCAAATAAAATGTGTTGGTAAAATTCACGCCAAAGTAGCTCATCGAGCCACGTTTGTTGCCCTCTGTGGTCGATCTGGAAATAGCCACCTTGTTCACGAAACAGGGCTTGCAGACATTGGCGAATAGACAAGATGCCCAAGTTGAGATACATGCCAATTCGACTGGTAGCATTGAGCGCTGGATAGTCCCGATCATCAGCATAACGACTCAGATGTTGTTCTATAAATTCATCTAAGCACTGCTGTGCATGATTTTCCCCAATCGGCCAAAGCTCGATTTGAGCAGCTAACAGCGATGTGGGATAAAAAGGACGTAAATCAAATTGATTTTGCCACAGCGGATGCGAGGCGAGAGCCGCTTGGGCTTCAATAGCGGGATAACAAGTAGGCAGACTGCTACTCAATTTCTCGTAGCAATTTTTCTTAAATGCACCGAAAACCTGATAAGGATGTCCAGATTGATTGCGAATACTGCCAACAGGAAACAGGGTGCGGTCATGGTACAACTCGACAGAGATCTGCTGCTGTTCTAATAACTGTTGTACTTCGCGGTCTCGTTTGAGTTCATTCACACCGTGTTCAATATGTGCATGAACCGTGTGTACATTGAGTTGAGTGCATAGGCTTAAAAGCTCAGTGGCGATGTCTGACCAATCCGGAATATGCTGAATAATCAGTGGAATATTTAGTTCAGCCAATTGCTGTCGCAAAAGTTCCAACTGGGCAAGATAGCGATGGATTTTGATGGGGGCATCATCATGCCTTGCCCATTGTTCAGGAGAAAGCGCAATAAAGGCAACAGTTGGACCAGACTGTGTCGCCTGCCACAGTGCGCTATGGTCATGTCGTCTTAAATCTTGTCGAAACCAAACCAGTTGCATGCTTATTGCCTCGTGTTTTGTTGGAAATATCATAGGAATTACGGGGTGTCTATTGGTGATAAAACCATTTAAAAAATATCGATTTTTATAAAAAACCATATAATATCTATGGTTTAAGTTAACCGATTGCGCACAATTTTGTCAGCTTAAGCGTACAAGTAACGAAGTTTTTGACGCTAGGCGTACTTTTAAATTTTACCTAAGATGAACTCATACAGGAACAGGACGTTCCGGAACATAAAACAATAACAAAGTGTTCACCATCAGGACTGTGAAGCAAGACAGGAGTCATGCTTAAGTATCCATATAGAAAAAGCCCGACAGGATGTCGGGCTTTTTCTTTGTTTACAATTCCGCTCGTTTTGTAGAAACAGAGCATGTCTTTAAATTGGACTGGCGATAAAAAATCCCCTAAGCCGAGCCTTAGGGGAGGAAAGTGAAGTGAGCCGGTTGTGATTATTATGCTGATTTTATGAGCTGTGACTGCATCAACAATTATGCTGATTTAGCCTGCACAACTTGCTGCTGTTGAGCTTCCAGTTCACGAACCAGTGGCAACACTTTTTCGCCAAAGTATTCCACTTCTTCAATGAAGTGGAGAAAACCTGAGAGAACCAAATCGACGCCTACACTTTTGAGTTCCACAATGCGTTCTGCAATTTGTTGTGGCGTGCCAATCAGATTGGTTTTAAAGCCGTCGTTATATTGAACCAAATCTTCAAAAGTAGATTTTGCCCAGTTTCCTTCGCCTTCTTTGGTGGATGCACCTGCTTCACGAGTTGCATCGCCAAAAGCATTGACCGCTTCGGTATTGGCATTGTCGATAATAGCTTGAAGCACCGCTTGGGCTTCTTCCTCCGTATCTCGGGCAATGATGAAGGCATTCACCCCGATTTTGACCTGATGGTTGTTGGCTTTGGCTTTTTCACGAATATCGTCGATCTGCTTTTTCAACTCAGCAGGGGTATTGCCGTTGGTGAAGTATCAATCGGAAACACGGGATGCCATGTCACGTGCTGCACGTGAACTGCCGCCTTGGAAGATTTCAATATGCGGTTTTTGCACAGGTTTTGGAGATAGGGTGTAGTCTTTAAATTGATAGTATTTACCATCAAAACTAAAGTTATCCTGCGTCCATACGCCTTTTAGGCTACGAATGAATTCTTCAGAGCGCGCATAGCGTTGATCATGCTCGGGCCATTCTTCACCAATCGCATCAAACTCTCCACGGAACCAACCACTCACGACATTAATCGCAATACGGCCATTGGTAAGATGATCGATGGTCGCCAATTGTTTCGCAGCCAGAGCTGGTTTCCAAGGGCCGGGTAAAATCGCTGCAATGACTTTGAGCTTTTCGGTTTTGGCCAAAATACCATGACTGAAACTAACCGATTCATGTTGATTTTCCGCGTTATAGCCTGCGGTAAAACGAATTTGAGTCAGCGCATAATCAAAGCCACTTTTTTCTGCAGCTTGTGCCAAACGCACGTTATAGTCATAGCTCCAATCGGTACGCTGTTCAATATTACTGACCACCAAACCACCACTGACGTTTGGTACCCAATACGCAAATGTAATGTTTTTTTCTTGTACTGACATTTTGCAAACCCTCGGGATCGAATTGTTATGCTGTGGTGTTTAGGCCACTTGCGTTTTTGGCTTTTTACTATGCAGTCGAGCTTCAGCAGCATCCAAACTTGGAACGGCTGCAGAAGGAAGGACTTCTTCTTGCTCGATTTGCTTATTAATGCCCAAGTTTTGGTTGGCTTGTTGAGACTTGGCTTTCACCACTTCAGCACGCTGACCTTTGGCTGGAGCCCATTCCAAAATCGGCAGCGCACGTGCTACAGCTAAAGTAATGCGGTCACGGAGTAATTCACTATGAATGGTGTATTCAGGGGTGAAATCACGATCTGTTGCATAGACCCCAATCGGCAATGTTTGCGCTTGGAAGAAACTGAACAATGGACGCAGTTGATGTTCAAGCACTAAAGCATGGCGTTCAGAACCACCCGAAGCTGCAAGCAAGACAGGTACATCGACCAATGCAGTTTGTTCGACAAAGTCAAAGAAGTGTTTAAATAGACCTGTAAATGAAGCACGGTAAACTGGCGTTCCAACAATCAGTGCATCAGCAGCTTCAACGGCAGCAAGGTCATCTTGTACACGTTGTGGCAATTGGTTACGGTAAATCGCGCCACCTAATAAATTGCCAATTTCACTAAACTTAATAAAATGCACATTGATTGGAGTCGCATCACCGAGCTCATCAACAATGGCTTGTACCAAAGCTTCAGTTTTAGATGGATTGTTTAGACCACCTGACACAGCAACAATATTCAGGGGTTTTTGTAGATTAACTTGAGACATTTTTTAAACCTAAAAGTGTGGTTTCTCGGAATGCCTTTTATTAATCCCGATGGGTGGATCACTGTAAAATAACGAAAATCAGAAAAGTTATCTGATTTTTAGATATGTTGGAAAAACCAGAAGATTTGTGAAATTTCAAATTTTAAACTGTTGATATTTCAACATATAATGCTTAGATATACGCATTTTTACTGTGTTGATAAAATTTATATGAAAATATGATTAGATTTAAAGATTTATAGAAAATGCGAAAAAAGACGCATTTTAGGTGAAAATCTACATTTTAAATGCAAAAAAATAAGTTCTTGCATATCCTTCACATAGCATGTGTGGTTAGAATAGGGTCATTGTGCACAAGATCTCTCACGTTGCTTATGAATATTTTAATCGTTGATGATCACCCGCTGTTTCGTCATGCTTTAATTCAGGCGGTTCGTTATAGTTTGCCTCAGGCGCAAATTCATGAGACTGCAGCAGTCAATGAATGCTATGAACGTCTTGAAAATGGCCCTGAGCCTGATCTTGTGTTATTGGATTTAAACTTGCCGGGTGCTTCAGGCTTTTCTGCCTTGGTGCATATTCGCGCACAATATCCATCGATTCCAATCATTGTGGTCTCTGCGCATGAAGAAGCGTCGATTATCCAACGTGCGATTGCACATGGCGCGATGGGTTATATTCCAAAATCTGCGCATCCAAGTCACATTGGTGAAGCGATTCGTCAAGTCTTAGAAGGCGAGATTTGGTTGCCACCAAATTTACCAGCCAATATGAACTTTGATCCACGTGCTGCAGATGAAACGGCATTGGCAGAACGTATTCAGTCTTTAACACCGCAACAATTCCGCGTGTTAATGATGGTGGCGGAAGGTTTGTTGAATAAACAAATTGCCTATGAGTTGGATGTGTCTGAAGCAACCATCAAAGCACATGTGACGGCGATTTTCCGTAAGTTGGGCGTACAAAACCGAACTCAAGCTGTATTGGCAATTAATGCATTGAATATTGAAGAAAAGAAAATCTAAGGATTTTTTCCATAAAAAAAGACCTCCATCGTGAGGTCTTTTTTTATGCTATTTAAGTACTAATGCTAGCGCTGGATCATTTCGGTGTAAATGCTGTTAGGTCTTTACATGCGGTTTAAAAGCAATAGAGCAATGCAACTTAACAATGACTTAAACAAACCACTTCAACTTAAGCAATATAGTCTTGCTTAGGCGTCAGATCGGTACAGTACAAAGGGTTGAGCGCACATTGCAATTCATCAATTTGTTCATCGGTCACATAGCCGCGCGCTTTGAGATAATCCGCGACACGGTCATCACGTAAACTCAAAAAGGCAGCGTCATAAACGCCCAAATCCACAAATAGGGCTGCAGTTTCTAAACTGTTAAAACGGTCCAGATAGACATCATTGTCATACATCAGAAAGATATGGTCTTGCTTGGAGTTGGCATCGACATTTAAACGTTGTGCCAATTCAAATGGCGCTGTTTTAATAAACAGTAAATCGGATAATTCATCAAACTGTGTTTTATCCAGCTGGTTTTTGTCGGTTTTGACTTTACCAAGCCACGCTTTAAATACCAAGACCGCACCACCACGCAGTAGCATGCTCCAAATCTGATGACGGGTGTCCAAACCTAAGCTATTGGATTCTGCTTCTAAATTTTGCAGCAGTAGGTCTTCTTGCTCTGCCAGTCGATCGAATAAGCCAAGACCTTGGGGTTTGTAAGCATTTGGTGCAAAGACATCAAAATTCAGTTCGTCAAATACCTGTAACGCAAGAGGAACGGCACTGCGATAGAGTGTTTCCAACGCTTCGACTTGCACATCACTTAATTTGCTGAACTTAAATAATTGACGCCAGTCGATCTCTGGCAAAATGGCATTGGCACCATACTGACGATGAAACTGTAGATTTTGATCAAAACCATGCGGCATTGTTTCTGAAATATTCACAAGATCACTCCTAATATGCGGGGGAGATCAGCTTCTCAAGTGTTGAGTTATGACGCTTCTTGAATTGGCTTGAAACTGATCAACTTCTTATGAATATTTTTAAAACGAACGGCGGCAGCTAAATATACGACTAAAGTTTTAGTTTTTAATTTTGGTTGTAAAAATCTTATTTAAATCAAATATATTTTTAATTGTAACTAAGTGTACAAGTGTTCACTCATGCATTCGATATCTTTTGCCATAGGCAATCTAAATTTGATATTTATGGCTAATAAATAGACGAAATGTCGGGGCTATTTTGAATGATCTTGCCGCTGAGACAAATTTTTTTGCCAGTTAGGTAAGTTTAAGTAAGAACAAGGTAAATAAAAGCCCATTTCATGTGAATGAAATGGGCTATTTTTCACAGAGCGATGTCATGTAACAGCGCTACTGATTTGAAATCTTCAAACCAGATAACCATGAACGGAGTGAAGCCGGTTTCAACGGTTTTTTCAGTAAGACGATGTTTAACTCTTTTAGACGTTGCGGTAATTCAGGATCAGAATCTGCGGTAATCAGCGCCACAGGGACATTTTTCTGACGGTTATCTAAAATAAAGTCGAGACCGATCTTGTTGTTATTCAAATGTTGGTCAACCAACCAAACTTGAATATTTTCTTGTTGAATCAACTCCATGGCCTGTTCAGGTTCAGTGGCTTTAAAGACTTGATAGCCCCATTTGGTCAGTAAGGTCGACATCCCTTCCAAAATCGTTTCATCATTGTCTAAGCACAGAATCTTATAGGCTTTGGTTTTCAACGGAACCGCTTGGGTCGGTGCAGCGACCACTTTTGGCGCAGCGACCACAGGCACTTCAATCATAAAGCACGAACCATGACCAAGTTCTGAGAACACATGCACCGGATAGTCGAGTAGGCTGGTCATGCGTTGCACGATGGCTAAACCTAAGCCCAGACCTTGTTCGCCCCATGGAGAGGTATGTCCACAGCGTTCGAACTCTTGGAACAACTTAATGCGTTGTTCTTCCGCGATCCCAGGACCTGTATCCCAAACGCCAATACGAATATGTCCTGGACGTGCTGAACGTAGCACACCGACAACCACACGACCACGTGCCGTATAGCGTAGGGCATTGCTGACGAAGTTTTGAATAATACGACGAATCCACTGTGGGTCGGTGTCAATCCAGAACTGAGCATCGTGTACGGTCAGTTTGATATTACGCTGTGCCGCAATCGATTTAAATTGAAGTTCAAGATCACTGAGTAAGTCATGCAGCGGATAAGGCTGACGTTTTGGTTGAATGGTTCCACCTTCGAGTCGTGCAATGTCCAATAGGGCAGAGAGCATACTTTCCGCACCATGCAGCGCACGATCTAGTTGCTGAAGCGTTTTACGATCATCGTCATTTTGTACGCTTTGCTCGAGGGCGGTACTAAACAGACGCGCAGCATGCATCGGTTGCAATAAGTCATGGCTTGCGGCAGCGATAAAGCGGCTTTTCGACATATTGGCTTTATCGGCTTGCTCACGTGCCAATTGTTGTTCAGACAGGGCATCTGCCAACTGTTGGGTACGGTCTTGCACACGGCCTTCAAGCAAGGCTTCATTTTCACGGAATGCAGTAATATCGGCAAAGGTCGTCACGAAACCGCCGCCTTCGATTGGGTTCCCGCGCATCTGAATTACACGACCATCTTTACGAATTCGTTCAAATTCGTGTGCGCTGCCGACTTGCATCCAATGCATACGTTTACGCACATGTTCTTCGACTGAACCAGGACCACATTCGCCGCGTTCAGCGTTATAACGAATCAAGTCTGAAATTGGGCAACCGACATAGACAATGTCTTTTGGATAATCAAACAGTTTGAGGTATTGATTATTCCATGCCACCAAACACATATTTTCATCAACCACGGACACACCTTGAGTCATATGGTCGATCATGGTCATGATCAGGTTTTGGTTAAAGCGCTGCCACTGTGAGGCTTGGTCAAGAATATTTGCGACCTGACCGAGTGCTAAACCATTATTGACCATGGCTGTGGTGAGTAGGGTACGGGCAGATGCCGCACCGATGGTGCCGGCAAGATACTGTTCGGTAAAACGCCACCACATGCCGTTGGCGCTGCTATTTTCATTCAAAACGACATTGTTTTGTGCGCAGAACTGGTTGAAGGCGCGCATAGTTGGACCTTCACCGGTAATGCGTTTTGCCAAAGTAATCAGATCACCTACTTTTAAGCGTGCCACATCATGGTGAATATAGCTGATGTCGTTTGATGTACTTTGAGCCGGGAGGGGCTTGGTTTCATAATAAAAGAAACTTTCGGCCTGAATTTGCTCGGCAACACTTGGACGGAAGACGCGGGAAATCCAAATATAGAGGGTGATATTTAAACCGAGTGCCCAAACTACGCCATGGGTAAGTGGATCGAAAGATTCAAACCCTAACAGTGCTTCAGGACGTAACCAACTCAAGCCTAGCGGACCCTGACTTAAAAGATTTTCGGTAAATGTTTTAAATTGTTCAGGCAGGCTACGCAATACGGTTGGTAATAACAGGGTATAAGCCCACATGCCAAAGCCGACCAACAGACCTGCATATACGCCTTGCTTACTTCCGCCGCGCCAATATAAACCACCAATTAACGCCGGTGCAAACTGTGCCACAGCACTGAAGGCCAATAGGCCAAATACCGATAATTGGTCAATGTCATTGAAGAAATGGAAGAACAAGAAGCCCAATAACATGACCGCTAAAATACATACACGACGTGTGAATTTCAGTACGAGTGGTAGGCGTTTGTCATGACGTGACAATAAGCGTGTACGCCACAGTGCAGGCATGATCAAGTCATTACTGAGCATAATCGACAAGGCCACTGACGACACCAACAGCATACCTGTCGAAGCTGAAAAACCACCGAGAAATGCAAGTAAGGTCAACCAGTCTTGGTTATAACTCAAAGGCAGTGAGAGCACAGCAACATCGGGGATTGCCAAGTAGGCAGGTGCTGCATGCAGCGCCCAACTGGCAATCGGGATGATCGCGATAATAGTTAAAATCAGATAAATGGCAAACCAACGACGAGCACCACGGATATGCTTTTCATCTCGCAGTTCAACCACCGCGACATGGAACTGACGTGGTAGACAAATAATCGCTAATGCAGCCAATAAAGTTTGAATCCAAAAGCTTTCTGGCACACCTTTGAGCTGAACATCTTTAAAGGTGGTGTTGATGTCATGGCTGATTTGAGCCATGTTTTCAGGTGATTCAAAAACAAAGAAAAATGCGACTGCAAGTAGTGCAAACAGCTTGACGAAAGACTCAAATGCCACAGCCAACATTAAGCCGCCGTGCTGTTCAGTATTGGCAATCTGTCGTGTCCCAAACATCATCGCCAAAATCGCCAATACACCAGTCAAAAACAGCACACTATTGGTGGTGCCGGTCAGACCAGCGGTCGGTTCTAAAATGACCGTTGCACTTAGGGCAATTGCACGTAGTTGCAAGGCTAAATAGGGAATAATGGCAATCACGGCAAGGATCGTGACTAATGACGCTAAGGGGCCACTTTTACCATATCGTGCTGCTACAAAGTCGGCAATCGATGAAATGGCATGATGCTGACGGACACGGCCTAAACGTCGCCAAATATCATAGCCGAGCGCAACAAATAGCAGCGGTCCTAGATAGATCGGCAGGAAAATAATGCCCTCACGAACCGCGGCACCTGTTGCGCCATAAAACGTCCAAGATGAACAGTAAACCCCTAAAGTTAGACTAAAGAGAAGCATTCTGCCGCGAGTACTGAGCCTACTGGCATGCTTTTCACCAAAGAATGCACATACAAAGAGTAATGCGATGTAAAGGGCCAATACCCCGACGATAAGCCAACTATTCATAGAGCCTGCAGCATATTAATTCTCGCTTAATGATAACGCATCCATAGGCTTAGGGAGGTTATTGCTCAAAATTTAACGACCAAAGTCTAAATTACAAGAGATAAGGAACATTGGTAAGTTTAGCTTCGAAATAATTCGAATTAGAAAATTGCGCGCCAAGGTTCGGCGTAAGGAGAACATTATGGATGAGAGACAGGTAGAACAAATTCTACAGAATCCAAAATTTAAGGAAATGGTTAGCCGTAAAAGTAAGTTGAGCTGGACTTTGACGATCATCATGTTGGTGGTCTATGTCGGCTTCATGCTACTTGTGGGCTATAACAAAGAGTTCTTGATGCAATCCGTGAGTGGTGGTGTAACCACGATTGGTATGCCATTAGGTTTGAGCATTATTGTATTGTCATTCCTGCTCTGTGGTGTGTATTCGTACATTGCAAATAATAAATTAGATGCATTAAACGAAGAAGCAATGCGTGAAGTAGAAGCAATTACTCAAGAAAAAGGACTTCACTAAGATGAAATGGAATTCATTGAAAGCAACAGCACTGGCGGCTCCCGCTCTGCTCATGTCAAGCATGGCAATGGCAGGACCAGATTTAGGTGAAGCACAGCAGCAAGCGACCAACTGGCACGCAATTATCATGTTTGCCATCTTTGTAGGTTTTACGCTGCTAATTACTAAATGGGCTGCAAAACAAACTACCAACACTGCAGATTTCTATACTGCTGGTGGTGGTATTTCAGGTTTCCAAAATGGTCTAGCGATTGCCGGTGACTATATGTCAGCAGCATCGTTCCTCGGTATTTCCGCAATGGTATTCAGTTCAGGCTTTGATGGCTTGCTGTATTCATTGGGCTTTATGGTGGGTTGGCCAATTGTATTGTTCTTAGTAGCAGAGCGTCTGCGTAACTTAGGTAAATTCAACTTATCTGACGTTGTATCGTTCCGTTTGGCTGAAAAACCAGTACGTACATTGGCAGCAATGAGCTCGCTGGTGGTTGTAGCGTTCTACCTAATCGCACAGATGGTGGGTGCAGGCCAGTTAATCAAATTGTTATTCGGTCTAAACTACAACATTGCGGTTGTGATTGTTGGCTTGCTGATGATGGCGTATGTAATCTTCGGCGGTATGTTGGCAACGACTTGGGTACAGATCATTAAAGCAGTGATGCTACTTTCTGGCGCAACGTTCATGGCATTCATGGTCATGAAGGGCGTGGGCTTCAGCTTCTCTGAAATGTTCTCACAATCTATTCAAGTTTTCTCTAAAGTTCACGAAGTGACTTTGGCAGAAGCGGGCAATATTATGGGGCCTGGTAAATTGGCTGCAAACCCAATTGATGCGATCTCTCTAGGTCTGGCATTAATGTTCGGTACAGCAGGTTTACCACACATCTTAATGCGTTTCTTCACGGTTAAAGATGCCAAAGAAGCGCGTAAATCAGTGGTTGTAGCAACAGGTTTCATTGGTTACTTCTACCTACTGACTTTCATCATTGGTTTTGGTGCGATCCTTTACGTTTCAAACAACCCACAATTCCTTGATGTTGCAAAAATGGCGGTAACTGGCAAGCTAGAGCTTGTTGGTGGTAACAACATGGCTGCGGTGCATTTATCTGATGCATTAGGCGGTGATTTGTTCATGGGCTTCATTTCAGCGGTGGCATTCGCAACGATTCTTGCAGTTGTTGCAGGTCTAACATTGTCTGGTGCTTCAGCTATTTCACATGACTTGTATGCAAACGTATTCAAGAAAGGTCAAACAACGCCAGAATCTGAACTTCGTATGTCTAAAATCGCGACTTTAGGTCTTGCGATCTTCGCGATGATTTTAGGTATCTTGTTCGAGAAACAAAACGTTGCATTCATGGTTGGCTTGGCGTTCTCTGTAGCAGCATGTGCAAACTTTCCAGTACTTGTATTGTCTATGTTCTGGAGAGGCTTGACCACTCGCGGCGCAGTGATTGGCGGTTTAGTAGGTCTGCTTACAGCAGTGACCCTAATTATCTTATCTAAAGCAGTTTGGGTAGATACATTTGGTATTTCTGAAACACCAATTAACCCGTTCAATGGTCCTGCAATCTTTGCAATGCCATTAGCATTCATCTGCTGCTGGTTGTTCTCTGTGACTGATAATTCAGCACAAGCACAAGCTGAGCGTAAAGCATTCGATGCACAGTATGTACGTTCACAAACTGGTATTGGTATCTCTGGTGCTTCAGATCACTAATCTGAATCGCCTAAAAAGCCCCTAATAAGGGGCTTTTTTTATATTTAGTGAATGATATGACGCAGAGGTTTGTAGACAAATCTCTGTCCTATTTGCGTGTATAATTTTCTCCATTGATCGACATTTTCCAATGGCCTTGATCATCTTGATAAGGCGAGCGCTGAATGGTGAATTGTTGAGAGAAATTATCCTGACCGATGCTAAAGCTCTGATCACCAAAACTGCTCAAATGGGCTTTTATTCGCGACTGTTCAGCACCACTGAAGGTTTGGTTGGCAATACTTTTTTCAGTATGTTCTTGATGGTAATACGTCACTTCGCCCGACGATTTGATCACTAATTCACTGTGGTTGTTTTGCCAAGTCCCCACATAATTTTCATGGCCTTTGAGGAGCGGACTGTTTTGTGTACAGGCAGAGAGCATGAGCAGACAGAGGGGTGCAAATACGAGATGTTTTTTCATAATGAAATCTACCACGTAGGAGATTCCTTTGAATATGTGCCTGAAAACTGAAACTTACAGTAGGTTTTTTGAACCTCTTTGGTAATAAGAAACCCAGCTAGAACAGTGCTCATATGGATGCTTTTTCAGATTAAGATCAACAAATTTTTGCAATAAAAAAAACTCACTTCGTGCTAATTTAAAATCAATCAGTTGATGATGCTTCAGATCAATCATTTCAGCGCATGAAAAAAATATAGAGATTGAAAATAATGCAAGGTTTTGTAGATTTTTGGAAAAGCTTTAGACTTTTACCCTCAGCATGGCTGTTACTGGTGCAGTTTCTGATCTTGGTTTTAACCGCGATTACCCGAGAAAGTCTGTCTTTTCGTGCGCTAATTTGGGTACTTGGGGTGTCGGTACTATTGATCATTGCCAAAGTGATTCGCCAAACTCCAATGTTTACGATTCTAGGACTGAGTTTTGTTGGCTGCGCCGTATTGTTTTCTACTTTGATTATGCTCGGTGTAAATCATCCGAATATTCAAATTATTGCGCATGGTTTTGAAGCCTGTGCGTATTTTAGTGCAGCCTATGGCTTATTACGCTATATGTTTGCCGATCGCTATTTAACCAAAGATGAACTTTTTGCAGCAGGGGCAGTATTTACCCTCATCGCATGGGGTTTTGCTTTTCTCTATAGTATTTGTCAGCTGATTTATCCGGATAGTTTTGTAAATCCTGCAGAGCCGGGCATGCAGTCGTGGTTAGATTTATTATTTTTAAGTTTTAGTTTGCAGTCTGCCACGGGCTTGTCGGATCTCATGCCTGTGAGTGCGCCTGCACGGGTCTTGGCTATGCTTCAAATGTTCTGTGGGGTGATGTATTTGGCTCTCATCGTTTCACGCTTAATTGCATTGCAATATATTGCCCATTTACCGGAACGCCATGAGCCCAAAGACAAATAATGGCAGGAAAAAAAAGGACGCAAATGCGTCCTTTTTGGTATTCAGTATCTAATATGAATTAGAAACGGAATTTAGCGTTTACGCCAACAGTTTGAGTGTCGCCGATAAAGCTTGTTTCAGTCGCTTTAGCTGCTTCATAGTTAGCATTTACATAGCTAGCACCAACTGCAACAGCAGGAGTGATGAAGTAGTTTACGTTCGCGCCCCAAGCTGAGTCTGGAGTACCAGCAAAGCTAGATTCAGCGTAAGAAGCACCAACGCTTAATTTAGGAGTTACGAAAAGATCAGTTTTGAATTGGTAAGCAGTGTCATCACCGTAGATGATGCCTGATTCGAAACCAATTGCCATGTTAGTGTCGTCGATTGCGCCAACATATTTAGCACGTGCAGTGATTGCGTCTTGGTCTTGGCCAATAGTTGTAGCTTCAGCAACAGCTTTAGCAACACCGTTACCCATAACGTTGAACGCGTCAACAGCAGCTTGGTCAGCAACGCTAGTGTAACCAACAGCAACTAAGAAGTTTTGAGTTGGAAGCGCACCAACTTCTAATGCATAACGGTCGCCGTTGTCTTCTAATACTTTAGATGCTTGGTTTTTAGAATCTAAAATAGTGTGGCTGTAAGACGCGCTTGCATATACAGGAACAACTTTAGTTGGAACATAAGCTTCAGCTTTAGCACCAAAGTTATGAGCAATTACGTCAACACCTTGTGAACCAACTTCGCCGTAGTTGTAAGCAACAGCTACGTTAGAAGCTTGGTTTAAGAATGCAGCTTCTGCTAAAGGACCTTTTGTAGAGTCAACATTTTTGAAGTAGTAAGTACCTTGAACACCACCAATGAAATCTTTGTCATTTGCAGTTGTGTCGATGTATTCTGCTTGGCCTTGAACTTCAAATTGGTAAGCTTGAGCACCGGTCATGGCTAATAATAAAGCAGTGGCTAAACCGAGTTTTTTCATGATTTTCTACCAGTTGTTACAAATGGATTAAACATTGAGCATTGTATTGTAACAATATATTAAGTCAATGATCCTAAAGGTTATTATTCAGTCTCTGACTCAGATCTTTATTTCATAATAAGAAATTCAGTTTTTACTCTAACTAATAAGTCACTGAAAAAAAATCATTGAGAACAATTAAGTAAGTTTGATTAAATTCTTAATTAAAAAAATACACTTGAAAAAATACACAACTTTTCAATCTGAAATAACAATTATTATTGTTATTTTAATTCAAAATAACATTTATTGTAGTGGGTAAATTCTAACGCTTTTCACGCATTTGAAGCGATAAATTGCGGCTTTGACTGCCGAATTGTTGGGCTAAAACCACTTATTTGTATATTAAATAGACATTTTTGTTTTAAGTTTGAGGGATATGTCACTTAAATATGTGTCTTTGTGATATTTTTAATATCCTAGTGAAATACTTGGCTTTACATCAGGTTTTATTTGATTCATAATTTGCCAATCGAGTCGTCACACGGTTTAAAAGTGTGACTTTGACCCTGATTCTCCATCATTTGTTTTTTTATTCGCCCAGCTTTCCCCAAGGTTGGGCTTTTTTTTGTCTAAAAATGGAACTTTACCGCAAAGATTATAGATAAAACGGAGATGGAATAAAAATAAATGCCCTTTTATGGTGCATAAATTATTGGGTTTATCATCGATTTCAGTAGGCACAGACAAAAAAAATCCTGATTTTCAAGGAAAATCAGGATTTTTTAGCCAAAATTTTCGGGAAACTAAAATATTCTGCTGAGGAAGAAATCTAGTGTGCCCTAATACGGTGCATTTTGCACCAATTTATTGCAATTGTAAATATTTATTTAAACAAGTTAATAAAAATATTTCGTTTAGAAATATGCTGCTATTTTTTAGAAAATTATATCGTTCTAAAGTGATAAAAATGTGACAGATTAAACACATTTATATAGAATTTAGAGCTATAAATGTTCATTTTACAAATTAATAAATTATTGATCATTAATTTAAATATTCCCGCGTTTAGTTGATAAGTGGGTTGGGGTATGCAACAAGTGTGGGGCATAAAATAGATGGAAACATTACGAACAGAGCATATTAGTAAACGCTTGCAACTTGCGATGCTAGTAATCGTCTTGTCTATCGTATTTATCAGTGTTCCATTGATTGTGAGCAGCAATCAAAACTACCTCAAAAGTGCCGAAGCGCTGAAAGAAATTCAGATGCTGAAAATGGTGGCAGATTTAACCAACCAAATTTCTCGTGAACGTGCGCCAGCTAACAGTGCAATGTCGAGTCAAGGTGAACAGCGCGAGCAAAAAATTATTGAGTTGGCTGAATATCGTCAAGGCGTTGATCGGCAATATCAAGATACACTGAAAGTTTTAAAAGAAACGGGCTTTGCACCGATCGCCCAGCAGTTAGAGTTCAATTTATATCCATATTTGTTGCAGGGTCGCAAAACGGTCGATCAATATATTGCGCTGCCGACACAACAACGTGAAGCTAAAAAATTGGATCATGCCATTTTGGCGATGTTCCAAGCTTGGGATCAAAGCTATATTGCCATGCAGAAATTGGTCAATCATTCTCATGGTAAAGATACTCGTGTATCGAATTATTACACGCTGATTTTATTACTGGCAGAATTACGTGATCAGGCGGGAAGAGTCGCATCAAATATTATGGCTGCGGTATCATTTCAACAGGAAATTCCAGAGCAAAATTTAGCGCGGAGTTTACAAACCCAGCGTCAAATACGCTATCTATGGGAATTGATCAATGTCGTGCAGTCTGAACATGACAAAACTCCCGAGTTTAAACAGTTACATCATGCGGTAAGGACGGAATTTTTAGATAAAGGTTTGCCAATTATTGATGGTTTGACTCAAAAAAGTCTTCAACATCAGCGTTATCACATGGATGGCACCCAGCTCACTGATGCAATGGTCAATAAATTTGTCACAGTGGTGGAATTGCAAAGTTATATTTTAGATTACAGTCTCAAAGTAGCTGCGGATGAACAACGTGAAGCGCGAAATAAATTGATTTTCACGCTTTTTGTCTCGCTCGTGTCATTACTGACTGCATTATTAACGATGTTCTATGCCAAGAAATGGGTGTTTGAACCTTTAATTCGTGCTCGTAATCAGTTATTTAAACTGGCTCGGCACCGACAAATGGATCAAGGCGTGATTGAACCTGCCAAAGTAGGTTATCTCAGTTTATTTGATGCCATTCAGCATATTGAAAACATGTTGGAACAGCGTGATGCCTTTGAATTTCAGCTTAAACATATTGCCAATACTGACTCACTCACCAATGTCGCCAATCGTTTTGCCTTAGATGAATATATTAAATTTCGCTACAGCCAAAATTCAGGCTTTTTACATACAGCACTGATCGTGATTGATATTGATCACTTTAAACAGGTGAATGACCGCTATGGGCATATTGTCGGCGATTTGGTGATTCAACATGTTGCCAATCAATTACGAAAACATATTCGTTCATCCGACTTGGTGGTGCGATATGGAGGAGATGAGTTTTTAGTCCTGATCGAGGGGATTGATATGCTCAAAGCCCAATACATTGCCGAAACTATACGGCACGATATTCAGCATGTGAATTTTAATTTGGCAGAGGACGAAGCCGATCTCATTGTGACGGTGAGTATTGGTGTTGCTGTTGGCGCCGAAAGCTGGATCGATTTATTAGAGCGAGCAGACCAAGCATTGTTTAAAGCCAAAGCTGCGGGGCGTGATCGTGTTTCAGTCTAAACGCAGCTTGGCAGATTCATAAAGTTAGCCAGACAAATGAATTAATCTTCATCTTTATATAATTTATTGCAGGCTTGTTGGTTCATTTGACTACCATCTACATTCCAACACTGGGCTTGGGTAATTTTGCCTAAATTGTACTGAAGCACCGCTTCAGGTTGCCCATTGTCATACCAAATTTTATAACTGTTATGACGAACGCCATTACGATAATAACCTTGGCGTTCTAGTTTGCCGTTTTCAAACCACATTTTCAGCTCACCAATCAGTTTATTATTTTGAAAATTGGCATAAGTCCATGGTTTACCATCGCTATACCAGCGTTGGCGCAGGCCATTTTCGAGACCATTTTTATAATTTTGAGAAAAAGCCAGTTGGCCATTCGGATGCCAAATTTTGTAATCCCCCTGCGACTCGCCATTGATGATGCTACTTTCTTGCTCTTTTATCCCATTGGCAAACCAAAACTCAAGTTTGCCCTCGTACTCCCCATTTTTATAAGCAATGCGGCTACGGGGTTTGCCGTTGGGGAAGAAACTTTCAAATACGCCTGAGCCTTGAATACCATCTGGAAAGTGAATGAGATGTTCACATTCACCGTTTTTAATTTTGCTATTACTCAGAAAGATGGTGGTCAGGGCATTGCCATTGGCATAGACATATTGATTTTCAAAGATCCCATTGTGTGGTGTCGGGGTGCTGAGGGCTTTACACTGCAGCTTATCTTTCCATGGGCTAAGATCGGGGTCTTCTTGTGAGACAAACAGCACCATGTATTCGTTTAGATAGCCATCGGCAAAGCTATATATCGGACATAATAAGAGGCTGAAACTTAAGATAAATTTATTCATTGTTAGTATGCTTTTATATTTTAAAAAGTTAAAAATTATTCGTTGTTGAGTCCACGATAGGCGTCATCATAAGGATGTTTTGTTTAAAAATAAATAGTGGTTAAGCTAAGTTTGGAACAGATACAAGACTGTTGAAAAGTACACAATTCAGGTTTGAACTTCATCTTATACTGTGGACTTTAAACGCCATAAAAATAGTGCAATGAAAAAAATATATCTATCGTTGATGACTGTCCTGAGTTTGTCAGCATGTACAGCAAATGAAGGCATGTTGGATTCATCTCAACACTTAAAACAAACCACTCAAGCCAATTTAGAAAATTCACGGATGAGTGAAATTCCGTCTTTATTTAATCAAGCACAGACACAGGCGGTAATTGTCACATTTGATGGTCAGCGCATGAGCCATTATGGCAATGACTTACAGCGCGCCCAGACAGCATACATTCCTGCATCTACCTTTAAAATGTTAAATGCTTTAATTGGTTTGCAGCATCAGAAGGTGACAACCACTGAAGTTTTTAAATGGAAAGGTGAAAAACGTGCTTTCCCGTCATGGGAAAAAGACCTGACTTTGGGCGAAGCCATGCAAGCGTCTGCGGTTCCTGTATATCAGGAACTGGCAAGGCGAATAGGCTTGGCGCTAATGCAACAAGAAGTCCAGCGGGTCGGTTTTGGCAATGGCAATATTGGCAAACAGGTGGATAATTTTTGGTTGGTTGGGCCGTTAAAGATTACGCCTGAACAAGAAGTCAAATTTGCGTATCAGCTTGCGACAGAGAAATTACCGTTTGATGTCGCGGTACAAAAGCAAGTCAAAGACATGCTTTATATTGAAAGCCGTGGGGATGCGAAGTTATATGCCAAGAGTGGTTGGGGTATGGATGTGGAACCTCAAGTCGGTTGGTATACCGGTTGGGTGGATGATGGTCATGGCAAGATCACGGCGTTTAGTTTGAATTTGCTGATGGCAGCAGGGGATGATGTGGCAGAGCGTAAGCAGTTAACTTTGGATGTGTTGGATAAGTTGGGTGTGTTTCATTATTTACGTTAATTTTTTGAATTTGTATGTCCTCGCTTTGCATTGGGTTTGAGTTTCCACTGCGCAGGAGATTCATATTTTTGAAAGTACAAAAGTAGGCAAAATACTTTTGTTTGGTTGAAGGTACGTCCGAACGATTCCAGTTGAATGTTTAAAATGATGGCACGAATTTTGTAGATGGATTTAGTTCAGGTTATTTTCAAAAAAATATGCTTTTCTAAACGTCCTCGCTTAGCATTGGGTTTGAGTTTCCATTGTGTAGGAGATTCCTACTTTTGAAAGCACAAAAGTAGGCAAAATGCTTTTGTTTGGCTGAAAGTACGTCCGAACAGTTCCAGTTGAATGTATAAAAGGATGGCGCAAATTTTGTGGATGAATTTAGTTCGGGTTATTTTCAAAAAATATGTTTTCTAAACGTCCTCGCTTTGCATTGGGTTTGAGTTTCCATTGCGTAGGAGATTCCTACCTTTAAAAGAACAAAAGTAAGCAAAATGCTTTTGTTTGGCTGAAAGTACGTCCGAACAGTTCCAGTTGAATGTATAAAAGGATGGCGCAAATTTTGTGGATGAATTTAGTTCAGGTTATTTTCAAAAAATATATTTTCTAAACGTCCTTACTTTGCATTAGGTTTGAGTTTCCATTACGTAGGAGATTCTTACTTTTGAAAGCACAAAAGTAAGCAAAAATCTTTTGTGTGACTGAAGGTATGTCCGAACGGTTCGAGTTGAATGTATAAAAGGATGGCGCAAATTTTGTGGATGAATTTAGTTCAGGTTATTTTCAAAAAATATGTTTTCTAAACGTCCTTACTTTGCATTGGGGTTGAGTTTCCATTGCGTAGGAGATTCCCACTTTTGAAAGCACAAAAGTAGGCAAAATGCTTTTGTTTGACTGAGGGCACATCCGTGTTGCCCTAGTCAAACAGGCGACATCCATGTCGCCTTCATGTGATTGAATGTTGTGAAGAACAAGAATTTATTTAGAAATGGCTTTGTTTAAGCTCGTATAAAGTGATTTTCTAGCTTCTAAAATTTCAAATCTATATTGAGCAGTTGTTTCAACATTGATAGATCCATTTTTACAAAGTGTATAAGCGTTAAATTTTCTGAGTAATTCGCCATAAATTCTTAGCTTTTCTTGTTGTTCAATATATCCATGTAAAAGAAGTAAACCTTCATTTTTGCTAAGTAAATTAAAGTCATTAAAAAGTGCGTGTCTTAGAGGTTTAAGTCTGTCTGAAATCTCATTAAGAGCTGGTTGAGATTGTTTTGTTTCAAATTCAAAAATTGCCCAAATTTTTAAAAACGAGATGATTTATTTCCTCGAGATCTTTGGAAATATTGGTCAATAAATTACGATTATATAGAAGGTTATCTTTTGCTACTGATGCTGAAATATTCGCCTTTTGATTTAAGTAGGTAATTACGCCAGTTAGCAGTGCTCCTAAACCAATTTTTACGGCTGTATCAATTATCTCTAATAAAGTCATATAAATAAAAAACGGTGAATGAATCACCGTTTTATCATGCACTTAAAGGAAAGAGAATCTTATTTCAACATCGGCTTTAAGAACTTCGCTGTATGTGACACTTTATTCTTCGCAACAACTTCAGGTGTACCTTCGGCAATAATCATACCACCACCCGCACCACCTTCAGGGCCTAAGTCCACAATCCAATCGGCAGTTTTAATCACATCCAAGTTATGCTCAATCACCACGATGGTATTGCCCTTATTACGTAGCTCATGCAGGATGTCGAGTAACTTGGCAATATCATGGAAGTGCAGACCTGTCGTCGGTTCATCAAGCACGTACAAGGTTTTGCCTGTATCGCGTTTTGCCAACTCACGTGCCAATTTCACACGCTGCGCTTCACCACCTGAAAGTGTGGTTGCAGACTGACCCAAACGGATATAGCCCAAGCCTACTTGGTTCAAGGTTTCCAAACGACGGTGAATCACAGGAATAGCGTCGAAGAAATGCATCGCATCTTCAACCGTCATTTCTAAGACATCTGAAATATTACGACCTTTATAACCAACTTCTAACGTTTCACGGTTATAGCGCTTGCCGTGGCAGGCATCACAAGGCACATACATATCAGGTAAGAAGTGCATTGCGACCTTAATCATACCGTCGCCTTCGCAGGCTTCACAGCGACCACCTTTCACATTAAATGAGAAACGACCTGCGGCATAACCACGAGCCTTAGCTTCAGGTGTTTGCGCAAACAGTTCACGAATTGGGGTAAACAAACCTGTGTAAGTTGCAGGGTTTGAACGTGGTGTACGACCGATTGGGCTTTGGTCAATATCAACGACTTTATCGAGGAACTGTAAGCCATCAATCGAATCAAATTTCTCAGCCGTTAATGTGGTTGCACCATTCAATTGAGTCGCTGCAAGCGGTAACAAAGTACGGTTAATCAATGTTGATTTACCTGAACCCGACACACCCGTTACACAGGTCATTACCCCTAAAGGAATGGTCAGGTCGACATTTTTTAGGTTATGACCCGCAGCGCCCATCAATTTGATTTGTTCTTCAGGTTTTGGCGGTTGTGTTCGTGTTTTCGGCACATCAATACTGAGTTTTCCTGATAGATATTGACCGGTTAATGAATCTGGATTTGCCAAAATTTCATCATAAGTTCCTTCGGCAATTACATGACCACCATGTACACCTGCACCCGGGCCAATATCAATAATATGGTCAGCCGCTCGAATGGCATCTTCATCATGCTCAACGACGAGCACCGTATTACCAAGGTCACGTAGGCGAACTAAGGTTTCAAGCAAGCGGTCATTATCACGCTGATGTAGACCAATTGACGGTTCATCGAGGACATACATCACGCCCATGAGGCCCGCGCCAATTTGTGAAGCCAAACGAATACGCTGTGCTTCACCACCCGACAGTGTTTCTGCCGAGCGCGATAAACTTAAATAGTTCAACCCCACAGAGACCAGGAAGTGTAAACGCTCACGGATTTCTTTGAAAATCTTGTCGGCAATTTCGCCTTTGGCACCGCTTAAGTTGAGGTCTTGATAATAGCTTTCAGCATCGCCAATCGACATCTTGGTAATTTGTGCGATGGTCTTATCTAAAATTTTCACATTACGTGAGATTTCATTCAGACGAGAACCATCACAGGCATCACAAGCGGCATTTGACAAATATTGTGCTAAATCTTCACGTACATAGTTGGATTCGGTTTCACGGTAGCGACGTTCTAGGTGCGGCAAAATCCCTTCAAAGGCTTGCACGCGCTTGTGCGAACGACCACGCTCATCAATATAGCTGAGGTCAACTTTTTCCTTGCCTGTACCATAAAGGAATTTCTTTTTGGTGTCGGCATCGAGTTCATTCCACGGTGTGTCTAAAGAATAACCAAAATGATCTGCCACTTTTTGGATCATGCTATAGTAATACGGACGTTGACGGTCCCAACCACGGATTGCCCCTTGGCTAATCGAAACTTCATTATTGGGAATCAATTTGTCAGCACTAAAATGGCTGCGGGTGCCTAAACCATCACAAACAGGGCAGGCACCGAATGGATTGTTGAAGGAAAATAGACGCGGTTCCAGTTCACCTACGGCACGTTCACATTCAGGGCAGGAGTGTTTGGCTGAAAATACGCGGTCTTCTTGTTCGCCTTTCATCCACGACAAAATGGCAATGTCGCCGCCCATGCGTAAAGCGGTTTCAAAACTTTCTGCAATCCGGTTACCAAGATCATCACGTACCTTAAAACGGTCGACCACTACTTCAATGGTGTGCTTTTTCTTTTTGTCTAATTCAGGTGGTGTGTCGATATCAATGACTTCACCATCGACACGGGCACGGACGAAACCCTGACCTTGTAATTGTTCGAACAAGTTGGTGTATTCACCCTTACGGTCGCGGACCACAGGGGCAAGCAACATAAGTGCCGTACCTTCTTCTAGACCTTTTACGGTATCGACCATTTCAGACACAGTCTGAGCCACCATCGGTAGATCATGTTCAGGACAGTATGGCGTGCCGACACGGGCATAGAGCAGACGTAAATAATCGTAAATTTCGGTGATTGTCCCCACCGTCGAGCGTGGGTTATGGCTAGTTGATTTTTGTTCAATGGCAATCGCGGGACTCAAGCCTTCAATCGAGTCGACTTCGGGCTTTTCCATTTGCGAAAGGAATTGGCGCGCATAGGCAGATAAGGACTCGACATAGCGACGTTGACCTTCAGCATACAAGGTATCAAAAGCCAAAGAGGACTTCCCTGAACCAGAAAGACCCGTAATGACCACAAACTTGTCGCGTGGAATATCGAGTGACACATTTTTTAAGTTATGGGTACGTGCGCCTCGAATACGGATATGGCTTTGGCTCATGCAAGGGGTCCTAAAAGATTCATCGAAAAACCTATATATGATAGCGCATGAAAAATGTTCAAGCTTTATTTAAATGAAATTAAACGTCAGCCTATGACGGCTAAATTAACCTATTGTCAAAGCTGTAAACTTTATCTAGGGTAATTAATAGAAAAATTGCATTCATCCAGTTTGAGCTGTTAGGGATGGATCATCATTTGGCAGTTTAGGCAATCTATCCTAAGCGAGTTAAAACAAAAAGGAAAATCACATGATTGTTGGAAAAATTTTCATCGCCCTGATTGCATTCTTGCATATTTATTTTTTAATTTTGGAAATGTTTCTCTGGGATAAACCTTTAGGCATGAAAGCTTTTGGCAATAGTGCAGAAAAAGCAAAACTGACTAAGGTGCTGGCACAAAATCAGGGACTCTATAATGGCTTTTTAGCAGCAGGGCTTATTTGGTCACTGTTTGCACCTGAAAGCTATGCTGTTGCACTGGCGAATTTCTTTTTGGGCTGTGTGTTGGTTGCAGGGATCTATGGCGGCATCACTGCGAGTAAAAAAATTATCTATATTCAGGCGCTGCCAGCCTTAATTGCTTTAATAGTGGTGAATTTTGTCTAAGCAAATCATGTTTTGAAGCGTAGACTACGTGGCGTGATGAATTAATTTGTGGAAACGGTTAGGCATGCTTTCCTTATTTCTCAAAAGCTTAATGGGTGCATTTGTTGTGGTATTAATTGCCTTACTATCTAAAAGTAAGGCATTTTATATCGCCGGTTTGGTCCCGTTATTTCCGACTTTTGCGTTGATTGCCCATGTCATTGTGGCAAATGATCAGGGTGCATCCGCATTACAAAAAACAGCGTTGTTTGGGCTCTGGTCTCTTATCCCGTATTTCATTTATTTATTGTTGGTGTATCTGCTCGCAACACGTATGAGCTTAACGGCATGTTTGAGTGTAGCAACTTTGAGTTGGGTGCTTGCAGCAGCTGTTTTGATTTATGCATGGCAGAGTTTTCAGTAAGCATCGAAAGCCTATATAGGTGCTGATTCAGATCAACTTTTTATGTGTGCAGATAATTTATAAAACAATAGATTTGCCTAAAATTAGGATGAATTTCCAATCATTAAATGTGTGGTTTGGAATGTAAGTATTTGAATAAATAATTATAATTCTGCCAGAACAGCAAATAATCATGATAAGAGCAAATAATGTTAAAACAATTTTGGGTGATCATCTGCCTCATGTTTTCAAGCCAAATCCTGTGGGCTGAAGACAGTCAAATCCTCGCGTTTGAACAGTTTATTGACCCGGCAGCAGAGCAGCGTTATAGCGTGAGCGTGCCTGCGGTCGGGCAAAATGAACAGCTATGGTCTGTGGTCTATATGGTACTGCAAACCAACCAAGTCCCTGACAATACTGTTCTGGACTTTAAAGTCGTTCCGCAAGGTTTATTGTTGAAAAATAATCCTGCACAAAAAATACAAGAGTATGCTTTTGATGGTGTACAGTTGGCACAGAGAAAAGACTATGTACTGTCCCAATTCTCAGATTTGAGTGAACAACTGGAAGATCAAACGGGCAAGAAAGTGCAGGATGCATCAATCTTTGATATTAGTCGTGCCCATGTATATGCCCGCGTAGAAGATTGGGTGCCTGACTATAATGCACAAGCCACCCAACTGAATATTGAACTGGGTAAACTGAATGAAATGCAGGTGAAAGGGCTGTATTTCATTTTAGGCAAAGGTGAAAAGCCCAAAGATTTATTGGCCATTGCTCAACTTGATCCGATGATCAAATCACAATTTCATTCAGAAGAAATGCAGGAACGCAAAGCAGCGCGCAGTGAATTGCGTGAAGCACGTTTTGCGATTTTTTTGGTGATTATCGCGATGGGGATTTTTCTCGGATGGTATCGTTTTAAACGCTAATGCCTGAAATGATCGTGCAGGATCATTTTAAAAAACGAATCCAACCGTATTAAAAAAGGATCTAAAAGCAATTTTAGATCCTTAAATTTTTATACAGCTTAAATCACAGGTTTATTCAATGGGCCAAGTCCGCTGTTGATACGCGCTGTCCCAGAACATCCATTCTAATTTTGCGCCGTTCGTGTAAGCCGCATGCATTTTTTCACGTGTATCTGCATCACAGCGGGCTGCCACTCGATCAATAGTTTGAATCACGTTTTGTACAGCGCTGTTGAAGTCTTCACCTGAGTAGGTATCGATCCATGCTTGGTAAGGGTTATTTGGCACAGATTGGCTGACAATGGCTTTGCCGACTTCAGCATAGATCCAAAAGCAAGGCAGGAGTGAGGCAAGGACCACAGGGTAACTTTCTGACCATGCTGTCGCTGTTAGAAACGAAGTGTAATGATGGCAGGCAAGGGTTAATGGGGTATTTTCAAACTGTTCTTTGCTGATGTTGAAACCTTGCATAAAGTCATTGTGCAGACTGCGTTCCACCACGATGGCAATTTTTGCGGCTTCAGAAAACTGAATCACATCGTCGGCATCAAACGCCTTGGCTGCACACACCGCAAGCGCACGACCATAGGCCAATAAATAATGGGCATCCTGAATGACATAGTGGCAAAAGGCGTCGCGGCTTAAACTGCCCTGAGCCAATTCCTGATTAAACGGTAGATGGAGAATCTGCTGATATAACGCGGTATTACGTTGCCAAACTTCTTCAGAAAAACGCATTGAACATTCCTGTCGTTAAAAATGAAAGACGGGTCTACACCATGATGCGATGTAATTGAGAGCCTCCATCTTAGAGTGTTTATTCAAAATGTAACGAATAATTTTTGGTTTCAATCCTGAAAAGCGGCATAATTGCGCCATAAACTTAGCTTCAAACTGGGTATTCCCTCATTTTGAAATCTTATTGAATGAATAGGTCGATCTCTCATGATGAAACATTTTGGTTTCTCAATCGTCTTTACGATCGTGTGTCTTGCCATTTCTGCATATTGGGGTCTGAATCATGGCCCAAATGCAGGTGTGCAAGCCATGCTGACAGCACTGACCATTACTGCCATTTTAGCGGTGATGGAAGTATCATTGTCATTTGATAACGCTGTAGTGAATGCATCGGTACTCCGTGGTTGGGATCATTTTTGGAAAATGATTTTCTTAACCGTCGGGATCGTGATTGCTGTATTCGGTATGCGTTTGATTTTCCCAATCGTCATTGTTGCTGTAACGGCTGACATGGGGGCAATGGAAGTGGTGCAATTGGCATTGAATAATCCAATTGAATACTCTGCAAAATTGATGGCACATCATGCAGAAATTGCGGCCTTTGGTGGTGCTTTCTTATTGTTGGTGTTCCTGAACTTCTTCTTAGATGAAGGGAAAGATACCCATTGGTTCCGTTGGCTAGAGCGCCGTTTGGCCAATCTTGCAAACGTTCCTGCGATGTCCGTGTTTATTGCCCTAATTGCGTTATTGGTAATGGCAGCAAACGTGGCCGAAGTCTCTCGTCTAGCGGTAGTGATGGCGGGTATCTGGGGGATCGTGGTGTATATCGGTGTCCAAGTACTGAGTCATTTATTGGGTGGTGAACCTGAAGTTGATGAAAACGGTAATGCGGTTGGACATGACGCAAATGGCGTACCGACGGGCGTGATCAAAGCCGGTTTTGGTGGTTTCCTTTACCTTGAAGTACTCGATGCCTCATTCAGTTTTGATGGTGTGATTGGTGCATTTGCGATTACCTCTGATGTGGTAATCATTATGCTCGGTCTTGCTATTGGTGCTATGTTCGTGCGTTCGATGACCATATACTTGGTGGATAAAGGCACCTTAGATGCTTATATCTTCCTTGAACATGGTGCGCATTATGCGATTGGTGCTTTGGCCTTCATTATGTTGGCGAGTGGCACAGGTCTGCATGTCCCTGAAGTGGTAACAGGTCTAATTGGTGTGGCATTTATTGTTTGGGCTGTGATTGCCTCAATTCAATATAAAAAGCGTCAAGAAAGTCTAGGCTAATTTAAATTTGCCTAAAATCTCCCAAAAAGCGCAGCGTCAGCTGCGCTTTTTATTTGTCCAATCATCAGGATATTTAAAATCAATAAAAATCCTGCTTCGCTTTAAGCTGAATGTCCTATAATCCCATTCCAAGATTAATGAATTTTTAACCAGCTATGATGAATGCTCTTGAACGACGCTCAACTTTTGCTTTGAGTAGTATTTTCGCCTTACGTATGCTGGGGCTGTTCATGATTATTCCTGTTTTCTCTGTGGCAGGTCAGCAATATGCAGGGGCAACACCAGCACTTATTGGTTTAGCGGTGGGTGTTTATGGTTTAACTCAAGCGATTTTACAGATCCCGTTTAGTCTAATTGCAGACCGTTATAGTCGTAAACCGTTGGTGGTAATTGGGCTGCTGTTGTTTGCTTTAGGTGGTGCAATTGCTGCAATGTCCGATAGTATCTATAGCGTAATTATCGGGCGTGCGATTGCTGGTGGTGGTGCTGTATCTGCGGTGGTGATGGCTTTGTTAGCCGATGTTACACGTGAAGAACAGCGTACCAAAGCCATGGCCATGATGGGGATGAGTATCGGTTTGTCCTTTGTGGTCGCGTTCAGCCTTGGGCCTTGGCTCACAGGTTTAGTCGGCATCTCGGGTTTATTTTGGGTGACCACCATCATGGGACTTGCCGCGATTGCGATGTTGCTATTGGTACCGAAAGTAACGCGTCATCATAAAAATTTTCAACAAGGTTATCTGACGCAGTTAAAGCAAGTACTGAAAATGCCTGATCTAAATCGTTTACATGTTTCAGTCTTTTCATTGCATTTACTGCTCACAGCGATGTTTATCTATGTGCCGTCTCAGTTGATTGACTTTGCTAATATTCCATTACATTCACATGGTCTGGTGTATTTGCCGCTTTTGGTCGTGAGCCTGTTTTTTGCATTTCCAAGTATTATTTTGGCGGAAAAATATCGCAAAATGCGCGGCATTTTCTTGACCGCCATTGGTGGCATTATTTTAGGATTGGGCATCTTAATTTTTGGTTTCGAATCAAAATATATTTTGCTGACAGGCTTAGGTTTATTCTTTATCGCATTTAATGTGATGGAGGCATTATTACCGTCATGGTTGTCGAAAGCAGCTCCAATTCAATCCAAAGCGACTGCCATGGGGGTGAACGCCAGCAGTCAGTTTCTGGGGGCATTTTTTGGTGGTATGATTGGTGGGCAACTTCTGTTGCTAAATGATACGGCAATGGGATGGGGCATCCTGACAGGGCTAGCCATTTTATGGTTGATCATTAGTTTTGGGTTGGCTCAGCCGCGTTATTTATCGTCTATGGTTTTCAGTTTGCCTGAAGATAAAGAAACGGATGAATGGACTTCTCAGCTTTTAGCAATTCGTGGTATTGAAGAAGTTGTGGTGATGTCTGACCAGCAAGTGGCTTATGTAAAAGTGGATAAGCAGCAGATGGATGAATCTGCGCGACAACATTTAACGCACTTGTTAGGGAAAGAGGTAGCCATTTAAGCATAACTCTTATAAAGTAAATAATAGAAACAAATAGGAAGAATACGTCTGATGCGTGGTGTAAATAAGGTCATTTTAGTTGGTACTTTGGGTCGTGACCCTGAAACAAAAACTTTCCCAAATGGTGGTTCTCTCACTCAGTTTTCAATTGCAACGAGTGATTCATGGACAGATAAAAATACAGGTGAACGTAAAGAGCAAACAGAATGGCACCGTATTGTGTTACATAACCGCTTAGGTGAAATTGCACAGCAATATTTGCGCAAAGGTTCTAAAGTTTATATTGAAGGTTCATTACGTACTCGTCAGTGGACAGATCAAGGCGGTCAAGAGCGTTACACGACTGAAATTCGTGGTGAACAAATGCAAATGCTTGACAATAATCGCCAACAAGGCGAACAAGGTCAAGGCGGTGATTTTGGTCAGCCTCGTTTTAATAATCAACAAGGTGGTTATAACAATAACCAAAACCAAGGTGGCTACGGTAATAGCTCAAACCAAGGCGGTTATGGCAATAACCAACCGGCTCAAGGCAATAGCTATGGCAATAACAACCCAGGTGGTTTTGCGCCAAAACAACAGCCTGCACCGACACCGGCTCCTGCAGCAGCAGATTTAGATGATGACTTACCGTTCTAATGAACCTTAAACACAGCGTTTAAAACGGTAGATCATCATCAAAAAAAGCCCTCAATCTTGAGGGTTTTTTTTCGCAGGTCTCATCTTGAAAGATCAGTTTCATTTTGCAATTGAGTCGATGACTTATTTTTTTGCAGAAACCCACATGGTAATCACGGCTTTAAAAACTGCTTCATTACGTGTGTTGTTCACCACGACATTCACCAAGTAATCACTCCCTGCATTCCACGTAAAATTAGCATCGACAGGCGTGGCAATGGCCGTTAAATCTGTATCGGCTTTTTTCAAATATTCCACAGTCATGCCTTTGGGAATCCAACGATGGCTGCTCGGAACGGTTACATCCGTCATGGTACCGCCAGCCAATTCGGCCATATTACACATGGCAATCGCGTGGACAGTGCCAATATGATTCAACACACTGCGCTGTTTTTTAATATGCAGTTCACAGTATTGGGGCTTTAATTCATCAAAAACAGGCGAAATACTGCTGAAATACGGTGCTTTCAAACACAGCAATTTAGAAAAAGTCCATTTCCCTGCGGGTTTGTTTTGGAAGGTCTTCCATAATTTTAATGCTTGGCTCATGCTTAATTATCCGTCATTATTCAGAATATAATTCTAATGCAGAATAATATTCTGTTAATGGCGTAAATGACGTCACAGCTATTAAAAAAAGCCAACATTGTTTTAAAATGACCCGAGCAAAGGGAAGGTATCGATGTCGTCAAATCAAGCATTATTGCAACGAATTTACAGTGGTCGCCGAGCGGAACTTAAACGGCAGATCTTAGGAGAAGCCCTTGCATGTTTTTTAGAGCAAGGGATTGAAACGACGACGATTGAACATGTGCGAGACCGCGCAGAGACCAGTGTTGGCGCGATTTACCATCATTTTAAAAATAAAGATGGTTTAGTGGCGGCATTGTATTTTGCGGCGTTGCAAGATCAATTTGCGAAAAGGGCAGATGCCTTGACGCAGGCCCAATCGCTGCAGGAAGGCATTCAAGCCATTTTGTGCTCGTATATCGACTGGGTCGAAGCGTATCCAGATTTTGCAGGATTCTTGTATGCGGCAGGGTTTAGTATGCGTAAGGAAACGCTACAAGCCGAGTTAAAACAACATAATCTACAACGCAATACCGCACTGCTGGATTGGTTGACCGCACAACCCGATTGGCATTTGATTGAGCATTTACCCAAAGAATTAATGATGTCATTGGTCTTGGGGGCAACGGAAAATTATTGTCGGGCATGGTTGTCGCATAAAGTCAAAACGCCACCATCACTCTATAAACAACAGTTTACACAGTCTGCTTGGCAGACCCTCTGTATGGATATAAAGCCTTTCTCTCATTGAACTTGATTGGTTTGCTCGATGGAAAGGCAAAGATTGATTTAAATAATAAATCTAAAAATCCGATAGTTTTTATAAAAAAGTTCGGTTTTACCTATGGTTTGATATTTCGTATTCTAGCTTCAACAGATAAGCAATCCCTGAAATGAGTTAGAGGAATATCAAATGAGTTTAATTAATACTGAAGTAAAACCATTTAACGCTACCGCTTACCAAGACGGTCAATTTATTGAAGTTTCAGAAAAAGACTTCTACGGTAAATGGTCTGTGGTGTTCTTCTATCCTGCTGACTTTACTTTTGTATGTCCAACAGAATTAGGCGATCTTGCTGATCACTATGCTGAATTCAAAAAAATGGGCGTAGAAATTTATTCAGTATCTACTGATACACACTTCACGCATAAAGCTTGGCACGATTCTTCTGAAGAAATTAAGAAAATCGAATACCCAATGGTTGGCGATCCAACTTGGACACTTGCGAAAAACTTTGATGTTTTAATTGAAGCGGATGGTCTTGCTGACCGTGGTACTTTCGTAATTGACCCTGAAGGTAAAATCCAAATCGTTGAAATCAACGCAGGTGGTATCGGCCGTAATGCTTCTGAATTGATGCGTAAAGTAAAAGCTGCTCAATATGTACATGCACACCCAGGTGAAGTATGTCCTGCAAAATGGAAAGAAGGTGAAGCGACGCTTGCACCATCGATCGACCTAGTGGGTAAAATCTAATTTAGTGATCCAACCGTAGATTTAAAAAAGCCAGAACTCAGTTCTGGCTTTTTTGTGGTCTAGAACATTAAACTAAATAGCCATCAAGCTCCGGAGCATAGTCACGAATTCCAGCGACTAAATAGTCAATTAATCTTTCCATGACTAGGCGCTGACCTTTTCGCGAAGCATATACCAATTGTACCGTACCGACATTTGAGCACCATTCGGGGAAGAGGTGAATTAAACGACCTGCCTCAATATCTGCTTGTACCGTTAAATACGGTAAGTCTGCGATGCCTAAACCATCGAGTACCGCATAATAAGCACCGGCTAAGTCATTGCTTTTAATCCGAGGTTGTAAGGCAATTTCAATCTGCTCTTGCTGTCCCGTATGATGCAAATGCCATTGATAGCGGTTTTTCTGTGTACCCAAAACGATACTCGGAAATTCTGTCAATTCGAAAATATGCTTTAACTCGCGTCCTTGTAAAAGTTCAGGACTAATCACTAAGCAATGCACGGTTTTAATCACGTCACGTACAATAATGCTCGAGTCTTCATTTTTACTAAAATTGGTACGAATCGCTAAATCAATGTCGTCATGCAAGACATCTACACGGCGGCTAGACAGCTCAAGTTCGACCTGAACTTTGGGATGATCTTTTAAAAATTGATTTAACAAGGGGCGAATTTGATGTTCCATCATGACCGGTGGACAACTAATTTTAACCAAGCCTTCAAGTTCACTTTTTTGCTTCAGGAGCACCTGATGCGCACATTCAACTTGTTCGATCACTTTTATGCATTCTTCATACAATTCTTGGCCTAATGTCGTGACCTTAAAGTGTCGGGTAGAACGCTGAATAAGGGTGACATTATATTTGGCTTCAAGATCTAAAATGCGTCGGCTTAATTTTGATTTTGTAATATTCGATGCTTCACTTGCAGCGCTAAAACCGCCATGTTTCACCACCAAGTAAAAGTAGTAATAATCATCAAATGAATGCATGGATCACCTTATGCAGTGAAAATTATTTCAATTCAAATCATCATACGTCAATTTATACATCAGGTATAAAAAAAGCGGCTCGAAGCCGCTTTTTACTACTGAAGGATTATTTCTTTTCAGTATTTTGCGTATAGCTGTTGATTAGGTTGCGGTAGTCCGGTATATGGTTGCCGAAAAGCGCACCTAAACCTTCAATATCATTACGCCAGTCGCGGTGTAATTCACACGCGGTACCAAACCACGTCATAAGCTGCGCACCCGCTTGCGTCATACGTTGCCAAGCTGAGTCACGGGTTAAATGGTTGAATGTACCTGAAGCATCGGTCACCACAAAGACGTCAAAGTCTTCTTCTAAAGCAGACAAGGTTGGAAATGCAACACAAACCTCAGTCACTACACCGGCAATAATCAATTGCTTTTTGCCTGTTGCTTTGACGGCTTTCACAAAGTCTTCATTGTCCCAAGCATTAATTTGACCTGGGCGTGCAATATAAGGTGCGTCAGGGAACATCTCTTTGAGTTCTGGAACCAATGGACCGTTTGGACCTTGTTCAAAACTGGTGGTGAGAATCGTTGGAAGATTAAAATATTTTGCGGCTGCAGCCAGTGCGAGCACATTATTTTTAAATTTATCTGGATCAATGTCGCGAACCAATGAAAGTAGACCTGTTTGATGGTCAACTAAAAGTACCGCGGCATTATCTTTGTCTAAACGAACGTAAGGTTTGCCCCATTTTATTGTCCTCTTTCCTGTTTGCAAGTACGCAGGATCAGATGAAATCTGCGTGTTAACTAGATTTAGAATAGTTGTAAAAATGAGACAATGAAATGGGTTTAAATGAGAAGCTCAATCATAAAATTGGGATAATTCATCGTTGTATATGTCTTAAACCTTAGAATTTCGAAATTAATGCTTGGTTTTGAGTGAGGTGCAGATTTTATGTCTGAGTATTGTTCTAATTTTGAGATATAGAATGCTATCTGGAAGATGGTCAGTAAGTATTTCAAAGCTTAAAATAAGCGCTATGTTCATCCTATCGTATGAATATAGGAGCTAAGAAATGAAAAAAGTAATTGGTGTTTATCGTAATCAGCAAATGCACTGGGTGGGCGATGGTTTTCCAGTCAAAAGCTTATTTTCCTATGATCGTCTAGGTCAGGCGATTAGCCCATTTTTGCTTTTGGATTATGCGGCACCTTATCAGTTCGATCCCACCACTGCACGGCATGGTGTAGGTTCACATCCACATCGTGGTTTTGAAACGGTGACTATCGCCTACAGCGGTGAAGTGACTCATAAGGACTCAAGTGGTGGTGGCGGCACAATTCAAACAGGCGATGTGCAATGGATGACCGCAGGGTCGGGTCTGGTGCATGAAGAATTTCATTCGCCTGAATTTGCTCAAGCAGGTGGTCTTTTTGAAATGGTTCAATTGTGGGTGAATTTACCGGCAAAAGACAAAATGACCCAGCCTCGTTATCAAGCGATCACACGCCAAGATATTCCTCGCATAGACATGGATGAAGGTGCAGGGCATATTCGGGTGATTGCTGGTGAAATGGGTGGTCACCTTGGGCCTGCACAAACCTTTAGTCCAGTGAATGTCTGGGATGGTGAGTTAAAAGCTCAATATGAAATCACCTTACATGTACCTGAAGGACATAACACCATTTTGGTGGTCTTGAAGGGTGAGGTTGTGGTGAATGAAAGCCATAAAGTTCAAGACAGTTCAATGGTCATGTTTGCCAAAGATGATATCGCCATTCAGCTACAAGCGTTGCAGGACACACAATTTCTGTTACTTAGCGGTGAGCCACTAAATGAGCCGATTCAAGGTTATGGCCCATTTGTGATGAATAGCAAAGCTGAAATTATTCAAGCCTTTGATGATTTCAATAACGGAAAATTTGGTGAAATTGCGCTAGCGCATGAGGCTTAAGTGAAATTCATGCCGTTGAAATAGCCGAAAAAAAAGCCTCTGAACAGTCAGAGGCTTTTTTATTGAGCGCTGTAGTATTTATAGTTGTCATGATTTAAATATCATTTTACTTTTTATAAATTGTGATGAATTTATCACTTTCTTATGTGGCGCATCTTAGCGAGACTTGGCTTTAAAGTAAACCGAAAGTTATAAAAATGGTTAATTTAATTGTTTGGTTTTATAGGGTAATTAAAATTTTAAAGAAAAATATGTTTAAAAAACAAAGCTTAAATTGTGTGCTTTTTGACTGTAAATATTTGTAAATTTAACTTAAAAACGGCTGTACTGAAATCCATACAAAAAGTGCGAATCTGGTATTTTTTAATAGCTATTTTTAACTTCTGATCAGTCATACTTTTAAACTGTGTTTTATAGATGGAAAAGAAAATTGGAAATTGCAGTCATCGGTAGTGGCATGGCTGGGCTGGCTACCGCAAGAATTCTTAAAGACGCAGGGCATAACATTACAATTTTCGAAGCTCTGCCTGGTCGTGGTATGGATAGCCACAGCACTGAGTTTGAAGGCGGCTTGATCGATGCCCCTTTGCGTGTGATGAATCCACACCTCTGGAAAAATACCTTAAGTTTGGCGACCCATTTAGGGATTAAAACCTTCCCCGTCCGTACCTATATGGCATGCAGTTGGCTATTTGAAGATCGTACAGAAACGTGGTTGACCACCAGTCGTAGCCGTATTGGTAATTTCCCAATTATTAATAACCGTAAAGGCTTACAACAATATGGCTGGCGTTTAGTCAAAGGAATGTTGCAACTCAAAGCCGCGATCACTCGATTTTTTAAATCAAAAAATCAGGACATCACGCTTGCCGAGTTCATTAATAAAAATGAAATTGAAGAAGTATTTTGGCATGGTGCGGTCATGCCAGTGTTGTATACCATTTGCACCTGTAACCCGAAAACGATTGGCGAATGGCCTGCTAAACCGCTGTTGATTTTCTTGCGTCAATTGACCAATGGCGATGCCTTGCTGCGTATCCAAGGTGGTACACCTGCGTTGGTTGATAAACTGATTGAAGGTTTAAATATTCAAAGTGGTACGGCAATTACCAAAGTGCTCGAGCAAGACGATAAAGTCTTGGTGGAAACTGAGGCCGGTGCACATCATCTATTCGATCGCGTGGTTGTTGCGACACCAACCACCAAAACGGAAGAATTTTTAGATTCTACTCAGTTTGCTGACGATATTGAGCTCTTAAAGAAATTTAAATTTGAGCAAGGTCAGTTGGTGATCCACACTGATCAAACGGTGATGCCGCCGAAGCGCAAAGATTGGTCTGTACTAAGTTATATGATGGATCGTAAATTTACTCGTCAGCAATTTACCGTGTGGCTTAACTCAATCGAGCCGAGCTTGGTGGGTAAAACCCCAGTGTTCCAAACCTGGCAGCCAGTGACACCGATCGATCCTAAAAAAGTGATCTCTTCGGTTAGTTTGACACGCGCAGTGGTGGATTCACATACCGTGGCGCTGAATAAAGAGTTACAGCAACGACATTTATCCCCTGAGCGTAAAGTCTTCTTCTGTGGCTCATGGTCTTGTGACGGTCTGCCGATTTTAGAGTCTGCGGTAACGTCTGCTATGCATATTGCAGAAATTTTTGGTGCACCATTGCCGTTTGTGGGTTTAAAACCTAAAGTGGAGGTAGCCCCTCAACTCGGTTACTAACATGAAATGGCTTCAAGCAATTCGTCAGCACATCCCTAGCCATAAATATGCGATTAACAGTCGACTACTCGGAGATGATGCGGAACTTGCTTGGAGCAATTTGGGCTATTGGGATGATGCAAAATCATCCTATCCTGCGGCCTGTCAAAAACTCGCTTTCCATCTTGCCGAATCCATTCAATTAAAATCTACAGATCGTGTTTTAGACCTCGGTTGTGGGCAGGGTGCGAGCTTGGTTTTTTGGATGGAACATTTTCAAATTCAAAACTTATCCGCAGTCGAATTGCAAACCGCATGTGTGGAAAAAATCCAAAAAAATTTAAATTCAAAGATTAAAATCCAGCAAGATTCATTTTTGAATTTAAAAAATATTTATCCACAAAACGCTATGGATGCCGTACTGTGTATTGATGCTGCGTATCATAGTGATTTGAATTTATTGCTTTTATCAGTCGTTGATGTTTTGAATTCAAAAGGGCGCTTTGCTTTTCACTATTTAATGTTGTCCGATGCGTTTTTGAATTTAAATTCATTACAGCGACTGAAATATCAAAGTCTGTTGAAAGCAGCAGATGTGAATTTGAAAAATTTAAATTCAAAGCAAAATTTACAATACCAAGTACAACAGGCAGGTTTCGAGTATATCCAGATTGAAGATATCAGCGAATTCGTATTTCAGGGTTTTGCCGATTATATTCAAGAACAAAAAAGTCAGATGAGCCTGAGTCATGTGGATCAATTCAAAATCAAGATGACGGCAAAATTGTGCGAGAAGTTGTATCGAGATGGGCTGATTCGTTATGTGCAGATTAGCGCGAGGAAGCCATAAAAGAGTGGCTCTAAAAACATCAAAGCCTCACTAAAAAGCGAGGCTAAGAAATGGTGCCGGCACACGGATTCGAACTGTGGACCTACTGATTACAAGTCAGTTGCTCTACCAACTGAGCTATGCCGGCGTTGTGGAATGCATTCTACAGATTTTTTGAAGTGGTGCAAGTTAAAAAAACAGCAAATCGAATGTAATTTATACGTTTGATTTATTCAGCATTCAACCGATGTTTGGCTCTAAAAACCAGAGAAATAAAAATAGGTAATGTTTCGCCCACAAGATGTGGGCGAAAAAATAGGATGGGTGAGCGTTGAGTGCTATTTCATTCTTAAAATTTGGTCTAGATCCTGTGCGCATTCTTCAAGTGTATATGCCATCTCCAGTTGCATTTGGGGGCGGAGTTCATTGGCGAGCTTTCGCCATTCGTCAATCAGACGCTGTGCTTTTTGAATTTTATGTTTATTGATGTCTTTGGCAAGGGTTGGGGTATAGCCACCACGTTTGGCGTTCTTGATCTGCTTAACATAATTCTGGCTGTTATTCATGTTCTCTCCCGAATAGCAGTGATATATGAAATGTGTTTTTTAAGTTTTTCGTTGATCAAGTTAAAAGTACCGCAATCGCGTTTCAGTTCTATGATGTTTAAATTAATGAATAATTTTTTGAATAGTACCTATATTGAGAGGATGATTTATTTTTAGCATAGGCTTAAGTAATTGTCTTTAGAATATAAAATTTGTATTTGTAAATATACGTGTACTTATTGCTGCCAATAAAAAATCCATAAGTCGTGCATTAGGAAAAAAACGTGTGATTGAAATCCGTCAATCAGGACTTAAATACTGTGAAGTTATTGAGCTAAACAAATAGAAGATCAATTAGGGGGATATTTAATATTGAGAACAATAAAATTAAAAAAGGCCTAAATTTTATCAATTTAGACCTTCATTCTGCTTGGCATTGCAGTTTATTCTGGCGGTGAAAGAGGGATTCGAACCCTCGAAACGCTATAAACGTTTACACACTTTCCAGGCGTGCTCCTTCAGCCACTCGGACACTTCACCTTTTGCGCGGTGGATAATAGCGAAAAAAATATATTCTGCCAAGAGAAACAATTGAATTAGACAAAAACATCTTGAGCGGTGCTATGATTCGCAAAAATCCTGTCTAAATTGAAGACAATTATATGCAAAGTACTGCACAAAAAGCCGCATTGCCTGCCATCACCTTGGCAGCTTTGGGCGTAGTATTCGGAGACATTGGGACGAGCCCGTTATATGCGCTGCGCCAATGTTTCCTCACAGCACACTTGGCGATTAGCGAAGCGTCTGTGCTGGGTATTCTGTCCCTGATTTTCTGGTGCATCATGCTGACGATTAGTTTTAAATACGTCAGCATCATCATGCGCGCAGATAACAATGGCGAGGGCGGTATTATGTCGCTGTTGGCCTTGAATCTGCGAACTACACGAATTGCCGAAAACAAAAAAATCTACCTGATCGCCCTTGGTTTTATTGGGGCATCTTTGTTCTTTGGTGATGGGATCATTACCCCCGCAATCTCCGTGTTATCAGCGATTGAAGGTTTAAGTATTGCGACGCCGATGTTTAACCAATGGCTGCAACCCTTATCGATTGGTATTTTGGCGGGGCTATTTTTAGTGCAACGCCATGGCACAGGCACGATGGGTAAATTCTTTGGTCCCTTGACGCTCATGTGGTTTTTATCCATTGGTGGTTTTGGACTATGGAGTATTTCGCAAACACCATTTGTGTTGACCATGATCAGTCCGCATTGGGCTTTCAATTTTGTGGTACAGCAACCCTATGTTGCGTTTTTGACCATGGGTGCGGTCATCTTGACGATGACGGGTGGTGAGGCAATCTATGCCGATATGGGGCATTTTGGCCGACTCCCAATCCGCTTGGCATGGTTTATTGTGGTGATGCCGTGCTTGCTGTTGAACTATGCGGGCCAAGGAGCCTTGCTACTGCGGAATCCAGAAGCTCTAGCCAATCCATTCTATATGTTGATTCCTGAATGGGCACTGTATCCAATGATTGCTTTGGCGACAGCGGCAGCGGTGATTGCCTCTCAAGCAGTGATCACAGGGGTGTTCTCTATGGTCAATCAGGCGATTCAATTGCGCTATTTGCCTCGTTTGACAGTGAAACATACCTCCGAAGTTGAACGTGGTCAGATTTATTTGCCATTTATTAACTGGGCACTGTTTATCTCAGTGCTGATCTTGATCTTGCTGTTTGAAAACAGTGCGAATTTGGCCAGTGCGTATGGCGTAGCTGTGACCATGACGATGCTTTGCGGTACGATTTTGATCTCAGTTTTGGCTTATGGTTTATGGCGTTGGCCCGTTTGGAAAGTGGCAATATTTGCAGTACCATTTTTATTGATTGATTTGATCTTTGTTGCATCGACATCATTAAAAATTGCAGCGGGCGGTTGGGTTCCAATCCTGATTGGTGCGGTATTGTTTACGATTTTAATGACGTGGAAAGATGGTCGGGCATTGGTGCTCAATCGACTCGGTAAAGATGCCTTGCCTATTGACCTGTTTATTCGCAGTGTCAGCATGGGTAGTGAAACCAAGTTTGTGCCAGGCGATGCCGTATTCTTAACCGGAACGCCTGAGATCGTGCCACATGCCATGTTGCATAATATTAAGCACAACAAAGTCTTGCATGAACGCAATATTATGGTCACGGTCAATACCCGAGATGTGCCGTTTGTACCTGAAAATGAGCGGGTGATCACGGAGAAACTAGATGATCGATTCTTTCGAATCACGATGTTTTATGGGTTTAAAGACCAGCCGAATATTCCTGCCGCTTTGGAGCATGCGTATCGTGAATTGGGCTTTGAATTTGATTTAATGCAAATCAGTTTCTTTATTTCCCGAGACCGCATTATTCATACCTTGGGTGAAGGCATGGCGCCATGGCGAGAAAAGCTGTTTATCTCTATGCAGCGAAATACCAGTCCAGTCAGCGACTTTTATCAAATTCCAACCAACCGTGTGGTTGAGTTGGGAAGTCAGATTGAAATTTAAGACCTAGATTGAACTTTTAGGCATAGATTTAAAAGTTAGACACGAAAAAGCCAGATCACTTCTGGCTTTTTTTATCTGTGATAATTGAACTTATTTAGTCCAAAGACATAGAGATCATTCTGTTGCTTTTTCCTGGGAGGAGTATGCGAGCAAAGCAACAGAATGAAGATGTTGCGCTATTTCATCCTTGAAAATACGCTGATTAGTTGATTGTCGCGTCTACATCTGCAGAGGCTTCAGGCGCAGCTTGGATGGCTTCGTCAGCAACAGGTGCTTCTGGGTTGGCTTGAATTGATGCATCTGCAGGATTTGCACTTTGAGTTTCAGTTGCTGCCATAAAAGCATCCTGCTGTGCTTGAGGTGCTGCAGGCAATGCAGCCGATGCGCTATCGGCATTGACTGGCGCTTCTGCAGAAGAGGCAATGACGGGTGCAGCATTGGCATCCGTTGCTACGGCTTCAGGTGCTTGCTGTGCTGTTTCCACAGGTGCTTCAGTTACCGTGGCTTCGGGTGGATTGGCCACTGCCGTTTGTTCAGTTGGCACAGACTGCTCTGTAGGTACAGCTGCTACACTTTGCTGTTCATTTGCGAGTGCATTTTCCGCTTCAGTCGCCGCTTGTTCAGCATTTGCAGGGACTGCAGGGGCATTCGGATCGATTTGGTTTGCCTGAGCCTGTTCAGGGTTTAAGGGCTGTTCTGTTGCAGCGGCATTGACTTGTCCGGCAGGTGCTTCAAGCAATTGAACTTGACCACTTGATACCAAGTCCTGAATAGAACCGGGTTGACCATTCACAGTGGTCACAATTTTGACTTTAGACAAGCTTTCTAAAGTGTCACCGGGTTGAATCGGCGGCTCTGCAAATGCTGCTGCGCTCATTAAACCTGAAATTAAACCTAAACCTAAAATTTTAGAATGCATAGTCACTCCGTATATTTTTATCGCAATTTTTCGTATTTTTACCTTGTCATAATTCTTGAGGCGAATTCAATGAAACATACGCAACTGCTTCATGACCTCCTATAAAGAACTGCACAACTGCGACATAAAGTTACATCAACTGCTGCTTTGTTAAACAATATTTGTGTGATTGTTAAGCAAATTAAAAAAGAAAAGTGTACTAAAATATGCACCCTTGCTAAGCTGCGGAAAAATAGTCCTTTTAGAAGTCATTGTTGTAAGTCATGGTCAAAAAGAAACGCAATTCAGCAAATCCACTTTCACAGTTATTTGGGCAAAATGGCATAAAAGTGCTGTTGGGTCTGGTGGCAACAGGAAGCTTTGCTATTGCTTTCGGGCAAGAAAAAATTCAACAACTTGTTTCTATGAGCAGCACTTCAAATAGCGCCTGTTTGGACCAATTTTATCGTGAAGTGCCACCTTATTTGGTCCGTGAAAGCCTACATAAAAACAGTTTTCCACTGTGTTTTAATGGCTTTAATGTCATGTATTCAGGGATATCCAAGACACCGCTTTGGGTTGCAGAAGCATTAACCCCCGCACGCCTGAGTCAAAAAATTCCGCGTGAAGATAACTTTCATGAAGAGACTCGCGTGCCGTCTGAATATCGGGCTTTGCTGTCAGACTATAAATCTTCAGGCTATGACCGTGGACACATGGCGCCAAATGCCGATATGCCCAATAAAGCTGCGCAGTTAGATAGTTTTTCTTTGGCCAATATGGTGCCGCAAGCTCCAAAAAATAATCAGCAAGTGTGGCGCGAGTTAGAAGAAGCCACACGGGCGATAGTGACCAAACAAAAGCAAGATGTCTATGTGGTGACGGGGCCGGTTTACAGTGCGAAAAAATTAAAAACCATTGGGCAAGGGGTCATTGTGCCGACCGCCACTTATAAGGCGATCTATTTGCCGAAAAAAGGCGTTGCAGGCGTGTACTATGCAGACAATACCTTGCGTGATACCGCACCGACAGTCAAAGTGATGAGTATTTGTGCGCTAGAAGAACTGACTGGAATTAATTTTTTTCCAGAATTAACCGAAGACCAAAAGCGCAATACCTACCGTTTGCCACTCAAAGCCACCCAAGTCAAAGCAAATCAAGACATTGCTTATTTGCATTGGGATGCTGAAAGCCAGTGTGCTGCAGATGTCGCAGAAGACAAGATTTTAAGTTTGCAAAAAGACTTTAAATCGAGTGGTGGTTCTGTGGGTGAGACAACTACGGCAAGCAGTGGAAATGACAACAATCAAGATGCCTTGGTCAAACAATTGATTGAAGAAATTCTGCAATATCTGCTACAGATTTTGAAATAATTGAGTAGATAATAGCGCTGAACGGCGAGTGATGAAGAGGATCATTGCTTGCAGTTGAAATCTTTTTCACGTATTTCTATTGCTGCATCACTACAACAAAAAAGAAGGATATCCATCATGTTCAAAGCATTTGAAAATGACACTGCGTCGCATGCAATTCATGACTTAACACTAGAAAATGGCCAAGATCGAATTAATATTTATGGCAACTTACAGGTGACGAAAGACCAAGCAGGTTTAGCTGCAGCGAAAGCTTTACAGGCATTTTTCAATGATGTGGTGACCACACTTGAGGCAGAAACCAACTTAGCTGAAAAAATAGCGCAGGGCGGTGAAGAAAACGAAGTGGAAAATCCATTTCTTTAATGCTGTGTCATCGGCCGTCGAAGGAAGCAATGCTCAATTCGGGATGAATGAAAAAAAAGCTCACAGATTGTGAGCTTTTTTTATGGTGTCTTCTTCTATTTATGCGTCTTTTGCCATCAGTTTATAGATGACAGCACCAATCACCGCGCCAATGATAGGGGCTACCCAAAATAGCCAAACTTGTGAAAGCGCAGCAGTTTCAGCAAAGAATGCCACACCCATACTACGCGCTGGGTTGACCGAAGTATTGGTGACGGGAATGCTGATGAGATGGATCAATGTAAGCGCAAGACCGATTGCAATTGGGGCAAATCCGGCAGGTGCACGTTTATCTGTTGCTCCCATGATCACAATCAGAAAGCCAGCCGTCAGCACAATTTCAATAACTAACGCTGAGAGCATAGAGTATTTGCCCGGAGATAACTCACCATAGCCATTGGTGGCAAAACCGCCGACACCGGTAAATCCGGCCTGACCTTGTACAATGATGAATAGAATAAATGCGGCGAGGGTTGCACCCAGCAATTGAGAAATAATATAGGGTGCTAGTTCTTTCGCTTCAAAACGACCATCGGCCCACAAGCCGATACTCACGGCAGGGTTAAAATGTCCCCCCTGAGATATGACCCAGCGCATAAGCAGCCGTTAATACGGTTAAACCGAAGGCCAGTGCCACGCCAGCGAAGCCAATGCCAAGTTCAGGAAAGGCCGCAGCCAAGACCGCACTACCACAACCACCAAAGACCAGCCAAAATGTACCGATCAGTTCTGCTAAATATTTATTCATTTATCGAATATGCATAGATTTAATGGATTTTGCTGAAAATCACAATATATAAAATGATAACTGTGTCACATTTTTAACTTACTGCTTCAATTTGCGATAAGCGCCATTGCTGTGGGGTCAAGTTTCGCCATTGTTTAAAAGCGCGTTGAAACGCACTCTGTTCTGAATAACCCAGCAGTAGAGCAATTTCCTGCAAACTTAAATGCGGGTCTCTTAAAAATTCTTCTGCCATCATGCAGCGGACCTCCTGCATACGTTGCTGATAGGTGCTGCCTTGTTGTTGTAAATGGCGTTGTAATTGTCGGACGGACAGATTCAGTTGCGTAGCGACATGTTCAATTTGGAACTGATTTTTTTGCAAACCCATTAAGATGGCTTGCTGTAAGCGTTGGTCGATTTGCGTGGTATTCGGCAGCTTTTCCAATAAAGACTGTGCCTGCTGCATTAACAGTTTTTGTAAGGTCTGATCGCCTTGGGAAAAGGGGCGAGACAGTTCTTGAATGGGAACAATAACCTTTGACTTTTCTTGGGAAAATCGAACTTTACAGCGAAAATATTGTTCATATTGTGCGACATTTTTCGGTGCAGGATTATGAAAATGCACTTCGTGTAAATTGATATCTTCAAAACGCATGAATAATTTTAGAAACTGCAGCATTAAGGCAATCGCAATTTCATCGGTCAATTGATTGGCCATATTCATGGGTAAATCATTCCAACCGATCGAGAAAAAATCATTTTGAATATCAATCAGCAATGGGCTGCCATCGAAGATTAAGCGATGAAAATCATGGTAGCAGAGCAGCGCTTCGCCCAAGTTTTCACAGGACAGAGCAATATACGCAATAATGCCAATATGTTTAGGTTGCACATGTTCTGCAATTTCTAAACCCAGCGCCGGCTTTTGGATCTTTTGATCTAAATCCATCAATAAATCACGCCAAATGGCATAATCAAAACGCTCTAAGTTTTGAACTTTATTCAATTTTTCAGGAATAGCAATGCCTTGGGCTTGGTGATAAGCATAGAGCAAATGGCCCAGTCCTCCATAGACCGATCCTGTATAGTCCTTGAGTTGTTGCATATTTTTTTAATTCTAAATTTTGTCGTGTTTTGTCAATAATATTAAAAAAAACGGTCAATATCTAGCTTTTTTCATTACCTATAGTGGAGCTAAGAAAAGGAGATATTGGTCATGTTAAAAGGTTTTATTGCAGGGTTGGTCGTCGCCAATGCCTTTGAATGGTTCGCACATAAATATGTTTTGCATGGGACACATCGGTCAGGCAAGCCACGTTTTAGTCCAGTACCGAAAAGCATGAAATCACATTGGGAACATCATCGTGAAGTTCGAAAAACAGATTTTCATGATCATGGCTATGTTGAAGGTGTACAGAACTGGCGCACTAAAAATGAAATATTGTCACTGGTGGCAGTTTCAGCCATATTTGTCCCGCTGTTTTATCCTATTTCCAAAGGAATGAGTTTATCTGTGCTGTATTGCGCAGGGAATTATTATTATATCCATCGTCGCGCACATCTTGAGCCAGAGTGGGCGATGAAAAAGATTCCATGGCACTATGACCACCATATGAATTCAAATCAGGATGCCAATTGGTGTGTGACCAAACCGTGGTTTGATTATATTTTAGGGACTCGGGTGATCTCCTCGGCGAAATTACAGGAACAAAACCCATTGGGTGTGCTACTGCCGACAGCGATTGCCAAGCCATTGTCGCATTGGGTCAATCGGGTATTTCCTGCAAAGTGGGTGGCTGAGCGCGAAAAGCCAGTTGCACTTCTTGAAACGGTCTAATATGAATGCACTGTGCGTTTTGACAACAAGCTTTGCTACCCATTTGAGCTGTCGCAATTTGTCAATAAATTATGAATCTACTGTCAATCAAATACAGTGTAAATGCCCTATATTTAAATCATCAAAAGGCTTGTACACGACGAGTTGATTGATGAAGTTGCTATGTATATTTTTTCATTTGTTTTAAGTATCAGACCAAGTGCTGTAGTTTTTCTTGGTTTATAGGAGCCGACAAGGCTCCTTTTTTTATGTCTATAGTAAATCAATTGCATGGGCGATGCTCTGCTGTAACTCCATGTTGTTGCATCAAAAACACCAAAGCAAAAAAAAGAGCGAATCATCGCTCTTTTAAATTTTCATTGAAAACGAATCAATTAAAGGCGCATTTCAATGCCTTGTTCTGCAAGATATTTTTTCGCTTCAGGAATGGTGTGTTGACCAAAGTGGAAAATAGAGGCAGCAAGCACAGCATCTGCGCCACCTTTTAAAATACCATCGGCCAAATGTTGGAGATTACCGACACCACCAGAAGCAATGGTTGGAATGGTGACACGGTCATTGATGTTACGCATCAGTTCAAGGTCATAACCCGCTTTGGTACCATCTGCGTCCATTGAGGTGATGAGTAATTCACCTGCACCGAAGTCCGCCATTTTTACCGCCCATTCGATGGCATCGATACCGGTTTCTTTACGACCACCGTGGGTGAAAATTTCCCATTTATTATCGCCGGTTTTTTTCGCATCAATAGCAACCACAATACACTGTGCGCCAAAACGCTGAGAGGCTTCTTGTACAAATTCAGGATTATAAATAGCCGCAGAGTTAATCGAAACTTTGTCCGCACCCGCATTTAATAACAGGCGGATATCTTCTACTTTACGCACGCCACCACCGACTGTTAATGGCACAAATACAGACTCAGCCATACGCTCTACTGTACGGTAAGTAGTATCACGACCATTTGAGGTTGCGGTGATGTCTAAGAAGGTAATTTCGTCCGCACCTTGTTCGTTATAACGGCGTGCAACTTCAACTGGATCGCCTGCATCACGAATATCAAGAAATTGAACACCTTTCACTACACGACCGTTGTCCACGTCGAGGCAAGGAATAATACGTTTAGCAAGCATAATTTTTTCCAAAAATAACAGCCGATTATGAAACTTCGCGACTTAGATGCTACACCTTAGTAGTCGGAGCGGTTATTCTATCAAAAATATGTAAGTTTTTTCGCAGGTTTTCTATGTCGGTTTATACCACTTTGACTTTAAAGGAAGTTCAGGATTTTGCAGCACCTTATGGACTGGAGGTGATTGACCTGATTCCGATTCAAGGCGGTATTCAAAATACCAACTATTTTATTGTTTGCGAAAATGGTACGCAGTATGTATTAACCGTTTTTGAAGAGATGGACGAGCAAGGTGCAGGGGAGCTGGTCCCTGTACTTGAACATTTGGGGCAGGCTGGTCTAGCTGTGCCTGTACCGCTGAATCATTCGGGTAAAGCGATTCATAGCTTAAAAGATAAACCTGCACAGATTGCGCCACGCATGCAAGGTCAACATCCCGTGCCTGCGAGCTTAGCGCAAGCAGAGGCGATAGCTGTGGCTCAAGCGAAAATGCATGTGGCTTTACAAGACTTCCCTTTGGAACGTGCAGAATATCGTGATCATGCTTATTGGTTACAAGTTTCACGTAATATACGTCCAACATTAAATGAAGCAGATACCACGTTGCTTAACAATTTGTTGGGTTTATATGACATCTTAACGGCGATGTATCCAGACCGTCCTAGCGGTTTTATTCATTCTGATTTGTTCCGTGACAATACTCTATTTGAAGGCGATCAACTTAACGGCATTTTAGACTTTTATGAGTTAAATAAAGACGAACTCTTGTTTGATATTGCTATTACTTTAAATGACTTCTGTACTGAATATCCGGATGTGCATTTGAATGAAGACAAAGCCATTGCCTTTTTACATGCATATGAAAGCGTGCGCCCATTAACCGCAGATGAAAAATCATGTCTAGAGTTATATTTGGCAATGGCGGCGGGTCGCTTCTGGATGATGCGTTTACAGGTGGCACAGAAAAATGCTGCAGAAGGCCGTACAGGGGATGATATTTTGCAGAAAAACCCTGCTGAAATGCGTAATATGCTGATTGAACGATTAAAATTCGTCACAGCATAAATTTTAAAAACAACGAGAGGGAAAAGCATGCGTGATCAAGGACGCTTAGTAGAATGGTTTGATGACAAGGGCTACGGCTTCATTCAACCGAACGATAGCACCAAAGATCGCGTATTTTTGCACATTAAAGATTTTTCCCGTCCCGGCCCACGACCAATCGTGGGCTGCGCGTTGGATTATGCTGTGATCTTAGACGAACGCGGACGCTTTCGTGCACAGCAAGTGCATTATTTAAAAGCCTCACAAACCAAAGCTACACAACGCCCCAATAAAAAAAATGTGGTGCAGATGCCGCGTCAGGCAGAGCCGATGCAAATCTTGTGCATCATTTATATCCTCGCCTTGGCGGGTTTGTCTGTGGCGGGTTTACTCAGTGGCATGGTGCTGCTTTTTGTGAGTATTATCAATGTCCTGACCTATTGGTTCTATGCGCAAGATAAAGAAGCTGCGCAAATGGGGAACCGACGCGTGCCAGAAAATACACTGCATCTTTTGTCTTTTTTAGGTGGGTGGCCGGCGGCATGGCTAGCGCAGCAACGTTTGCGGCATAAAACACAAAAACAACCGTTTCGAAAAATATATTTCTGTACCATAGCCTTTAACATATTACTGATTTTATGGCTAATTTCACCATTTAATATCCTGCATATCTAGGGTGGAATGATCCGAAAAATCATCATGACGGAGAGCGAAATGAATTATTCCATTGATAAAGATCCAAACCGCCTGCTCACGATTATTTTGTATATTCTTTATATTGTGGCGATTTTTTCTGCCGGCTTGCTTGCGGTCCTCGCGCTGATTATCAATTACGTCAAACGCAGTGATGTCCGAGGCACGATTTTTGAAAGCCATTTTACTTGGCAGATTCGTACGTTTTGGTGGTATCTCATTTGGAACATCATTGCTTTCGTGCCTTTTATTTTTCTGTTCTTTACTGGCAATAATGCTAATGCCTTTGCAGGGGTGGCACTGGGAGCAAGTACCTTCTGCGTCACGGTGATCGGACTGTCTTGGTTATGGATTGTGTACCGCGCGATTAAAGGTTTAATTCGTGTCAATGACAACAGACCGATGTATGAGTAAATACAGCAGCATAATGACAAGCGACCCATGGGTCGCTTTTATTTTTTTCGTTTGACCATTCGATAGGCGGCATCAAAAAATGCTCTTTTATAAAGCAATTGCACATAAAAGTGCTTAACTTTGGTTATTTAAGCAAAATTGACTATACATTTTTAAGAATTATAACTTACATTTTTAATAAAATAACTTTGCTTATTTAATTTTATTAATTTACATATTTATTTTTATTATTTTACATTCTTAATAATATAAATTTACGTTTTTACTAAAATAAATTTACATTAATGTATAGTTGTTTATTTAAATTATTTTCTGGATTTTTATTTAAAATTACACCAGTTTAGGTATTAGCTATAGAATCGACCACGGCGACGGCGCATACCTAAAACGTGTATTGCGCGTACCAATACCGCATACGAAACAGGATAGCTAAATCGCTGTTCAAATAATGGAACTAGATCACTAATATTTTTAAATTTTGTATTTTTTACAAATACTTGAAATTCATTCCAGTCGCGAATGTGGCTCGGTGCACCACGGTTTTTTGCGGCTTTTGGGAGCAAACTTCCGGTCTCTTCCTCCAGGCGAATCCAAGCATCCAAGGTGACTCGAGAGATGTTAAACTCTTTGCATACAGCCACTTTGTAGTCAGTTTTTTTATACATCTGAATGGCTGATTTTCTGGTTTCTAAATCATACTTTGGCATTTTTTGAATCATCATTAAAATAATGAATGAATATTATATGGCATGTTGATTGCAAAAGAACCTGTAACGCAAATAAATATAGTTCAGGTGACGTGCATGGAAACTTTAGCGTCTGTTTTAAAAAAAATGTCTTTATGGCAAGTGGTGATTATTGGTGTCGCATATATGACGCCAATGGTTGTGTTTGATACTTTTGGCATTGTGTCCGGTATTACAGATGGCCGTGTGCCGCTGGCCTATATTTTGGCTTTATTTGCCATGCTCCTCACCGCATTTAGTTATGCGCGTTTTAGTAAGCATTCGGATAAACCGGGTTCTGCTTATACCTACACTGCAGAATCTTGCGGGCCTCAAACTGGCTTTTTTGTCGGTTGGTGTTCTTTACTGGATTACATCATGCTGCCATTGGTCAATGCGCTTTTGGCAAGTATTTATTTAGAAGCAGTGATTCCAAGCGTGCCGTACTGGGCATGGGTGATTTTGTTTACTAGCTTAGTCACGCTCATCAACTGCTTCCGTATCAATATTTTGGCCAATTTAAGCATGATCTTTGTCTGTGCGCCTGTACTGCTGATGGGCTTTTTTATCTATCTCGTCATTAAAGGTATAGGGAGTGAGCAAGGTTATGCGCATGTCTTGACGCTCGCGCCGCTATTTAATGGTGATACGTCAATTTTGCCACTTATCGCAGGGGCTTCAATCCTGTGCTTTAGCTTCTTAGGTTTTGATGCGGTGACGACCATGTCACATGAAACCAAAGACCCGAAACGCACAATTCCTCGAGCGGTTATCCTAACCACGCTTACGGGCGGTGTGATTTTTATTACAGCATCCTGGTTTGTGCAATTGTATTTTCCAACCAATGTCCGTTTTAACAACCCAGATGAAGCGCTCCCTGAGATCGTCCTGTACGTGGGTGGGGCGCTATTTCAATCAGTATTTTTATGCGCCCAAATTATGAATACATTTGCTTCTGGGCTTGCCACGCATGCCAGCGCATCACGCCTAATTCATATTATGGGACGAGACGGCATTTTTCATAAAGGCACATTTGGTCAAGTGCATAGCAAGTTAGGCACACCTTTATATGCAGTATTGCTGATCGGTCTGATTTCATTGGCAGCCATTCGTTTAGATTTAGCTACAGTGGTGAGCATGATTAGCTTTGGTGCCCTCATTGCCTTTACCGCCGTGAACTTCTCCGTGTTTATGAAGTTTTATGTACGTGATGGTCAACGTCATGGTCTTAAAAATATCTGCCTGAACATGCTGCTGCCGCTACTTTCAGTGGCAGCGATTATGTGCCTTTGGGTGAGCCTAGAACACAACGCCTTGGTTTGCGGAGGTATTTGGCTGGCAGTGGGCGTCGTATTGTTCGCTTATAAAAAGTTAAGAAAACAAAATATTGTGATTGGCAATGCGTATTAAGAGGCTGAAGCCTCTATAGCGATCAAACAGAATTGAATTGATAAATAGGAATGTAAAAAAATGAATACAAAGCCAAAATTTGTAGACGATGTTGAATATAAAAACAGTGTAAATGTGCAAAGCGGTAAGGAGTGGAACTGGGTCAATCCTGCTCGCGGCAGTTTTGATTTTCCAGCCAATTATTATGAAAGCTCACTGCAAGAATGGCAGGCTTTTGATGCCCTTAATGCGGATGTTGAGTGTGATGTGGTGGTGATCGGCGGCGGCTTGTTGGGCACATCTACGGCACTGCATTTGGCGGAACAGGGTGTGGACACGGTGCTGGTGGAAAAAAACCGTATTGGCAGTGCTGCATCGGGGCGTAATGGTGGACAGCTAACTCCTGGGTTGGCGCGTTGGGAAGCGGGGGAAATGATTGAACACTTTAGTTATGAGGATGCTAAACGTTTATGGCACTTCACTTCGACTGAGGCCATGTCTTTAATTGACCAAATTGCGCAGAACTATGATTTAGATCTACAACGCAAACATCAGCACATTACTGCAGCCGTGCATCCAGGGCATTTGGTGGGTTTAACTGAAGGTGCAGATGCGCGTAAATATTTGGGTGAAGACCATACCCAGATTATGGGCAAGCACGAGTTGTTTGAGCATGTGAAATCGGAAAATTATTATGGCGGTTTACTCGATACTCTCGGCGGGCATATTCATCCCTTGGTATTAAACCGTGGCCTTGCTTATGGTTTTAGCCAGCAAGGTGGCAAAATCTATGAGCAAACCGAAGTGCTGTCGGTGGATGAGCGTCAAGATGGCATTTATGTGACAACCACTGGCGGTGTGATTAAAGCACGTAAGAGCGCCGTGATTGGGGTCCATCATGCCTCATTTAAGCTGCTGCAAAGCCATAATCAAACCACCATTCCATTTTATACTTATGTGTGTACCACAGCGCCCTTAGAGCTCGATCTTGCTGAAATTCTGCCGAGTGATGCGCCTGTGTACGATACGCAGTTTCAAATTGATTATTATCGCGGTGTATCTAAAAACCGTTTGCTATTTGGCGGTGAAGGGACGGGCTCTTGCTGGACGCCTGAAAAAACCCATGATTATTTACTGAGCCGAATCAAGCATGTGTTCCCGCAATTGACACAGGTTGAGCTGGACTTTGTTTGGAGTGGCACCACAGATTTAACCATGAATGGCGCAGCCGATAGCCGTAAGTCCGATGGGAAATATCCGATTTATGCGGTACAAGGCTGGAGCGGTCATGGCGTGGCGCAAACCGTGCGTATAGGCAAAGCCATTGCCGATGATTTTTGTGGCAATGCCGATGACTTTAAAATGCTCACCAGTATTCAGCATCAGGACATTTTGTTTGGTCGCGCACTTGCACCAATGGTGATTCCAATGGCGAAAACCGCTTATGGGCTGGGGGCAATGGTCAATCCGGGCAAGATGGTGTCCTTCTAAATTTAAGTCTTTTTTATGAAGGATATCGCTTAAAAGCGCCCTCATTATTGAGGGCGCTTTTGCGTGTTAAGGCATTTCTTCTGTAATTTTGTCTTTATTTTTCTTTAAGAATTTCGGCCGCCATTCACTCACAATCACACCGAGAACCACGCAAAGCCCGCCAATAAGGGCGAGCGGTGTTAAGCGTTCACCAGCAAGTCGCCCAATGATCGCGGCCCAAACCGGTTCACCTGCATAGATGATTGCTGCCTGTGCAGGATCAACCATGCGCTGCGCCCAGTTCATCACCAGTTGAATCACGGCGCTGGCAAGCCCCAATCCGCAGAGTACAGCGATTAATGGCCATTCAAATTTTGGCAAAGTGGTTTCACCCACCAGTGGGGCAAAGCAAAAACAGAACAGAGAGGCAAATGCCAACTGTAGAACCGTCACTCTGCGCAGATTGACGCGGGGCGCAAAATAGCTGATCAAGATAATTTCAAAGGCAATGGCAATCGAACCGAGCAGCGTAATGATTTGTCCAAAATTGAGCTGAATAGCGCCAAAACCATTACCCGTTAAAAAGACCAAACCGACAAAAGCCAAACTTACACCCAGCCATGTCATCACATGTGGTTTATGCCGAAAACACAGCCACATAAAAATCGGAACCAGCGGTACATACAGCGCTGTTAAAAAAGCCGATTCACTGCTGCTGATGCTTTGTAAGCCGACTGTTTGCGTCGCATAGCCGATTGCAATCACCGCGCCAATACTTGCGCCCGCAATGACATCGTATTGAGAAAAATGTCTAAGATATTTGAGCGATAACAGACTCACAGCCAGTGTAGCTGCGGCAAAACGTAGACCGACAAACAGCACTGGACTGCTAAAATTTAAACCGTATTGCACGGTGATAAAACTGGCGCCCCAAATCATGGTAATCAGGATGAGTGCGAGCTGCGGAAACTTGGCTTTCCAAGCAGATTGGACGGTTGGCATGTGTATTTGAATGTTCAAAGAGGAGAAATAAAAAAAGAGGCCCGAAGACCTCTTTTCTGCTCGGGTAAATTACAAGCTTTGTTGATCAAGCAGTAATTGAGCTTCACGAAGGTTCAATGTGCCTTCATAAATTGCACGACCGGTAATCGCACCTAAAATGCCCGGTTGGCCTTTTAAGTTACGCACGTCGTCAAGGTTGGTCACGCCACCAGATGCAATAACAGGTAAGCCTGAATACGTTGCAAGGTTAACGGTTTGTTCAACGTTCACACCTTGCATCATGCCATCACGTGCGATGTCGGTGTAGACGATGCTCGATACGCCGGCATCTGCAAAGCGTTTTGCCAAATCAGTCGCTTTCACGTCAGTGACATTTGCCCAACCATCAGTTGCCACCATGCCGTTCATGGCATCGATACCGACAATGATATGGCCTGCAAATTTTTTGCACGCTTCTTCAACAAATTCAGGCTCTTTTACCGCTTTTGTACCAATGATGACAAACGAGACGCCTGCATCAAGGTAGTGTTCAATGGTTTCAAGAGAGCGGATACCACCACCAATTTGAATTGGCAATTCAGGCTGTGCTTTAGCAATCGCTTCAACCACAGGCTTATGAATCGGTGTACCAGCGAAAGCACCGTTTAAATCTACCAAATGTAAGCGACGCGCGCCTTCATTTACCCAATGCTGTGCAGTTGCCACTGGATCGTCAGAAAATACGGTATCGTCTTCCATACGACCTTGTTTTAAACGGACACATTTGCCATCTTTCAGGTCAATTGCAGGGATGATCAGCATGCTTTCGCTCCTTGCTCAATCAAATTAAGAATAAATTTGTGCCCAATCTTATCAAATAAACGGCTATTCACTAAATGCTAATATCAGAATTGATGAATTAAAAAAGCCTGACATAGGTCAGGCCAGTGTAAATAGAGGATTGGATTTTATTCTTGGTCTATAAAAATGCGCTGTGTATTCGCGTTTTTAGTCATTAAACATAAGCAGCAGTTTGTAATAAATCGCTGTTTACGGATTGAAGTAAGCTACCGACATCGTATACGCCTTGATTGAGGGCTGTGGTACTTTCACCGACCACTTGAACGAGATCACCGACTACAGGAAGTTCAGTGGCAATCGATGTAATCGGTGCAATGTCATCCAGTAAGGTATCTAACGTGCCTGAAACATCTTGCACGACACCACCCACACTTGCTAAAGGATCATTCAGGACGGATGTTAATAATTCGGTAGGATCAATACTGGCTACATAGTCGCCCGTTTCAGCCAACAAGCCAGTTAAATTACCCGTAGTTTCGCCTACTGCATTCAATAGCCCGCCAAGCAATGGCAGGTCAGAAAGTGCGTCTGTGATTGGTGCAGCAACACCACCTATATGATCAACCAAACCTGCAACTTCAGTCACAGTTTGACCGACCACACCAGTTACGCCATTGAGAGCGGTCTGTACATCGCCGAGAAGATCACCTGTCGCTAGTTGATCAGCTACAGCATGTAAGCCGTCACCTAAGGTGCCGACCAACTGATTTTCAACCGTGAGTACTTTTTCGATGGTCCCGCCAATGAGTGGTAGTTCAGTCAGTGCATCTGTTAAGGGCGCTGTTAAGCTATTCACTGTCTCTAAAACGCTGTCTACAGTATCCAAAACAGTATTTAAAACCAGTCCAACCGCTTTACTGATCCCTTGTAAAGTCAGGCTGAGTACACCGCTGATTTTTCCTGTAAATAAGTTCAACATGTCAGGTTCTCCAAGTTTTTAAATTATGATGTGTTATGTATTTGGCAGATTTGTTTTAGCAAAAGGGGACTGATGAAAACAAATTATGAAAGTATAGAAAGAATGAGATAAATCATGTAATTCTGCTAGAAAATCTAGAGAGATCAAAACCTTAGTCGAATAAAAATATAAATGTGTATTAATGTAATTAAAATGATTTAAATCAAAGATATAAATGTACTTAAAAGGTGCGATTTTATTTTTTTAGACTGTGCAGTGACTATTTTTAAGGCAATAAGGTACTGTTCAAATCTTTAGCGCAAATAAACTGCAAATTCATTGGCACTCTTCAGCCGATCTTTGCACTTGGTCATGCCATAGATTGGGGCAATATCCAGTTACAGAGCGGTTACATCGCTGAATATAATTTAAATCATTAAAATAATTAAGGGTTTATAATTTCATGTGCGGACGAATTCTTAGTTTGAGGGAGGTATTGGGAATGGTTTTAGGTAATAAACCACGTTGTAATAATTCTTCAAAGACCAAAACAGGGGCATAAGCATCGGCAGCGGCATAACGAATTTGCTCCGGACTTATGCGCTTTTTGGCCCAATTGGAGGTGCTGACCGATTTAGATTTTGGAAAATTCACACGAAAAAGCAGTGCCATGGCATTTTTTAAACCGACGGGTTGGCTTAAGCCAAAAGAAGCAAAGCACTTGGAGAGTTCCAATACACTATTCAGTTCGATGCCTTTTTTACGAAATAAATGCGCATCATTTTTTAAGCCAAAACCCACTTTAATTTGATCACGATTACTCAAGATCGGCTTTAAAAAATCCCAAGTGCATTCGTTCATTTGAAACAACCACGCCTGTTGCGCCGTAGCGAGTTGGATTAAATGTGGACCGGTAGAGACCTCACCTTTACGAAAAGTCGGCTTAGATTCAGAGTCGAAACCGAATAAGGCAGTCGTCTGCAATTCATCGGCCCAGTGTTGGCATTGTTCTGCATTGTGAATGACATGGATCTGCTCTGGCACTAAATTTTGGAACAATGGAAAATTTTTAATCTGTTCTTTTGTTGGCAAAATAGGTGTCGGTAGAGCATCAGTCATTGTGATTTAATTCAAAGGCTTGTTGTTGCAGCCTAGAGCGTTTAGTAGGGAAATGCAAATACCGAGATGTGGCGTTGAGCATGAGCCATTGACTCACCTGCCTGTCATAGCGCGTTGCTATGACAGTGACGAGGGCACTTAAACACAGTGACCAAGAGATTTAAAGACAGTAACTTAAAACAGAAAACGCGCAGTAAATAATACATTTACCAAGATCAGTAAGAATAAACCGATAAAGAGAAAGGCGAGAACCACCTCCCATGTTTTGGATGCACGTGGCTCACCATATTGATTGGCATTTGCAGACCCGGGGATGAGCATCAGCGCAATGCATATGACGATATTGAGCAACGGAATCAGCTCTAAGAGTGCAAACCAGCCTGAGAGATTAAAGTCATGCAAACGACGCACTGAAAAAATCATCAAAGGGATCAGCATTAAAACATTTAGGATAAATCCAATCACTTGCGTCATTGGATTTTCAGCGTGAGCTATTAGGGCATTGAGGGTATTGGGCATCATGCTGACGATCAGTAGCATCAATATGCTCAGCATGAGGCCATAAAAGACATTCCAACCGATAAATGACATGCGATTAAAGCGACCGTCACGGTTCCAACCAGAGTTTATATTGGGTGAATTATTCATATTAAATGATCTTAAATTATCGTAAAAAGTATTGTTATCATTCATTTTTAACCGCAAAAATTGAGCTCAAAACGACATAAAAATGTGAAAAAGTACAGGATTTGATCCTGAACATAAAAAGCGCGTTGATTATAAAGGTAAAGTACAAAAAAGCCCACTTGTGTGAGCTTGTTTGAGTAGATGTATTGCTGTTTAGGACGATCTCGGCGGCATCTAATGATTTATCATTATTGTTGTTGAATCGTGGTTTGTTGAGAGCGGATCACATAGTTTTGGTAAGACGGAATCATGATCGCAGCAAGTATCCCGACTATAAACACCACGATATACAAAACAGCCAGCACGGTTTCCCAGCCTTTGGTCGGGCGTGGTTGTCCAAAGCTATTACTACCGTTATTACCCGGTGCAAATAACACATAGAGCGCAAACAATATATTCACTACAGGAACTAAGATCAGCAGTGCAAGCCATCCAGAATGGTCTCGGTCATGTAAACGACGGATTAAGAAAATGACGCTGTAATAAATGACGATGGCATACATGATAAAGAAAATAATCATGAGTGGCGTCGACATAGCACCCTCAGTCAGCGCATTTTGCGCGCCGGGTATGAGCAGGCCGACTACAACAGCAATTAGCGTAAAAATAATGCCGAGAAGTAGATTCCATGCAAGATATGCGCGCCGGCTAAAGCGACCACTGGCTTGGGTCGGTGAGTCAGATGTGAAGGTATTCATTATTATTCCTAGGCTTTGGTATTTTTATAAGTAGGCAAATTCTAAAATGAATATGTAGAAAATAAAAGGATGAAAAATAAACAGTACAAAAAAGCCCGCAAGGAGCGGGCTTTTTTGCGGTGAAGGAATTTTAAATATCCCATTCCACAAAGTTTTTCAGCAATTGCAGACCGGCTGTATGACTTTTTTCTGGGTGAAATTGTGTCGCAAACAAGTTTTCCTTGTGAATTGCGGTACAAAATTCCAAACCATAGTCACAGGTAGCAGCGACAATGCTTGAATCTTGCGGCTCTACATAGAAGCTATGTACGAAATAGAAACGTGCATCTTGCTCAATGTTTTTCCACATCGGATGGCTAGGGTCTGCCTGATGCACTTGATTCCAGCCCATGTGCGGCACTTTTAATCCCTCTATGTCAGGGAAGTGTTTAACCGAACCTTCAAAAATACCCAATGCATCTGCACCGCCATTTTCTTCGGAATGCTGCATTAGGGCTTGCATACCGACACAGATCGCAAGCACAGGTTTATTAAATGCCGCTTTACGGACCACTTCATCAATGCCTGCATCATGCATGCCTTGCATACAGTCACGCATTGCTCCCACACCGGGGAACACAATTTTATCTGCTTGTGCAATCAGCTTAGGATCATTGGTGACATCAACAGTTGCGCCCACGTGTTCGAGGGCTTTTGCTGCTGAGTGAAGATTTCCCATGCCATAGTCAAGAAGGGCAATACGGGTCATTACAATGTTCCTTTGGTAGACGCAACAGTATTTTCGGCACGCGGGTCAACTTCACACGCCATACGTAATGCACGGGCAAAGGCTTTAAATACGCTTTCAATTTGGTGGTGGCTGTTTTTACCTTTTAGGTTGTCGATGTGCAGCGTCATTAACGCATGGTTCACAAAACCTTGGAAAAATTCAGAGAAAAGATCCACATCAAAAGTCCCGATGCGCGCGCGAGTGAATGGAATATCCATCCAAAGACCCGGACGGCCAGATAAATCCACCACAACACGACTCAGTGATTCATCAAGTGGCGCATAGAAGTGACCGTAGCGACGTAAGCCTTTTTTATTGCCCAGTGCTTGAGCAAAGGCTTGGCCCAGTGTAATCCCACAGTCTTCTACGGTATGATGATCGTCAATTTCAAGATCGCCATCACAATGAATATCAATATCAAACAGACCATGTCGCTTGATTTGATCAATCATATGATCTAAAAATGGAACACCAGTGTTTAAAGTGCCTTGACCAGTACCATCAAGATTCACACGAACTCGAATTTTGGTTTCGTTGGTGTTTCTTACCACTTCACTGATACGATCTGTCATAGACACGTTCCTCAAATACGTCAAAATGATTGATGTAAAAATATTTTCGCTGTGACGAAAAGTCACCGCATATTAGATTGCTCAGGAGGGTTTATCAATGCCTATTACCGTACATGCCTATACTTCTTTAGAAAATGATGAAGTGCGCAGCCAGCTTGAGCGACTGTATGACACCAGCCCTGAGTTTAGCGACGGTTCCGATGCGATTGAACAACTTGAGCAGAACTTAGCTCAGTATACCTTAGTTTATACTGCAGAATTTAATACAAAATTGATTGGTGCGATTTGGTGTACAGGCCAAGGTGAAAGCAAAACCCTTGAATATATTGTGGTACACCCTGCAAATCGTGGGCGTGGTGTTGCAGAGCGCTTGGTCAGTGAGGCCACCCGTATGGAAGAAGAAAAAGGGGTGAAGACTTTTGAGCCGGGTTGTGGCGCGATCCACCGCTGTTTGGCACACATTGGAAAAATTACTGCGGCTGAATAACCTGCCCTCCAATAATAAAGCAGCCATTGAGCTGCTTTTTTTTGGGATAAATACATCGTCGTCACAGTGATTTCAGCTGTGAAAATTTGAAATCACTCAAAAAATAAGCAAATAATGTGAAATATTGATTTAAAAATAAACATTTGCATAAAAAATCGCAACGGATGCTTGACGCCATGAGACTGAAATTGTTTAATACGCCCCATCGGCGTGATAGCTCAGTAGGTAGAGCAACGGATTGAAAATCCGTGTGTCCCCAGTTCGATCCTGGGTCTCGCCACCATATTCAAAACTGATTTTTCAGTTTATCAATCCCTGATCCCATCAGGGATTTTTTTTGCCTAAAAAATATGCATACGAAAAATATTTTTATAAATATGATTGACTAATTAACTGAGATACGGCTTAATACACCGCATCGGCGTGATAGCTCAGTAGGTAGAGCAACGGATTGAAAATCCGTGTGTCCCCAGTTCGATCCTGGGTCTCGCCACCATATTCAAAAAAACCTCAAACCATTGTTTGAGGTTTTTTTTCGTCTGCTGTTTTTTAGTTGTTGATATTTCGCACAGTTTAACTGATACAATCGATGCCAGATGATGAGCCCAATGGCTATTAGAAAATTATTAAAAATAAAAGTTAAGGTTATGAAAAAAATATTATTTCCTGTTTTGATCGGCATGAGTGCCTTGCTGAGCGCATGTGGTGGTGGGGGTGGCAGTAATGTCGATTCTTCCTATTCTAAAACCATTATTAAAAATGGTGTGACCTATGAATGTAAAAGTGAAAACGCAGCAGCGCTTTGTGATAATGGCAATTGTTCTTCTTGTGAATCATCGCTCGATAAAATAATTACTGCATCATGCAGCACCAGTATTTCCGCAGGGCAAACAATTTATGCCGTGACTAAAACGGGCTGTGTATCCAATATGAAATCGGGCAGCAGAATAACTGCAGCATGTGATAATGGTCTGCTTAAATTAAAAGTTGGATCTAACTTTAGCTTAAATCAGGTGATTAATACGGGTACGACGATGAACTCTGGTGAGTATATTGTCGGCACAGAAGTGCTCCGCTGTGGCCTTTAATCAAATGAACATAGGTTCGTGGAGCGACAGTTGAAGCGACTTCAATATCCGATGCTTGGACTGCTTTGTTTTGCACTGGGCTATATTGCGGCATCGTGGAATGACCAACCAAGCTTGACGTCGTCGCCACCTGAACACTCGCTTGTAACTTTGGCGACGAGTAATCCTGTGGCACTCTTGGCTTTAGATCAAGATGCCTCGGATCAACCTCATTCTAAAGATATACAGCAACAACTCAAAAGCCAACATCGTCAGCTACAGAGCATTATTCAGCAGACTTCAGATCAACAATTGGGGCGATATTTACAGCAGGCATTTCCCAATTACAGTTTTGCAGGGATTCAAAATAAGCAACAATTTGCGCAGCAGATGTTAGACGAATTTCTACAAGCCAAAAATGATCCGCATCAGCGATTGGCAGGGCAAGCGTATGTGACTGATCAATCACAGACAGATGTAGATCAAGTTTTACCTCGTGAAATCTATGTCACACAGCCGTTGTATGCACATTTTGATACCATGGGTAAAGTTCCAAACAATACGCAAGTTATGGTGCGTTGGACGCATCGTGATAGCGGTGAAGTGCTGCTCTTTACGCCACGCAAAGTTAGTGAGCAACAGCAACAAAACTGGGTGAGTTTCTATCCCATGACTGGATGGAAAACTGGTCATTATGATGTGAAATATTATCAAATGAATGATCAATTAAGCCCGATTGCACAGACCAGTTTTTATATACAGCACGTGATTGAGTAAATATTTGAAGCTCAAATTTTATCGCTGAAGCAATGACTTAAGTGCTAGTTTCCGACCCTAAAAATTCGATTAAACTGATAAAAAAATAAATAATGAATTTTTACAATGAAAGACCTTTTCTCTACAGGGAGTGCGCTGTATCAACAATCACGTCCAAGTTATTCTGCTGAAGTTGTCGATAGCATCTTGCAGCATGTTGCCGTGCGTGAATTGGCATGGGACTGTGGTGCAGGTTCAGGTCAATTTACCAAAGGTTTGGCGCCCTATTTTCAACAGATTTTAGCGACAGATCTGAGTGCAGAGCAATTGGCACAAGCACCCAATTTAGACAATGTGCGTTATGAGCAAGCCAGCGCCGAACATTGTCCGCTTGCAGACCATTCAGCGGATTTAATTACAGTCGCGCAAGCGATTCATTGGTTTGATTTTACTGCCTTTTATGCAGAAGTACGACGCGTATTAAAACCTCAAGGTCATATCGCCATTGTGGGTTATGGTCTAATTCAATTTGAACACGCGGAATTGAACCAGCTTTTACAGGATCTGTATTTTGTCACGTTAAAAGGCTATTGGGATGCTGAACGTTGTTACATCGACGAAGAATATCGTAGTATTCCGTTTCCATTTCAGGAGTTAGCGACACTTCAGCTGTTTTTAAATTACAGGTGGCGTTCACAGCAAATTTTGGACTATTTACAAACATGGTCTGGGTTAAAACATTATCAACAGCAACATCCGATACTTCAACCATGTGCAGCTTTGCACGACTTCTTTAGCCGTCATCCGCAGCAAGAGTTTGCTTTGTCATTTCCTGTGCTGTTAAGAATTGGAACAGTATAAAAAAGAAAAAGCAGTGGTAATGCAGATAGGTAAAGGATGATATCTCAAGTCCAGAATGAGCAACGTGAGGTTTAAACTAGCTGTGCTATCCTGCCGTTTGTCGGGGTTAAATCTGGTAAATTGATTAATTGTTGTACAATAATAGCAGTGTAAATTTTTTCAATTTTCTATTTTTAAATCTCTTGGAATGAACATGATGAATCTCCCTAAATCTGTTTCCGTTTTGGTTTTTGTTAGTGCAGTAATGACGGCTATGAGTACATTGGCTGCGGAAAAAGCCACTACAAAAGCTGATGAAACCGAACAACAAGCTATTCAGATGCCTGCTTTAACCATTATGGCAGAGCGTGAAATGCGTGCAGAGACGGGCATTGTTGAGTATCAAGAGCAGGTGGATCGCCGTAAAGCCTTACAGCAACGGGTGATGCAACTTGAGCGTGATACTCAAAACAAAGGTGTCGATGCAACAATCGTGTCAAATATTGATATCTTACCTGCCACAGCAGTGCCAGATATGTCGAATTTATCGCCTTTGATGCAACAGCATGTTTTAAATATTGCCGCAGGTTTGCAGTCTTCTGACCCACGCAATGGTTTATATATTATGTTGCAACCCTTTGGGATAGACCGTAATGCGACCAATGTGCAAATCAGTCGTGATCAAATCAATCTCGGAAACATCGACCGTCAGTTAAATACCAATCCAATCAAGACCCCATAATCGAATACATCTCTACAGTACATTGAAGGCGAAAATTCATGTTTTATCCATGAATTTTCGTTTTGATGGCATGCGCAATTTAAGTCTATTTACATTGATGTTTTCAAATAGCCTTCTTAAAAAGCATGGCTATTTTATCGTCAATCTTCAAACTTTTGGTTAAACTGAATAAAAGGGCATTCGGAGCTCATTATGCCGCGTATCTTTGTTGTCTTGGCCAGTGCTACGGTATTGGTCTTTGGATGGATGTTTTATCAATATTCAGTACAGCAAAAAGAAGCTGTGCAACTCTCGACCTATGAAACGGTTTTGCGTGAAAAAACCGAGCAAATTTTTCAGCAAGCTCAGCACTGGGAAGAGCCGATACAACTCAATGTGACAGATGCACGGCTAACGGGGGATTATAAAATCATGTCGGATTTTATTTTGAGCCAAATGCTGCAGCGTGCAGAAGCGCGGAATCAATATATTCGTGATCTTAAAGCACTGAATTGGGATAAATTTCTCGATATCGATCGCTTATTAAAAGATAAAAAAAACCAATATCAAGAGACTGAGCAAATGCTGCAGCAGGTGCATGCAGTGGTCGATGCTTATGAACAAAAAACCACACAGCAAGAGGAAAATGGTTTAGCGCAGGCCAAACAGTTGGCGGTCAAACAGGTGTTTCGTCAGCAAATTGCGCAGAGTTTAAGAGACAGTCGTGATAGTGATGAGTCGCATGCTTTATTTGAGTTAGAAAAGCAAAGCTTGGCGAAGGCTGATGAGCTCTTTGCTGTGCTGAAAGCCAATAAATGGGAAAAGAAAAATAAATTATTTATGTTCTATGAAGATGCGCCTTTAAAGCAGTTTAATCAGCTTTATACAGAGATGTTAGCGCTCAATGCACAAATGGATGAGATCCGCCAAAAGAACCGTTCAGAGTTGAAACAAAAGCTTTAACTGACTGTCATCTCTCTTTCAAAATTGCGCGATAAAGTGGCTTATAGCAAGGTTTTACATCATATAGAGGTCCATGCTCATGCGAGCTATTCAGATTTTTGATGATATTCAGCAGGTCTATATCGACTTTATCGCGAACCGCCAATATCCACGTTTGGAAAGTTTAAACAATTGGGGCAAGAACCGTTTTTTCTTCAGTCAGTATTTTCGCATGATTGAAGATTGGCATCTGACTGAACAGATTGTGATTGAATTTAATCAACAATTTTATAGTTTGGATACAGGGACGGCGCCTGACTTTATGGATCAAGATAAATACATGGCTTGGTTGATGGAACAATTACAAATATTAAAATAAGTCCTTTTCATTCAAATTATTCAGCACAACTTCGAGACATGTTATGCAAGTGAAAGCCATCCTTTAGCGGATGGCTTTTTTGTTGTTATCGAGCATCATTTTGGGAACTGAGTTCCGAACTAGCACGAATGGCGCAAAAAACATTGGCTTTAAAACAGTCTTTGATTGTTTAAATTGCAAATTTAATACAACTATCAACCAATAGTGTGACTTAAATCACTTAAAATACGCCGAAAATTTAAACATAACTTTTTAGCCAGCAGCCCATAACTCATAAGAAGCTGAGCTGTATTGAACTTGCAAAAATTCTAACCTTAGACCGATTGGCTTTGAATGAAAGGTTTATCGCCATTTTTAGAGACGATTTTTTTAGCGTATGAAAAAATTAATACTGCTATGGCTTGCCATATGTGCGGTTTCATTGGTGTCGATAGGCTATACCTATGAATTATTCATTAGCCCTGTTTGGGTGGTAAATGCATTCGCTGCCTATGGAATGGTTTTAATGCGAAAGCATTTAAGTCACGATTTACTGATCGTGCTTTATGCTTTTAGTGCGATCTTTGTGGCTTCGCTGATGGTCGATCCTGCCAAAATCTTAGAAGATAAATTTCTCCTGTGTGCGATTTCGGCATTTCAGATTTGGGTATTTATTAAAGCCTATTTAGCGCTGAGCCATTTAAAAAAACGCCGCTTTAAGCGAACCCTAATGTTAGCTGTTCCGAGTATCGTGAGTGCTTTTGCAGGCAGTCTCTTGTTTGTGGCGTGCTTTCAGATGGACAACTAATACTTTGCCTTTGTTGATTATTTTCTAGAGCAATTTGCAACAAGTTTGGCTGTGGTGTGTTTACTGTTTGGTGTTCAGCGCTGGATGAATGTGCCGTGGGTGGATTATGGCTATCTGATCGTGGCACTGGCCGTCCAATATGTGATCTCAAATGATCAGATCTTCTATGCTTGCATGGTCTTGCCTTTATTGATGTGTTACTACGCGATCAAATATGACTTCAAAACCTTTTGCTGGCTGATTGGCTTAATGACGCTGATCTGTGGCTGGTATGGTGCCATGCCATTGGCTGGGGAATATTGGTCGGATGCACAGGTACATATGCTCTCGCGGATCAGTTCTTATCGTTTGGCATTGGGTATTTATTTGATCATTTTTCTGTTTATTTGTGAGCTGTATGCACGAAATAAACGTCTATATTTGGCTTTGCAACGTGTAAGTTTTTGCGATGAGTTGACGGGACTGAAAAATCGCCATGCCTTTAAAGAACAAATATTTATAGAGGGTGCGGTTGATAAAGGCTGTGTCATTTTGCTCGATGTCGATAATTTTAAAAAAATTAATGACCAATATGGACACCAAATGGGGGACAGTGTTTTGGTGCATTTGGCAAAAATCTTAAAAAATTGTAGTCCACGCGCGAGTTTTATTAGTCGTTGGGGCGGTGAAGAATTTTTAATTTTGCTCGAAGGTGCCGATTTGGAGCAGGGTAAAATGTTGTGTGAAACAATTTTGGAACGCTGCGAACATGTGCCGTTTCGAAAAGATCAATTAAGGCTAGATGTCAGCTTTAGTATGGGCTTGGCCGAGTTTCAACAGTTGAGTTTGTCCAATTACTCCACGACTTTACAACATGTCGATGCCTGCCTATATCAGGCGAAATCACAAGGGAAAAATCAGTTTGTTTATCAAAAGATTATTCCGTTGTCAGAAAGCAGTATTGCAGTCTAAATGGGCAAAAAAAAGATGCCGTGAAGGCATCTTTTTTTTGCATTTAATCAACGATTAAGCTGCTTTTTTGAACCAAGAAAAGAAACCTTTTTTCTCAGCTTTTGCTGCTTCAGCTTTTTTCTCTGCACATTTTTTAGCGCAGTCTTTTTTCGCTTCAGCTTTTACTTCTTCAGTTTTAGTTTCAACAGCTTCTTTTGCATCAGTTGCTTTTTCTACAGCTGCATCTTTTGCTTCAACAGTTTTTGCAACGACAGCATCTTTAGTTGCTACAGTTTTTGCTACAGTCGCGTCTTTTGCTGCAACTGCAGTTTCTTTAGTTGCTGCTGCTTTTTCTACCACTGCTTTTTTCATGTCAGCAGTTTTTGCTTTAGTAGTTTCTTTCACTGTTAAAGTTTTAGTTTGAGTCGCTTTTTCTGCAACAGCCACTTGAGTTTTAGCAGCATCTTTAGTTGCTTGAGCAGCAGCTACAGTTGCAGTTTTCGCTTGTGCAGCTTGAGCTTTTACAACTTCAACAGCAGTCGCAGGTTTTTGTTCTACAGCAGTAGTTGCCATAGCAGAAGTTGTAGCAGCAACTAAAGCAACAGCTAAAGTAGTTTTGATCGCGTTCATAGTCATCACTCTATAAAACTTAGTTAAAATAAGGCATTGTAAATTTTATGCCTTATCAACAGCCCTTAGGTTACACGGCACAGAGTAAGGGATTTGATTGTGTGAATATTCCACCAATGTTACAAACAGATAACATGGAGTTACGCAGAAAAACAAACAAAAACAGCGAGCATTGCACAGCATTCGAAATTTTCAATTCAAAGCTGATTTAAAATCACTATTAAAGCCGTTATGGTAAATATACATTTCCGCCATTGGTATGGCATAAAATAACGTCGCATGAGGGATTACGTCAGATGCAGCAGCTTATTTGTTATAAACAGCTCCCTGTGTGGACGCAGCAGTCGATTCCACAAGGTTTTAAAAATCAGCACAATACCAAAGCAGGCACTTGGGCAAAACTCACCGTACTGCAAGGTGAAGTGAACTTTGCCATGTTAGATGCGTCTGGAAATATCCTTTCCACGCATGTATTTAGCCCAGATCAGCCACCGCCGTTTATCGAACCGCAGGCGTGGCACAAGATTGTGTCTGCGAGTGACGATGTGCAATGTCAGTTGAGTTTTTATTGCTTAGCACAGGACTATTTTTATAAGAAGTATCAGCTCAGTCCAACACATTCAGAAATTTTGGCAGCAACACCATATTTGCAAGGTGGTCGTGCTTTGGATGTCGGCTGTGGGCAGGGGCGTAATTCGCTGTACTTAAGTCAGTTTTCTGAGCAGCGTTTTGAGGTGGATGCTTGGGATGTGAACCCACACAGTTTGCATAAGCTGCAAGAGGTGATCGCTGCGGAAGGCATTGAAAATATTTATGTACAGCAGCGTGATCTAAACGCTGACCCAAGCATTACAGGTACATATGACTTTATTTGCTGTACCGTGGTGATGATGTTTTTAGAGGCCAATACAGTCAAGCCGCTGATTCAGCAGATGCAGCAAGCCACAAATATCAATGGTTATAACCTGATTGTCTGTGCGATGGATACGCCTGATCTGCCTGCGCAGCCTGACTTTCCATTTAGCTTTAAAGCAGGGGAGTTAAGTGCTTTGTATGAGGGCTGGAACATTGTGAAATACAATGAAAATGTCGGGGAGTTGCATCGGGTGGATGAGCAAGGCAATCGGATTAAGCAGCATTTTGCGACGTTGTTGGCGCAGAGGGTTTAGGATAGCCATAAAAGCACTTTGACTAAAATAATAAGTCAATGCGTGATTCCACTTTTAAAATGGGATGCTCAAATAAAAAAGATGTCACTGTGACATCTTTTTTATGCTTTAGTAATTTTAAGGAGCTTCTTAAACCAGAAAACCAGCCTTTTTCTCAGCTTTACAATAGCTTGTTCAGCGGTAGCTTTTTTTATTTCTACAGGTTCTGCTTTTCATCACAAATATAAAAAAAATATTCATTGTTAAATTCTTCATGTAATTTAATTTTGGCTTGAAGACGTTTCCAATGTGATTTGATCTGTTTATTAATAGAAGGTTCATTCATGATTTTGGCTGCTTTCAATGCATAGCTTATGTAGTTCCGTTTACCAATATATGAAAATCTTCTATAAATGTGCTTTTTGTTTAATTGCAGGGGGTGGTCGTCTCTTTTAATTCTTGATTCATTAATCTTTAAAAATTTTTTATTAGTCATTCTGATAACTTTTGATGCTTTATGATGATACTGAGCTAAACCTGTATCACGTAATAAGATTTTTTTACCATCGTAGGTGAAACCGAGATATTGAAGAGATTCTCTACTCATATATGGTTTATCATAGATGTGTAATCCATCTTGAAAATAAACTCGTTTAGTTTTGTCTGGATGAATTTGAACTTTCAGTTGCTTAATTCTTTTTTCTGATTCCAGCGCGATTTTCATTCCTAAGTCAGAGTCACAGATGATTAAAATATCATCACAGTATCTGTAATATGAAGCATTTAATTTTGATAAATAGTTTTTGATATTTTTGTCAAAATCCAACATGTAGATATTTGATAAAAATGCACTTATAGCTGAACCTTGAGGAATTCCTTTCGTTTTATCTTCTTTGATAATTAAATTATTTTTTCTTATTTTATTCCTGAAATCATAGCTGGAGCATAGTCTTTTTAAATCTTTATGATTTTTATTAACAGATAATTCTAAAGCGTTATAAACATCTTTCTTATTTACATAAGAGAATTTAGTAAGTGATTTATAAACTTGGTAATGGTCGCGAGGTAAAAAATTTACATTAAGGACTTTAAGCCATGCTTTCTTTAAAATTTGATGATCAAGCTCATCGAAAAAACTTTTAATATCAAAACATAAAGCAACACAGTTTTGTCTTACTTTTATTTCCTCAAAAACCTTTTTAGCAAAATGAATATTATTAGGGGAGTTAGGTAATTTTCTAAAAGCTAACACACTATCTGACAGATTAGATTCTTCGAGTAATTTTTCATAATTAGGAGTTAGTAATGTAGCGTAATAGGCATATATATGGCCATCTATATGTGAAGAATATTTGATAGGTCTAATCTTTGGCGCGCATTTGACAATAGCATATCTATTTTTCTTTCCCCTTACTCTAATAATTTTGGTTCTATCTTTTTTTATTTTTCGTGATTTTAGCTCGAAATGTATGAATGGATAGAAAGCATGCTTCTCAATATTTTTAGGATTTGTAACGTAATTATAAATTTTCTGAGGCTGCATAGGGTAATCGAAATGCAGATAGTTTTTTTGTCTATTTTTAAAGAAATCAGCATCAATAGTCATTATTAGAAAACTCAAGGGAAAGGTTGTGACGGTAATCCCCGTATTAAACGTTCTACATATGTAGAATTCCCAAGAGCATACTTAAGAACCCCAAAAATCAGTTCCCTCTAAACCGTCCTTAGATCACGAAAGGAATATACTATGAGAAGCATTGATTACATTCTGTGGAGTTCCATATACATTGTTTGTACTTGGTTCCGAGCAGTTTGTAGTGTTTCACCAGATGTACTAGAAATTATTCTAATATTGTGTGGTGCAATACTTGACAACAGATTACCTTCCCCATGTTCTACAACATGGGCTTAAGTAATATACTGAATTCAAATCTAAATCACAAATATTTGTTTAATAAAAATAAACCCCGCAATTAGCGGGGTTTATTTTTATCTCAGTATTTAACTAAACATTAAACACGTTCGATAATAGTCGCGATACCTTGACCAAGACCGATACACATCGTCGCAAGACCGATTTGTGTATCTTGCTGTTCCATCACGTTCAGCAAAGTCGTTGTGATACGCGCACCAGAACAACCCAATGGGTGACCCAATGCAATCGCACCACCGTTCAAGTTCACACGGTCTTGTTGGTCATAAATGCCTAAGCCTTTAAGAACAGACAAACCTTGCGCAGCGAACGCTTCGTTCAATTCAAACGTTTGGATGTCTGCGATAGACAAGCCAGCACGTTTAAGCGCTTTTTGAGTTGCTGGTACAGGACCATAACCCATGATCGCAGCATCACAGCCTGCAACTGCCATAGAGCGAATCACAGCACGTGGCTTAAGACCTAAAGCTTGAGCACGTTCAGCAGACATCAGCAACATTGCAGAAGCACCGTCAGACAAAGCTGAAGATGTTGCAGCAGTTACCGTACCGCCTTTCGGATCGAATACTGGACGTAACGATTGGAATGCTTCAAGGTTTGCATCAGGACGAATCACTTCATCGATATCGCACAGGATTTTGAAACCATTTGCATCGTGACCTTCAACGCCCACGATTTCATTTTTGAAACGACCTTCTTGTGTTGCAGCCCAAGCACGGCGGTGTGATTCAACACCAAACGCATCTTGTTCTTCACGCGAAATACCGTTCATACGACCTAACATTTCAGCCGTTAAGCCCATCATGTTAGATGCTTTTGCATAGTGCTTAGACGCTTCAGGGTTGATGTCGATGCCGTGCATCATGCCAACGTGACCCATGTGTTCTACACCACCAATGATGAAGATATCACCTTGGTTGGTTGCAATTTGCGCAGCCGCTGTGTGGATTGCTTGCATAGAAGAACCACAAAGACGGTTCACTGTTTGACCTGCAACAGTCTTTGGAAGATCAGCCAATAACGCAATGTTACGACCAATGTTCATACCTTGCTCTAGGGTTTGGTTTACACAGCCCCAGATAACGTCTTCAACTTCATTGGTATCAAACTGGTTACGAGCAACAAGCGCGCGTACTAATTCAGCAGATAAGCTGTCAGCACGTACGTTACGGAACATACCATTTTTGGTTTTACCCATTGCTGAACGTACGCCATCAACGATGACAACGTCACGTGGATTTAAAGTAGCCATTCACGTTGCTCCTTAACCGTAGAATTTTTTGTTGTTAGCAGCCATGTCACGCAACATTTGTGGCGCTTCATAAGCCTTACCTAAATACGCATATTTGTCGCAAAGCGCTACGTATTCAGCGACACCTGTTTGGTCGATGTAACGGCATGGACCACCACGGAATGGAGGGAAACCTACACCCATGATCATCGCCATATCTGCTTCAGCAGCAGTCGCTACGATGTTGTCTTCTAGGCAACGAACAGTTTCGTTACAGAACGTCAGCATCATACGGTCAATGATTTCTTGAGCATCAAATTCACGTTTTTCCGCAGTTGCAACAGAAGCCACAAGTTCGTAAGCCACTGGATCAACCACTTTGGCTTTCTTACCTTTACGGTCAAGTTCGTATTTGTAGAAACCAACGTCATTCTTTTGACCCAAACGTTTTGCTTCATACATCGTTTGAATTGAACCTTTGAAGTCAGGCTTCATACGGTCAGGGAAACCTTCCGCCATCACTTCTGCACCGTGTACGCCTGTGTCGATACCCACAACGTCGATGAGGTAAGCAGGACCCATTGGCCAGCCGAATTTTTCCATGACTTTGTCGACTTGTTGGAAGTCAGCACCGTCTTTCAATAGAAGGTCAAATGCACCAAAGTAAGGGAACAATACGCGGTTTACAAGGAAGCCCGGGCAGTCATTTACCACGATTGGTGTTTTACCCATTTTCTGAGCAAGAACCACAGTCGTTGCGATTGCCTCAGCAGATGTTTTCTCACCACGTATCACTTCTACCAATGGCATCATGTGAACTGGGTTAAAGAAGTGCATACCTACGAAGTTTTCAGGACGTTGTAGGTTTTCAGCCAAACGTGTGATTGAAATGGTTGACGTGTTCGAAGCAATGATCGTATTGTCACGAACATTTTTTTCAGTTTCAGCCAGTACGATACCCTTAACTTTCGGGTTCTCTGTGACTGCTTCAATCACGATGTCCACTTCTTTGAATTCGTCATAGCTTAAAGTAGGACGGATGCGCGCAAGAGTTTCACCCATTTGAGCAGGTTTCATTTTCTTGCGTTCAACTTGTTTGGTCAGTAAGCCATTAGCTTCTTTCATACCTAAAGCAAGTTGTGGGTTACCAATGTCTTTCATGATGATTGGTGTGCCTTTGCTTGCCGCTTGGTAAGCAATACCACCACCCATGATACCCGCGCCTAATACAGCTGCTTGGTTGACAGGGTGTGCACCTTTTTCATATTTCTTCGAAGTTTTCTTCACAATTTGGTCGTTAAGGAATAAACCAATTAACGCACCTGCTTGTGGAGTCACAGCCGCTTTAGCAAAACCTTGCGCTTCGATTTTCAATGCTTCATCACGTGGAAGGCTTGCACCTGCTTGTAATGAGTCTAGAAGAAGTTTTGGCGCTGGGTATTGAGCAGGATTTGCTTTTGCAAGAACTGCACCTTTCGCTGTATTGAATGCCATCATTTGTTCAAGCATGTTCAATTTAACAGGATCTAATTTTTCTTGACGTTTTGCTTTCCAGTCTACACGGCCAGCAATCGCTTGTTTTACAAGGTCAATTGCAGCGTCTTGTAGTTTGTCTGCAGTAACAACTGCATCAACAGCACCGTCTTTGAGCGCAGCAGCTGGCTTTTTCGGTGCAGCCATTGCCATCCATTCAACCGCATTGTCGATACCAATCACGCGGCTTAAACGAACCGTACCACCAAAACCAGGGTAGATACCCAGTTTGATTTCTGGAAGGCCAACTTGTGCAGCATCTGACATCACACGATAGTCACACACTAAGCACATTTCAAAACCGCCGCCCAATGCCATACCATTGATTGCAGCAACTTTAGGAACGTTTAGATCTTCAAACGCATTGAAGATGTCGTGAACAGGCAATGCCCAATCCACAATCGCTTGTTCGCCTTGAGCGAAGTTGTCACCGAATTCAGTGATATCTGCACCCACGATAAATGTAGATTTACCTGAAGTAACGATTAAACCTTTGATGTCACCGTTTGCTTTAACAGCGTCAATTGCAGCTTTAAAATCTTCAATTGTTGCGCGGTTAAATTTGTTGACCGACTCACCTTGTAAGTCAAAGCGGAATTCTGCAATTCCGTCCGAAAGCATTTGGACGGTAATGGCATTGCCAGCGTGGATCATGCCTGATCTCCTTTATTTTGGAGGACTTCTAAGTTGATGTTGTGAAGCGAGTACGCGGTTCCTGCGTACACTTTATGCCTCGCTAATCTTACGATAACTATATCTAAAAAGAACATAACAAGTTGTATCAAGCCGTGACGCTAGGGTCATCAAAATTTCTTTTGGAAATAGCCTTTGGATCTGCCTTTAATCGCTATCGCTCTAATTAAATATGTTGAAGCTTATGTTTCAGTTCACATTTTTTTATAAATGTAAGCTATAGATTGAGATGCGAAAGAAAAATTCAAGAAAAAAGCAAGTGTATTTTTCGGCAGAATGGTCAATTCACTTTTGGCATGGTTATCCATCTTTGATGAGACACAGTGATCTATGCTGCTGATTTAAGCATCACTGAGCACGATGTAAGATTCGAAGCACTCTCAAAAATGTCATCTTATTAACTGATGTTACGCAGTAACATCAGAAGTGCAATTTGACGCAAATAAAAAACGATACACGGTAACGCCATCCGCGAGTAGGTTTTCTTACGAAGCACGCTTCTCATTTTGCCAAATGAGAAACAACGTTTCGTAAGAGTACCTCCAGCCGAAGGCTAATCCCTTTATTCAAACCCTAAATGTAAGACCCTGTCGAATAAACTTAAAATTCATTTTAAAAATGCGAAATTACTTTTACACACATAACATCAGTTATTAAGTACCACGCTTAATTTTAAAGCTTTAAAAGTCTGAGATGAAAACGGGGAAATGATTTGTGATGAAGCATAGGCTTTATGTAAAAGGCGGTATCAAAGCATTTCGTACTGATGATGACCAATGTCATGACTGCTGCGAGTTCACAGAATAAAAGTGGTGATAAAACAGGTGGCTTAAATACAGTGGTTGGCTATGTCTATCAAATTCGCATAAAAGCCAAAGCCTTGAAAAAACAATCGTTCACTGTATTACTTTTTAAAGATGTCCCTGATGTTGGGGCTTTTCTTCCTGATTTTTGTACGTCCATATTTATTTTAAAAGTGGAATAAATATTGAAAAAATGCGCCCTTAGGGGCGTTTTTTTATGCTGACAGTCAGCAAAATATCAGTTATCGTGCAAGCAGAATAAAAATAATCATGCAGAGCAAATCAGCCAAAAGCAGAAAGAATATTAGCCAGAATAAGCCAGAAAAAGTGAACCAATATACGAGGAATATGATGTTGACGTTCGAGCCTAAGCCCATGCAAAACCGTTGAGCTGAAAGAAAAATCGTCATCATCAATGATAGCCAAAGCCCAAGGGTGAAAACGGTGGAAGCTTTGCTGCAGGCATGAAGACCTACTGCATAGAAACCCTGTGTAAACGCCTGATGGGGTTGATTTGGCGGGAAGGGGATCCGATTCATGAAAGCAACCAACCAAACATTGATGCATCAAATGCATATTTCGATGCAAGATATAGAACGACGTAAACAGTTGCTTGGCTTGACTGATTTAGAGCTGGCGGAACTGGCTTCGATTGGTGGAATTGTGGCGCCGATCCTCGACAGTATGGTCGATGAATTTTATGAAAATCAGACCTCAATTCCAGAAATTGCCACTTTGATTGGTGATCTTGATACCTTGAAGCGTTTGCAACGCGCGCAGCATCAATATTTATTGGATTTATTTTCCGGGCGCTATGACAGCGCGTATGTGAATAACCGTTTACGGATTGGTTTGGTTCATAAGCGGATAGGTGTAGAGCCGAAGTTGTATCTCTCTGCGGTGCATACCCTAAAGACCATGTTGTTTCGCTTAATTCAGCGTACCTTTAATGATACGGAACAATATCAGCGGATTATTAACACCTTGGAAAAGCTCTTTATGTTCGATACTACATTGGTGGTGGAAACCTATGTATGGAGTTTGATTAATGAGGTGAAGATCTCCCGTGAAAAAATGGAACAGTATGCGCATGCGCTAGAGTTTCGTGCACAAGAAATGGAAGAGCTTTCACAGCGCGATCCATTAACAGGACTCTTAAATGTCCGGCATTTATCGACCTTATTGACCAGTATTTTATATACCGCACAGCGTAATCATGAACCTGTGACAGTAGTGTTTATTGATATCAATGATTTTAAAAAGATCAATGATGAACAAGGTCATCCACGTGGAGATCAGGTACTACAAATGGTTGCTGCGGCCATAAAGTCGGTTGCACGTTCGGATGATCATTGCTTCCGTTATGGCGGAGACGAATTTTGTTTGGTCTTGCCCGGATGTAGTGAAAAGCATGTGGAAGGGAGTTTTATCCCGCGTTTATTAGAAGCAGTGGCTGAAATGGAAGCAGGCTTAAGTTTAAGTATTGGGTTGTGTCAAACAGACCATCAGCAAGGCTATGTAGATGCGATGAGCTTAGTACAACAAGCCGATGCTAAAATGTATCAAGAGAAAAAGAATTATAAACGTTTGCAGGAACAACCCATGTCGAAAGAAGCGTGATCTGAGCCTAGAGAATGTCAAAAATGACAATGGATGAATTGCAAAACTTGAGCTAAATGGGTCTTAATCTTCCTGGAAATAATGTGATAAATACGCTTATTTCCTGCAAAAAATAAAGCTGAAATAGCAGATGCATCCTTCAAAATCTTGTATAGAATAAAAGCTGTTGATGGGGGATAAGATGCAAGTTTTTCGTTCAAAAAAAGATTGGTGGGTGGTCGCATTTATTATTTGTATGAGTGGCTTGCTCATTCAATTATTACTGACGATGCAAGCTAAAGGTACCATGCAGCAATATCCTGTTCATACCGCCGTGTACGTGTTGACGGTGCTGATTTTATGGTGGCCTTTCAATACGCGTTATCAAATCACGAAAACACATTTGAATATCCGCAGCATGTTTGTGCGTTGGCGTATTCCATTGGTCGAGATTCAGCGCGTTAGTCCAAGTCAGGATTTATCTGCTGCGCCTGCGCTTTCGATTAAACGTTTAAAAATCGAATATGTGCAGGAGGGGAAAGCCAAATTTGTCATGGTTTCACCCAAAGACCAGCAAGCTTTTGCGCAGGCATTGGGCATCAACTTAAGTTGATTATCAATTTGGTTGCTTAAAATCAATAGAAAGCACGCGATCACGTGCTTTTTTATGAATTAAGTTCGTCGGTGATCACCAACTTGTCGTGTTGTGCATCTAAGTGTAATTGAGTTTGTTCAGGATACTGTAAAAAATACATCGCCAAAATTGGCTCAAGTTCTACTCGTATTTTTCGTGCTAAATGTCGTGCGCCATAACGAATATCATGGTTCTGATAAAAATGTGCTTTGGCTGCATCTGTGAGTTTGATACTGCGTTTTTGATGTTGTAGGCGTTGATTAAGTTTTTCCAGTTCAATCTCCACCAAACGGGGCAAGGCATCATCTTGAACGGGTTGATATTGCAGTACACGGTCAATACGGTTAATAAATTCAGGGTCGAATTTACGTTGCATGACTTTTTCAATAATGCTGCTGACCGGCACGCGTTTGAGACAAACCTTCTGTATTTTTTCGGGTAAAAAATTTAACTTATCTAGATATTGCTGTGCCGCTTGTGCACCGACATTGCTGGTCATAAAGATCATACAATTACGAAAGTCGATGGTTTTTGTACCTGAGGTTAGGGTTAATTTTCCGCTATCCAGCACATTCATTAAGCCGCGAAGCACTTCGGTTGACGCTTTTTCCAGTTCATCAAAAAGCACGATGCCCGGTCGGGTATGACTACCTGCAATGGCAACTTCATCAAATAAACTATGGCCTTCTTTAGAACCGACATAGCCCGGAGGCGCGCCAGTAATGGCAGCCGCATAATGTTCCTGTGCGAGCGTGTTCATATCAATACGGCAAAAGGCATCAGGTCGGCCATAAATCACTTCACTGATTAAACGCACAGTTTCGGTTTTACCAACACCTGTCGGTCCAAGCATTAAGGTTACGGAGAGCGGTCGTTCAGGACTGGAAAAATCAGCCTTGACCACATGCAGCATTTTTTCAATTTCGTCTAATGCTGCTTCTTGTCCAATGATCCGTTGCTTTAGGTGTTGCATAACGTCATGCGGTTCAAAATGAAAACGCGGCTTACCCATCAAACGGTTTTTTTCAGCAGTGCTATGCGTCGAAGTTGTCGGGTGTACGACATGGATGGCGGGATTGGCGTTCGTCATGCATCATGTTCCTAAAGCGGGATGTTTTGAGCATAGCAAATTTAGAATTTTGCATTAATAGCTTTTAGCAATCAGATCATTGCTATGAGCAACAATAAATTTGCTGGATTGCTTGAAAATGCAGGTAAAAGCATCACATCATGTCAAAGAGCAATATCGATGATGGAACAAGGCAAAAGTGAACGAAAACGCACGCGAACATATTGAAAAAATTCTGGCTAATATGACGACTCTACCTGGTGTTTACCGCATGCTTGGTAAAGACGGTGAGTTGCTGTATGTCGGTAAAGCCAAGAATTTAAAAAATCGCGTGTCGAGCTATTTTGTTAAAACCATTGAACATCCGAAAACACAGGCCTTAGTGGCACGAATCTACGACATTGAAACCTTGGTGGTGCGTTCTGAAACCGAAGCTTTATTGCTCGAACAAAACCTGATTAAGCTGCATCGTCCGCCCTATAACATCATGCTGCGTGACGACAAATCCTATGTCTATATTTTTATTTCAGCCGATAAACCCTATCCACGAATTGCCGCAGGGCGAGGCAAAGCGAAGCATCAGGCCGGTAAGTTTTTCGGGCCTTATCCGAGTGCTTATAACGCGCGTGATACTTTGGTGGTGCTGCAAAAACTGTTTAATGTGCGTCAGTGTGAAAATAGCTATTTTTCACAGCGCAAACGACCATGCCTGCAATACCAAATTAAACGTTGTTCCGCGCCTTGTGTGGGGTTGATCTCACCCGAAGATTATAAAGAAGATGTCAATAACTCGATTCGTTTCTTACAAGGCGACACCAAAGAGCTCAATCAAGAGTTAATTGGAAAAATGGAAGCTGCTGCCGAAGCTTTGGAGTTTGAAAAGGCGGTGTTTTATCGTGATCGTATGGCGCTGCTGCGTGATGTACAAACCCAGCAAGCGATTTATAAAGTCAAAGGTGAGGCCGATATCATTGCCATTGCTTATCAAGCCGGTGTGACCTGTGTGCAGATTATGCATGTGCGCAATGGTAAAATGCTCGGCGGAAAGAGTTATTTTCCTGACATGTTGGGCGATGATTTGGGGCAAATGCTCTCAGATTTTATTGCCAATTTTTACTTTCAGGTGGCAGACGAAATCCCTGCGGAACTCATCATTAATGTCGATATTCCAGATCGTAAAGACATGGAAGATGCGTTGTACCAACACTTTGAAAAGCGGATTCAAATCAAACATAAAGTGCGTGAAACCCGTGCAGAGTGGCAAGAATTGGCACAGATGAATGTACAACATGCGATTAAAGGTAAATTGGCTGATCATTTTGAATTGAATGAGCGCTTTCATCAGTTAGAGCAAGTCGTTGGGCGGCCGATTGACAGTATTGAGTGTTTTGATATTTCTCATACCATGGGGGAGGCAACCATCGCGTCTTGTGTGGTCTTTGATGCGGGCGGCGCAAGAAAGCGTGACTATCGCCAATTTTCCATCAATGATATTACCGAAGGCGATGATTATGCTGCCATGCGTCAAGCGCTGACCCGCCGCTATAAAAAGCATATGCTGCCCGATTTGCTATTAATTGACGGGGGTAAAGGTCAATTACACATGGCGATGGAAGTCATGCAGGAGCTCGAGCTCGATGCCTTTATGGTCGGGGTGTCCAAAGGCGAGGGGCGTAAACCAGGTCTGGAAACCTTGCACTTTACCGATGGTGAAAAAATCCAATTGCCCGAAGACCATAAAGCCCTGCATTTGATTCAACAGGTTCGTGATGAAGCCCACCGCTTTGCTATTACTAAACATCGAGCGAAACGAGATAAAAAGCGTGGCTCATCGGTACTTGAGGTGATTCCGGGCTTAGGGCCAAAACGTCGTCGGGATCTGTTGACCCATTTTGGTGGCATTCAGGGGGTACTCAAAGCTTCGGAAAATGATTTAAAACTTGTACCGGGATTAGGCGATGTGATGGCGCGCACCATTTATAAAATCCTGCATGAATAGCGCGAACTAAGCCCAATCGATGACGCATCAAGTCTGAATTTGCCAAAATGCTCATTGACGCATGAGTCACTGATCATTCACATCATTTGATTTTTATACAATGATATAAAAATCAAAAATATGATCAGGGATGATGATGTCACTCGCACAGTTGTATCAACATATTGAACACAATGAATGGGTTGAGATTCCAGAAGGATGGTTGCAAGGACGTACGATCTATGGCGGCTTAGTGGCTGGCATGATGATGCACAAAGCCGTTGCCATCATTGCAGATCCGCAGCGACGTTTACTCAGTTGTAATGTGACCTTTGTTGGGCCAGTACAATTGGCGCCCGTGCGTTTAAGTGCGGAAATTTTAAGACAGGGCAAATCCGTCACCACCATTGAAGTTCGACTTTGGCAAGATGATGCCGTACAAAGCATTTTATTGGCGAGCTTTGGTGTTCCACGTGAATCAAGCATTGCCGTCAATCAGGAGCGTCAAGCACCCAATTTTCCTGAAGTGAGCAGCTTAAAGATTGCCGAACATCATCCACTTGCACCCCAGTGCTTTCAGCAAATGGATTTGGTCTGGGTAGATGGGCAGTATCCATGTACAGCAAGTCAAAAGCCTGACTTTAGTGGTTGGATGCGTTTTAACCCAGAACGTCATGATAACCGTAAGATGACTGTTGCTGACCTAATGGTCTCGATGGATATGTGGCCGCCCGGTGTACTGCCTATGTACAAAACCATGGCACCTGCTAGTTCTTTAACGTGGACATTGACCTATGTACATCCCTTGCAATCAAACTTACATAATTGGTTTAAATATAAAGTATTTACCGATTATGCAGCGGATGGATACGCTACAGAATATGCTCATTTATGGGATGAAAATAACCAGTTGATAGCGATTGCGCGACAGACTGTTACGGTGTTTGCCTAGTGACACTGAGGGGCATTTCGTATAAAGTGAGTGCAACTAACGATGGATAAATCCTCAAATTATTTTGCATTTTCATCGTGCATGAGGGGAAAACTGGGGTGTCTATGACAACAGGTCGAATCCTGAATATTCCTAATATTTTAACATTGGCACGAATTGCTTTAATTCCTGTGTTTTTGTTGGTGGCGTATTGGCCACCTGCAATGGGCGTGGGTGAGCATGCTGCAAGCATGTCACGTCATATATTGCTGACCGCTATTTTTGTGATCGCAGCTGTCACTGACTGGTTTGATGGCTACCTTGCGAGAAGTTTAAATCAGACTTCAGCATTTGGACGTTTTCTCGATCCTGTAGCAGATAAGCTGATGGTCGCAACTGCGTTGATCGTCTTGGTGCAATGGCAACCGACCATTTCGATGGCCTTTGCAGCGATTGTGATTATTTCACGTGAAATTACAGTGTCTGCGCTACGTGAATGGATGGCTGAATTAGGCGCACGTACCAGTGTTGCGGTTTCAACCGTTGGTAAATATAAAACAGCATTTCAGATGATTGCGATCTCAGTATTTTTGCTGAATTGGCAACCCCTTGAAATGTTGGCGTATGGATTGCTCTATACAGCAGTGGTTTTAACTTTATGGTCGATGTTTATATATTTGAAAGCCGCATGGCCGTATTTAAAACAGCCTTGATGAAAAAATGTAGATTATTAAAAGCTCCGTTATCGGGGCTTTTTTATTGCCTAGCTTTTAGAAAAAATTGAGGGTTTGTCTAGTTTGAACAACGCTTCATTTGAATAGAGCTTGAAGTTAAATGTGAGACGTTAGCGCAAATTTTGGATAAAAAAATTCCCAGATTTTGGGGGAAATCTGGGAAGGAAAATCGGGGTTACTTATCGCTATTATGGAAGATGTTTCCATCTCCTTGATTGCTAGTATAGGAAAGCAGACTTAGAAATACATGGAGTTTCTTGTAGTGTAATGTTGTGTTTTATTGAGAAATGTATCACAAATTTACATTAAGAATTTTTGATACAAATTGGCCAATAACTTTGGTAGGTTTTGTTTGGATTTAAACGATAAAAGTCGATATATGTAATGGAAAAAATACAATTAACATTATTTAAATAATAAGTTCATTTATTTAAGTTTAAATAAAATTGATCAATGGATAAAAGATTTTCCAGCAATGATGAAGATCATTTCTGAATGAAAGCTTACACAGACGTCATCTTGGTTTTGCGAAAATAGCAGTGCTCCGAAGCAAAAAAGAGTCCTTTCAGACTTTATTTTGAAATTACGCACTTCGCTTGTCTTACGTAATTTTTAGAGCAATAAAAAAGAATCCCCAAGATTGGAGATTCTTTTCAATTCAAGCCTACGCGCAGCATAGCTGCTTGTCTTGCGGCGTGGCAGTACTCCTAAGCACAAAAAAGGGGCCCCTTTGGACTCCTTCATGACATTTGAAGCTACGCGCTTCGCTTGTGTTGCGTAATTTTTAGAGCAATAAAAAAGAATCCCCAAGATTGGAGATTCTTTTCAATTAAAGCCTACGCACAGCATAGCTGCTTGTTTTGCGGCGTGGCGGAGCAGTGCTCCTGAGTACAAAAAAGGAGTCCCATTGGACTCCTTCATGACATTTGAAGCTACGCGCTTCGCTTGTCTTGCGTAAAACTTAAAGCAATGCTTTAAGTTTTACTCAGGCTTTAGGCCTTCGGCTTTTTCTAAAGATTCATCATTGCTGAAGAATTTTTCACGTTGCTCTTCAAGGAACTTTTTCGCGTCAGCTTCAAACACGTTTAAACGTTTTTCATTGATCAACGTGGTTTGGTGTTTTAGCCATTCTTGCCAAGCTTGTTTAGATATCGTATCAAACAATTCTTGTCCCTTTGCACCCGGGAATGGTGCAAAGTCTAAACCTTCCATTTCAGCCTGATATTTACGGCAAAAAACTTGTCGAGACATATCAATACTCCATTTAACTTGAAAAAGTTATGCGTAAAGTTTTTCTAAACGTGCGTGCGCGCGTTCAATTGCTGCTTCAACTTGAGCAGGTGCAGTACCACCAATGTGGTTACGTGCATTGACAGATGCTTCGAGTGTTAAAGCTTTTTTGAAGACATCGGCCTGAATCAAGTCAGAGAACTGTTGAAGTTGCTCAAGGGTTAATTCTGAAAGATCTTTGCCTTCTTGAACACCGAGAGCAACTGCTTTACCCACAATCTCATGTGCATCACGGAATGCCACGCCATTTTTAACTAGGTAGTCGGCAAGGTCAGTTGCAGTTGAGAAGCCACGCAGCGCTGCTTCACGCATGATGTCAATGTTTGGCACTAGTGCAGGGATCATGTCGGCAAATGCCATGAGTGAGCCACGAACAGTATCGATTGCATCGAATAGTGGTTCTTTATCTTCTTGGTTGTCTTTGTTGTATGCCAATGGTTGACCTTTCATCAGGGTCAATAGGCTCATCAAGTCACCATATACACGGCCAGTTTTACCACGGATCAACTCAGGAACGTCTGGGTTTTTCTTTTGCGGCATGATTGAAGAGCCAGTGCAGAAACGGTCAGGAATGTTCACAAATTTGAACTGAGCCGATGTCCAAAGAATCATTTCTTCTGACATACGTGATAAATGCATCATGATGAGTGATGCTGCAGCATTGAATTCAATACCAAAATCACGGTCAGATACAGCGTCTAAAGAGTTTTCAGCTACAGCTTCGAAACCTAGTAGTTCTGCAGTGAATGCACGGTCGATTGGGTAGGTTGTTCCAGCAAGTGCAGCAGAACCTAAAGGCATACGGTTGGTCCGTTTACGGCAGTCAATTAAACGCTCTGAGTCACGTACTAACATTTCAAACCATGCCATTAAATGGTGACCAAAAGTCACTGGCTGTGCAGTTTGTAAATGCGTGAAGCCCGGCATGATGGTATTGGTATTTTTCGCCGCTAAGCCTAGGATGCCTTTTTGTAATTTTTTCAATAATTCTAAAATCGCATCGATTTCGTCGCGAACATACAGACGGATATCGGTTGCAACTTGGTCATTACGACTACGACCGGTGTGTAGTTTTTTACCTGTAATACCGATACGTTGAGTCAAGCGTGACTCAATATTCATGTGCACATCTTCTAGGTCAATGCGCCATTCGAAGTTACCCGCTTCAATTTCTGCTTTAATAGTGTTTAAGCCATTAATAATATCGTCACGCTCTTGTTCAGTTAGAACGCCAACTTTTGCAAGCATGGTTGCATGTGCAATTGAACCTGCAATATCTTGTTTATAAAAGCGTTGGTCAAACTGTACAGATGCTGTAAATTCAGCAACAAAAGCGTCAGTAGCTTCGGAAAAACGACCGCCCCACATGCCTGAAGTTTGGGCTTGTGACGGATTTGAGGAATTAGAAGATGTGGTCATGTCGGCTCAATAAGATAAAAAGCATAGAACTGAACAAGAGTATAGCAAATTCGAACCCAGTTGCCGAAGGGCAAGTTGATCAAACTTTTAGACAAGGTTTGGGCCTATGACAATTTCTGTATTTTCAAGAAAAATGGGCCGTTGGCATTATTTGTGGGAGCTTTTTCTTGCGGGCAATATTGTGGCGTTGGTCTTGGCTTTGGCACAAGCTCAATCGTGGCAAGCCTTAAGTGTTTACAGTGTCATGCAGCATGTGTTGTTTATTAACTGGATATTATTGGCATTTGCAGCATTTTCAGAGCTTTTGCAGAGCAAGACGCGTGGTTTAAGCATGAAAATGCTCATGTTTAGCGGGTTTGTTTTATTGCAAGCTTTGGTGTTATTCACCACCTTAATTTTAAATGTTTTGATCTATTTTGGTGAAAATTTCAGTTTAGCTGGTTTGAGTGCAGATGTTTTAACTGCTAGTGTGGTTTTAAATCTGAGCTATGGGGTATTACTTGGGGCATTTTGTTTTCGATATTTATATTTAAGAGAACAGTGGGGTCGACAACATCATAGTGAATTAAACTCACGCATTCAGGCTATGCAAGCTCGGATTCATCCACATTTTTTATTTAATAGCTTAAACAATGTGATTAGCTTGATTGCGATTGACCCAGATAAAGCGGAGCAAATGCTACTGAATTTATCTCGATTGTTCCGTGCGAGTTTTCAAGAATTGAAACTGGTGAGTCTCAAAGATGAGATCGATTTGTGTCAGCGTTATTTGGCCATCGAACAAATGCGATTGGGCGATCGGCTCAATGTGGAGTGGAAACTGGCCGACATTGAACAGTACGCTCAAGTACAAATTCCACTATTAACTTTACAACCTTTATTAGAAAATAGTATTTTTCATGGAGTCGAAAAGATTTTGACAAAGAGTACGATAAATATATTGATTGAAATATTACAAAATCAAATTAATATCGTTATTACAAATCCCTATACACAGGATACAATTAAATTACGTCAGGGGAATGGTATTGCCATCGAAAATGTGAAACAGCGACTTGAGGCATATTATGGTCAGCATGTCACTTTTCAAACCTACGCAGGCGAGGGAATGTATACGACTGTGGTGCAATATCAATATAAATAGAAATCTCAGTTGACCAATAAAAATAAATGACGTTAACGAGATAAGGAGGAGAAATGGACATCCTGATCTGTGATGATGAGCCTCTAGCAGTAGAGCGATTGTCACGTTTAGTCACTCAACTTGGACATCAAGTGGTTGCGAAAGCCTCACATGGTCAACAAGCGATTGACTTGGCTCAAAGCCTCGAGCCTGATGTCATCTTACTAGATATACAAATGCCTGAAATGGATGGGCTGACTTGCGCTAAATTGTTGCGTGAATTAGACCCCATGCCCGCTATTATTTTTTGTACTGCATATGATCATCATGCACTTGATGCATTTAAGTCGAATGCAGAGGGATATTTACTAAAACCGGTTATGCAACAGGAATTGCAGCAGGTTTTAGATCATTTAACTAAATTAACCCAAGCTCAATTGAGCACGATAAAACAAAAAGAAAATATGGACGAAATTAAAATCAGCCGCCATCAAATCGCGGCAAAGACTTATCGTGGTGTAGAACTGGTCCCTGTGGAAAATATTTATTATTTTCTTGCAGATCAGAAATATGTCACTGTTCGGCATAAAAATGGCAATGTACTTATTGATGAAACGCTGAAGGATTTAGAGCATGAATTTGGTGATCGCTTTATACGTATTCATCGAAATGCCTTGGTGTCTGTGAGCTTTTTAGAAGGTTTAGAAGTCGTAAGCTCGGGGCAGTATCAGGTGCGTTGTCGAGATTTAGAAGAGCGTTTGGCGGTCAGCCGTCGACATTTACCGAATTTACGTGAGCGAATACAAAAATTATAGGGCAAGTGTCAAAGCACATTGCGAATTAAGCTTGCATTTTCAACTGAGCAAGTTAAGTTTAGAATAATAGCCCTATAGACTGTATTTTAAAATTTATGAATATCCTTAAGATCGCAACTCGACAAAGCCCGCTTGCACTTTGGCAGGCGGAACATATTCGTGCACGCTTAGAAGCACTTCATGCAAATTTGAAAGTTGAGTTGGTGACCTTTGTGACCCAAGGTGACAAGATTCTAGATACCCCTTTAGCCAAAATTGGGGGGAAAGGATTATTTGTAAAAGAGTTAGAAGCGGCGTTGTTGGATGGTCGTGCAGACTTGGCAGTTCATTCGATGAAAGATGTGCCAATGGCTTTGCCTGAAGGTTTAAGCTTGGCCGTGATTTGTGAGCGTGAAGACCCATTAGATGCTTTCGTTTCAAATACTTATAACAGTTTTGATGATTTACCCCAGGGTGCGAAGGTTGGAACGTCGAGCTTGCGCCGCAAATGCCAAATTTTAAAACAACGTCCAGACCTTGAAATTATTGATCTGCGTGGCAATGTGGGTACGCGTTTATCTAAACTCGATGCGGGTAACTATGATGCGATTATTTTGGCGAGTGCAGGGCTGAAGCGTTTGGGCTTAGCAGAGCGTATTCGTCATACTCTTGAGCCTGTTGTGAGTTTACCTGCAGTTGGACAAGGTGCATTGGGCCTAGAATGTCGTAGCCAAGATCAAGCTGTATTGGATTTAATTTTGCCCTTAATGCATGCAGAGACCAATTCTTGTGTACGTGCAGAACGTGCTTTTAATGCATATCTAGAAGGTGGCTGTCAAGTACCGATTGCAGGTTATGCAACCTTAGAAAATGGTCAGATTCATTTGGAAGGTCGAGTCGGTAGTGTTGACGGTCAAACCTTGTTGAAAGCACAGCAAGTAGGTCTTCCCGAACAGGCTGAACAGCTCGGTGTCAAATTGGCCCAAGACTTGTTAACCCAAGGTGCCGGTGAAATTTTAAAGGCACTGTATTAATACATGCTTTTTATCAATACACGTCCGACAGATCGTGCAGCGCAGCTTAGCTTGACGCTGCGCTCTGCGGGTGTTGCTGTGGCTGAGCTTCCATTACTTGAGCTCAAGCCGCGGGCATGGTCAGAAGCATTGGCAGCGTGCTACGCCCAGTTGAGTGCTGCGGATGTATTGGTTGTGGTGAGCCCCTCTGCGGTCACCTTTGGTATACAAGGTCTGCGTAAGGCAGGCATTTCACTTGAACAGCTCGAACATACTCAATGGATTGCAGTCGGTGACGCAACCGCAGCAAAGCTGGCTGATTATGGCATTCACAGTGTTGTGCCGCAGGTGGAAACCTCAGAGGGAATGCTCACCTTAAGCCATTTAGAACAATTAGAGGCCGGGGCTTGTGTAGCGTTTTGGCGCGGTGAAGGTGGTCGTCAATTTATGATGCAGCAGTTGCTAGCACGTGGCATTCAGATTCTCAATTTTGTGCTATACGAACGGCATCTACCGGAAGAGACCACTCAAAAAGTAAAAACACTCATTTCTGAACATCAGTTGTCATCTCCGTATTGTATGTTGATCACCAGTGAGGCCAGTTGGCTCAATTGGCTTGACTTGATTCAGTCGCATTTATCAGTGCTGAGTCATGCACATTTTTTAGTTTTAGGTGTAAGGTTGTTCGAGCTACTTGAGCAAAGTCGTATAACACTGAACAAAGATTTTAAAATTATTCAACTCGAAGATTTAAACGCGACACACATATTGCAGCATGTGCAAGTCGTGCAGGGAAATACATGAAGAAGTTGTTTGTCGTTGTGGTCATTGTCGCCGTACTTTGGTTGGCTAAACTCAGTTTTGACTTGTTTCAGGTCAATGCTCAACAAACCGAACTGATGCAACAACAAACTTTATTGCAACAGCGCAATGCAGGTTTGAATGATCAGGTCGTGGCTTTGAAACGCCAGTTGAATGGCACAACGACCGAGATGTCGGCTGCAACGACATCGAATGCTTCGATTGCTGCTGAGGCGACCCATAGTATTGAGCCAATGATGGTTGTGGGCCAGCAACTTGATTTGGTTGAATTTGCCATGCAGCAACAACAATTTGCTGTTGCTTTAGAAAAATTAAACCAATTAGACCAACAATTAGATCAGTTGAGCTTGGCACCTGCACTGCGTATGAGTTTGCATCAGGTGATTCAAAAAGACCGTGAGACCTTAAAGCAATATGTGACAGAGCGTCAGTTGCAATCTGATAAAGTGAAAAATACCCTGCAATCCATCGATCAATTGTTAGAAAAAGAAATATTAAAGCCATACAGTTCAAAAGAGCAGCAAAAAGGTCTTTCTTTTTGGCAAAAATGGATTCAAGTCGAATCAGTCGAACAACCGAGTCCCGTATTAATGCAGCGTAGCTTGGTATTAAAAGAAATGCAGTTACGTTTAATTTTGGCTCAGCAAGTTTTAAATCAAGGACAATATCCTCAATTTCAACAAGAAATCACTGAAATTATGCAAATTATGCAGCAATTGCCAGATGCTTCATTAAAACCGATACGCCAACGTCTAGAACAATTAAAGGACATTCCGGTTATTTCTGTACCGCTATTAAATACTCGGGCACTCATAGGATAATCGACTATGAAACATATTTTATTGGCCTATTTATTTATTAGCTTATTGGTTGTTGCCATTATTAGTTTGCTGAGTTTTGGACATGGTGCAGGCTATGTCTATTTATACTGGCGTGAATGGCAAGTTCAATCCAATATTTGGTTTTTAGCATTATTGCTGGCACTACTGAGTTTGTTCGTGCAAATGCTTTGGTATGCGGTTAAACGCTATTTAAGTCGAGAGCAGCGTAAATCTGAAACAGTCTTTAGTTTTAATAAACTGCATCCCTATGAACAATTGGCTGTCATTTGGCTTTTAAATGCTGCGCAAGATCAAAAAAACTTTATTCAGCAAGCTTTTACTGAGTCTGGATTATTAAAAGGGGTGATTGATGCGCGTTTATATTGGATTCAGCAACAATATGAAACAGCATTAAATGCATTAACTCAGACCAATCCAATGGCTTTTGAACTCGCAGAATTGCAACGGATTGAAATTTATTTATCCCAACAAGAGGGTGAAAAGGCTTTAACGCATCTCGAATTTTTGAATCAACATGAATTATCGCCATGGTTGCAAAAAGTCAGCACTGCCTATGAGCAGCGTTTAACCACGCTATGGGGCATGTTTGCGTTGCAGTTTCCTTGGTTGTATTTGCGTTCGACACGTTATGGACATTTAGATGAGCTGACAAAACAAGCTTGGTTGGAGCAATTATTATCTGCATTTGATCAAGCTGATGTCGATGACTTACAGCATTTAAAGCAGCGTTATTTGGATTTGCAAGATCAAATAACAGAGCGTAAATATGCGGTCAAAGTGTTGTGGTTAAAAGTCTTGTCTCGTATGCCAGAGATGAGTCAGGAACATGAGCAATTGGCTATTCATTTACTTGAACAGCAATTTAACAAAGAAGTGTTCTTTTTGTGGTTCCAGCAAAAAATGTTGAAGCAAAACCCTGACTATGTGGCTGTAGAACAGCAGATTCAACGTTGGGAAGAAAAGTATCCTGCACTACCTGTTTTTAGTTTTGCAAAATGGAATATTTACCAAGCGACAGAACGCCAAGCTGAGGCGGATGCATTATTAGAATTATATCCAGATGATGTATTAATGAGTTATTTACGTATCAAGTCAGCTTTAAATCAGCAGGAATATTTGACCAAACAATTAAATTTAATATTTGAAAATAATGCTAATTTTATGGAAATTCGAATATAAGGACATAATATGCAAAAAGATTTAGCTCAATATTCATTGATTCATACTCAACACGTAGCTTGGGGGGATATGGATGCTTTTGGTCATGTAAATAACGTGCATTATTATCGTTATATGGAAAGTGCGCGGATTGGTTATTTAGATCAGTTGGATATATTTAATCAGTCTGTGGTTACGGTTGTTGCTTCAAGCCAGTGTAAATATTTAAGCCCCCGTGGTTTATCCTGATATTTTAAAAGTGGCAACGCGCGTTGAAGAATTAAGAAATAGTGCATTTCGTATGGGTTATATATTATGGAGTGAACAGCAACAAAAAATCGTTGCAACAGGCGATGCGGTTATTGTGTGCGTGGATAAAATGACCCTGCAAAAAACATCTATTCCAGAAAATATTAAAACCAAAATAAAAGCCTTAGAAAATTCAGTGGGAAATAATATTTAAATACAATTTAACTTTATATATTTTAAGGAGTCGTGTTAAAATATTGTAGTAAAATGAAAATTATTTATTGAATAAAAATTTTATTATAATATTATGAGCGAGTTTTCATAAGCATTATTAAAATGAAATTTCGGAGTTAAAGATTATGCCTGATATTAGTAATTTATCAGTTGAAGAGTTAAAGAAGCTTCAAGTAGAAGCTGAAGCACTGATTGCATCTAAAAAAGATCAAGCGATTGAAGATGCGTATAACCGTATTGTTGAAATTGCAGAAAATTTAGATTTAAGCGTTGAACAAATTCTTGAATTTGGTTTAAGCAAACGTAAAAAATCAACGCGTAAAGCGGTTGAGCCACGTTACCGTAGCAAAACCAATGCAGATGACACGTGGACTGGTCGTGGTAAACAACCACGTTGGTTAGTGGCTGAGTTAGAAAAAGGCGCGAAACTAGAAGACTTCTTAATTTAAGAACAATTCATGAAATCGTCATATCCTGAGTTCAGGATAATTAAACCAGGCAAATGCCTGGTTTTTTTATCTCTTTGAATTGGCTATGCAGAAAAAGTATGCATAATGTGTCTATAAAGAAAAATGTTTAAATGATGGAAAAAAATTGATGGATCGGTTGTGGTGGGATGATCAATAAAACTAATAATATTCGGTGGCTCATTTTTGCTGCGATCAGTTTTTTAATTTTCGTTATGCTGCAAGTGCCAGCAGCGTGGCTCATTACAAAGTTTTATAAAAATAACCAAATGCTACATAACGTCAGTGGCAATATTTGGCATGGGCAAGCAGATTGGACACGAGGAAATTTGAAAGGCTCGTTAAACTGGAACACACGCCCGTGGGATTTGATTTTATTACGCTTGGGTGCAAATGTTGAAATTCATAGTGGCAATACCAAACTACAAGGTGTGATGGGGTATGGTTTTGGTAAAAGTATTAGTATTAAAAACTTAGAGGGTCAAATTGCTCCTGAAACCTTAAAAAGTTTTGCCGATTGGCAATGGCCAATGAATGCCATTCAATTAAAAGATGTGCAGTTTAAATATAAGCCACAACAGGGATTTAGTCGTTCATCAGGCGAGATACAGTGGGCAGGTGGGGATTTATCATTTAGCTTTGCACAGCGTCAAGAGTCAATGAATGTGCCTGCCATGTTGGCTCAATTAAAAGACGATAATGGCAAATTGTCGATTGATGTTCGAGATCAACGTGAACAAAAAATGATGAACATGTCACTTGAGCCAGACCTCATGTTGGATGTGCAATTAACCCAGCGCTTTTTGATGAATGTTGCTTCCTATGAAGGTAAGGCAGGATTAGATACGTATGTGATTAGTTCGCGTCAACCCCTATTGAGTGGGGTGAACTGATGGCTGACTATTTCGAAAAAATCCGCGAGATCAATTGGAAGCAAACAGATCGACTTGCACCTGTGGTCTTGGTTTTAATAATTTTGTACCTGTGCTGGAAGTTAGCCGCTTTATTTTGGTTATTGATTGCACCGCCACAAGCCATGCAGTTAGACCGAGTTGAATTGGGTTCACAGCAAACGCAAGTTCCTAATATTAGCTCTTTTGCCTTGTTTCAGGAAAACCGCAGTTCAGCAGCTGACGCGCAGTTAAATATGGTGTTACAAGGTGTGGTGGTTGGACAGCCAAGTCGCTACTCGTCGGCAGTGATTAAGGTCAATGAGAGTTCAGATCGCTACTTGGTTGGAGAAACCATTCAAGGTTCATCATATCAACTGGCTGAAGTTTATTGGGATAAGGTGATTTTAACGCAGGGTAATGGTGCACGGCGTGAATTAGCGTTCCAAGGTATTGAAAACGGATTAGATCAACCGATTGTCCCTACAGCCAATGCAACATCAGGCGGATCTTTGCAAAATAACAGCATGCAAAATGCAGCTAATCCTGCAAATTCAGGGCAAGGCACGACGCAGTCCGCGATTGGTCAGGCCGTACAACGCATGACAGAAAATCGTGAGCAATATCTGCAGGAAATGGGGGTGAATCCATCAGGTAATGGTGGGTTTGAGATTTCAAATCGAACACCTGCTGCCTTGAGAAATAAATTGGGTTTGCAACCGGGTGACCGCATCATGTCTTTAAATGGGCAGGCAGTCGGTGCAGGACAATCTGAGGCGCAATTATTAGAACAAGCCCGCCGTGAAGGGCAGGTGAAACTTGAAGTCAAACGTGGTGATCAAGTGATGACCATACAACAGGATTTTTAGTGATGTTTCATCACTTTATAGGGTTAGGAAACACAGGCGTATATGGCTTTATTTAATAATAACCGTTCAACTTTAGCTGCCTATGCCATGGTGCCCTTGGTTGCTATGGTCAGCACAGCAAGTTATGCACAAACATGGAAAATCAATTTACGTGATGCAGATCTTACGGCATTCATTAATGAAGTCGCAGATATCACGGGGAAAAATTTTGCAGTTGATCCACGGGTACGAGGAAATGTAACGGTTATTTCCAATAAGCCTTTAAATAAAAATGAAGTCTATGACCTGTTTCTCGGTGTATTGAATGTCAATGGCGTGGTAGCGATTCCATCAGGCAACACCATTAAACTGGTTCCAGACAGTAATGTAAAAAGCTCGGGCATTCCTTATGATGCGCGCCACCGTGCATCTGGAGACCAAATTGTCACCCGAGTGATTTGGCTTGATAACACCAATGCCAACGACTTAATTCCAGCCCTACGTCCATTGATGCCGCAATTTGCACATTTGTCAGCAGTGGCAGGGACCAATGCGCTGATTGTGTCAGATCGCGCAAGTAATATTTACCAGCTCGAAACGATTATTCGTAATTTAGATGGAACGGGTCAAAATGATATCGAAGCCGTGACGCTGCAATCGAGTCAGGCCGAAGAAATGATTGGGCTGTTAGAGTCGATGAGTTCGACCGGCGCATCAAAAGACCCAAAAGGGTCACGAATTCGTATCATCGCAGACAATCGAACCAATCGTATTATCATTAAAGGTGATACAGCGACACGTAAGCGTATTCGTAAGATTATTGAGACCTTAGATGTGCCTGCGGCAGATCGATTGGGTGGATTGAAAGTTTTTCGTCTAAAGTATGCAAGTGCAAAAAACTTGTCGGAAATCTTACAAGGCTTGGTCACGGGGCAGGCCGTTTCGAGTACGAATTCATCGAATAGCTCAAATAGCAGCACGATGAACAGTTTAATGAATGATAGTAACAGTTCAAATTCACAGTCATTCAGTTCACAAAACAACACCAGTTCTGGCATTAACCTCAACAGCAATAACTCTTCCAATAATACGCAAAACGGTATCTCAAGTTTTAACGCCAATGGCGTGAGTATTATTGCTGATGCAACACAAAATGCACTGATTGTAAAAGCAGATCCGCAGCTCATGCGAGAAATTGAATCTGCGATTCAGCAGCTCGATATTCGTCGTCAGCAAGTGCTGATCGAAGCGGCGATTATTGAAGTTGAAGGCACGGATACCGATCAGCTCGGTGTGCAATGGGCGTTGGGAGATATCAGTAGTGGTATCGGCTTAATTAACTTTGATAACTTTGGTTCTAGTTTAAAAAATATTGCCGCAGGATATTTAACTGGCGGCGCTGCGGGTGCAGGTAGCGCGGTGAGTGCCGGTACTTCTTTAGTTCTTGGTGATTATCGTGAAGGCAGTGATGGTTCGCGCAAACTCTATGGTGCGATGATTCAGGCCTTAAAAGAAAAAACCAAATCGAATCTATTATCTACACCGTCTATTGTGACGATGGACAACGAAGAAGCCTATATTGTGGTGGGTGAAAACGTTCCATTTGTGACAGGTTCGGTCACCACCAATGGTGGTACAGCCAATCCGTATACATCGATTGAGCGTAAAGATGTCGGTGTTACTTTGAAAGTTGTGCCGCATATTGGTGATGGCGGCTCGGTGCGTTTAGAGGTAGAGCAAGAAGTTTCTGATGTAAAAGACAATAAAGGTCAAGCGTCGGACTTGGTTACGACTAAACGTGCGATTAAAACCTCGATCTTGGCAGAGCATGGTCAAACGATTGTGTTGGGTGGTTTGATCTCTGACAATACATTGCATGGGCGTCAATCGGTTCCGGGGCTAGGGGCTATTCCTGTACTCGGCAAACTCTTTAGCTCGGAAGGAAAATCTAACAGTAAACGCAATTTACTGATCTTTATTCATCCGACTATTGTTGGAAATTCTGCCGATGTGAAGAAAATGTCTCAGCAGCGCTACAGTCAGCTCTATAGTCTGCAACTGGCACTGGATAATGACGGTAATTTTGCGAAATTACCTGAAAATGTGGATGATGTGTATCAACAGCGCATACCTGTTTCAAAAGGTACAGCGCCAGCCCCTGTGTATAAGACGGTACCGACAGCACCACAAATGACACAGCCAGCGGCAGTGGTCTCCACGCCAGTCGCCATTGAACCTGCGGTGAAGCGCCAAACCATTACCGTACCGAATGGCAAAGTGGCGGGCACGCCTTAGGTTAGACGGCAGGGTGGTTTAGCTTTGAAACCACAGCATGCTATGATGAAAAAAACGAGCAATAGAGAATTAACTTCATGACTTGGAAAATTCAAGCAATTTCTGGTGATTTAACAGGACAAGAAATTAGTATTGAGCGAGATATGTTGGTGGGGCGTCATCAACAAGCAGATATTGTTTTACAAGAATCTGATGTATCGCGTAAACATGCTGCCTTTGTACTGAAAGATCAGGCACTCTGGTTGCAAGATCTCAATTCATCTAATGGGACGTTTATTAATGATGTCCGTTTGACTGGTGAATCACTTTTAAAAGAAGGTGATATTGTACAGTTTGCCAGTGTGAAGTTTAGTTTATTGGCTCCAGCTAAAGCTGTTCAGATTCCAGCGGATATCGAACAAAGCGTTGAAGCATTGCAAACAGAAGAAATTACACCTGTTCAGCAGCCGTCTGAAGCTGTTGCAGTTTCTGAAAATGTGGCACAAGAGTCTGTAGCAAACACGTCTGAGACTAAGGCACAAGAGCCTGTCGTTAAAACCGCAGCACAACAAATGAATGATCAAGGTATGCCAGAGTTGAAAGAGCGAGATAGCTCAGTTCAATTGACTCGTGATGGTATGCCGACCAATGTAGATGTGCCTAAACCTGCACCAATTCCTGAGGGAATTGACGTAACTGCTGTTCCGAAAAATGAAGCATGTGATGTAGAAATTCCAGCGACATGTGTAGAGCAAGAGCGTGAAGCGCAAAAAAATGCCTCTGTGGGCTTAATCTCAGTCATTGTTTTAATCATTCTTGCAATTATTGCATGGGTCTTGTTTAAATAAACCGAGACATTCCTCAAAAGGCATGCATGGGCATGCCTTTTTTATGGGGAAAATTTACAAAAAAATAGAGGGACATTATGTTTGAAGTTCGTTTAGCAGAACGCCAAATGATTTTATTTGATCTGGATGGAACGCTAGTCGATTCAGCATCTGACTTACATCGTGCGATGAATATGAGTTTAAATGCGTTGCAATTACCGTTGGTCACAGAAGCGCAGGTGCGAAACTGGATTGGGAAAGGAACTTCATTGTTTTGTCATAGCGTACTTGAATACTTGACCGGGAAGGTGGATGCCGCACAGCACCATCTTTTACTGGAAACTTTTCTAAAGATTTACAATGCAGATCCTTGTGTTTTGACGCAGCCCTTTGACGGCATTCTAGAGTTCTTGGATTGGGCAAAAGCAGAAGAGAAAATTCTGATTTGTGTGACCAATAAACCAGAGCAACCGGCACGCAGTATTGTGCAGGCACTAGGTATGCATGAATACTTTGATGATGTGATTGGCGGAGATCGTTTTGAAGAGCGTAAACCACATCCCAAGCAGCTAGAGTATTGTGCGGAGCATTATGCCTTGCCGAAACAGCAAATTTTGATGGTGGGTGATTCTGTCAATGATGTAGAGGCAGCACGTCGTGCGGGTATTGATTGTATTGTGGTCAGCTATGGCTATAATCATGGTGAAAATATTCGAGATTGTCAGCCGCAGCACGTGGTTGATAACTTAAAAGAATTATTGGGTTGAAATAAGTAGGGTTAAGGAAGTGAAAATGAGCAAGTGTGTAGGTTTTCGATGGCGTCACTCAATCAGCATGAGAAGAAATTAACTGAAATTGACCACGCGAAATATAGAGAAACCCAAATGACTACACAAACTCAATTTGAACAACTGAAAACTGCTGGATATAACTTGATTCCGGTATATCGTCAGCGCTTGGCAGATACAGAAACTCCACTTTCTGTCTTTGCGCGATTAAAACAACATAAACAAGCCTATTTATTTGAATCTGTAGAGGGTGGCGAAAACTGGGCGCGTTACTCCATTATTGGCTTGGGCGAGTCCACCGTATTTTCGTGTAATGAAGGGCAGTTGACCGTTCAACATGCTGATGGCTCGGTTGAAAAACAACAATGTGCTGACCCATTTCAATACATTCGTGACTTCCAAGCACAATATAAAGTGCCTACACAGCAAGATTTGCCAGCGTTGCCGAGCTTTACCGGTGGATTGGTTGGATACTTTGGTTATGATGCTGTACGTTATATCGAACCAAAGCTCAATAACGTTCCAGAAGCTGACCCGGTCGGGATTCCGGATATTTGGATGATGCTATCAAAAACCGTCATCGTCTTTGATAACCTTAAGGATACCTTATTCTTAATTGTGCATGCCGATGTAAATGATGCTGAGGCCTATACCAAGGCGCAGCAACAATTGGATGAGCTAGAAGAACTTTTGGCAACCCCAATTGCACTCAAAGCAAATAAGCATACTGCACCACAGTTTGAATCCATCACTGGACATGACAATTTTATTGATTCTATTGCGAAAGTAAAAGAGTACATTAAGGCCGGTGATGTGATGCAGGTTGTGCCGGGCCATCGTATGGTATCCGATTTTGATGGTGAGCCTTTGCAGGTCTATCGTGCACTACGTCACCTCAATCCATCGCCATATTTGTTCTTGGTGCAAGGGCAGACACTAGAAAATGACATTCCTTTTCATATCGTCGGTTCATCACCTGAAATTTTGTCCCGTTTAGAAAATGGTGTGGCAACAGTTCGTCCTTTGGCGGGAACGCGACCACGGGGTAAAACAAAAGAAGAAGATTTAGCGCTAGAAAAAGATTTGCTATCTGATGAAAAAGAAATTGCAGAGCATTTGATGTTGATCGATTTGGGGCGAAATGATGTTGGACGCGTTTCTAAAATCGGTAAAGTTCACGTGACTGATCAAATGGTGATCGAACGTTATTCGCATGTCATGCACATTGTGTCAAATGTGCAAGGTGAAGTACGTGATGATGTCGATGCTTTGGATGTTTTTAAGGCAACATTCCCTGCGGGCACGCTTTCAGGCGCACCAAAAATCCGTGCTATGGAAATTATTGACGAAGTTGAACCAGTAAAACGTGGAATTTTTGGTGGTGCTGTTGGTTATTTAGGCTGGCATGGTGAAATGGACATGTCGATTGCGATTCGTACCTGTGTAATTCGAGAAAATAAGGTCTATGTTCAAGCTGGAGCAGGGGTAGTTTATGACTCAAATCCTGAATCAGAGTGGAATGAAACCCAAATAAAAGCTCGCGCAGTGATCAAAGCGGTTGAATTATCATCAAATGGATTGATTTTATGAGTTTTTCACGTTTTTTTTAGAAAAAACACTTGCAAGGATTTCAAGATTTGCTAAACTGCACACCGTTCCGATACGAAACGTACGAAACACTAAGAAACGCCGGCATAGCTCAGTTGGTAGAGCAACTGACTTGTAATCAGTAGGTCCACAGTTCGAATCCGTGTGCCGGCACCATCTTAGAGAGTTTGAGAGTGAGTAGAAAGAACGGCACTGAAGTAAGTGTAAAATGGTGAGGTTCCCGAGCGGTCAAAGGGGGCGGACTGTAACTCCGCTACGAAAGTTTCGAAGGTTCGAATCCTTCCCTCACCACCAATTTTAAGACTTCAATAAGTGGTTTGTACCAACATCGTGCGGGAGTAGCTCAGTTGGTAGAGCGGTAGCCTTCCAAGCTACATGTCGCGAGTTCGACCCTCGTCTCCCGCTCCATATCTATTGAAGTGCTTATATTTGCTCTTATAGCTCAGTGGTAGAGCACTCCCTTGGTAAGGGAGAGGTCTCGAGTTCAAATCTCGATAAGAGCTCCAGATTTTACAGTTTAGCAACTTTAAATGTTGCACAAGATTCCAGAAGCAGGCTTTTTAGTCTGCTTTTCAAGTATTGGGTGTTTATTTTTTTAGGCGATATGTCGGAGCTGGGTTTTACTCAGAATTGTGTTCGACGTAAACGAGGAAGAAAAGCATGGCTAAGGCTAAGTTTGAACGTAATAAGCCACACGTTAACGTGGGCACAATCGGTCACGTTGACCATGGTAAAACGACTTTAACAGCTGCGATTGCAACTGTATGTGCAAAAAAATTCGGTGGTGAAGCGAAAGATTACGCTGCAATCGACTCTGCACCAGAAGAAAAAGCACGTGGTATTACAATTAATACTTCACACGTAGAATACGATTCTCCAATCCGTCACTACGCTCACGTAGACTGCCCAGGTCACGCCGATTATGTTAAAAACATGATTACTGGTGCTGCGCAAATGGATGGTGCGATCCTTGTATGTGCTGCGACTGATGGTCCAATGCCACAAACTCGTGAACACATCCTTCTTTCTCGTCAGGTAGGTGTACCTTACATCGTTGTATTCTTAAACAAATGCGACCTTGTTGACGACGAAGAGCTTCTTGAATTAGTAGAAATGGAAGTTCGTGAACTTCTTTCTACTTATGACTTCCCAGGCGACGACACCCCAGTAATCCGTGGTTCTGCTCTTGCAGCGCTTAATGGTGAAGCTGGTCAATATGGCGAAGACGCAGTAGTTGCTCTTGTTGAAGCTCTTGACTCTTACATTCCAGAGCCAGAACGTGCTATCGACCTTGCATTCCTTATGCCAATCGAAGATGTATTCTCAATTTCAGGTCGTGGTACAGTAGTAACTGGCCGTGTTGAAACTGGTATCGTGAAAGTAGGCGAAGAAGTTGAAATCGTTGGTATTAAAGATACAGTTAAAACAACTGTAACTGGCGTAGAAATGTTCCGTAAACTTCTTGACGAAGGTCGTGCGGGCGAGAACTGTGGTGTTCTTCTACGTGGTACTAAACGTGAAGACGTTCAACGTGGTCAAGTATTGGCTAAACCAGGTACAATCAAACCGCATACTAAATTCGACGCAGAAGTATACGTACTTTCTAAAGACGAAGGTGGTCGTCATACTCCATTCCTTAACGGTTACCGTCCACAGTTCTACTTCCGTACAACTGACGTAACTGGTGCGATCGCGCTTAAAGAAGGCGTTGAAATGGTTATGCCTGGTGACAACGTGGAAATGTCAGTAGAATTAATCCACCCAATCGCAATGGACGCTGGCTTACGCTTCGCGATCCGTGAAGGTGGCCGTACAGTTGGTGCGGGTGTTGTTTCTAAAGTAACTGCATAATATAATACAGTTATCTTTGTACAGATCGAGAGTTTCGACTCTCGATTTGCTCTGCAGGTCAGTAGTTCAATTGGTAGAGCGTCGGTCTCCAAAACCGAATGTTGGGGGTTCGAGTCCCTCCTGGCCTGCCAAATTTTTTTAAAAAGAAGCTTGATGCTGGCTCAACTGGTCATATAATAAGTCGCGAATCCTACGACGAGTACAAAAATGTCGAATGATAAATCGCGTGACGCATTAAGCGACGCGCCAATTCCTCAAAGAAATAATCCTGCTGAAGTTGTTAATTCTGGTTCCCCTTTAGACTATGTTCTGTGGGTTATCGCGTTGATTTTACTCGGTAGTTCTATGATGGTGAATCAACATTTGCCAGCATACTGGGCACCAGCGAATGATGTTTGGGTCCGTGTTGGGGTAATTTTGGCTTGTATCATCGTGGCTTTAGGTTTATTATACGCCACCCATCAAGGCAAAGGCTTTGTTCGATTGTTGAAAGATGCTCGAATTGAGTTACGTCGAGTGACTTGGCCAACCAAGCAAGAGACCATGACCACATCTTGGCAGGTACTTGCGGTAGTCTTAGTGGCATCTATTTTATTATGGTGCTTTGACTATGCTTTGAGCTGGTTAATGAAGTTTATTATCGGGTAAGAGAGCTATGAAACGTTGGTACATTATTCATGCCTATTCTGGTTATGAAAAACAAGTGTTACGCTCACTTAATGATCGAATCCAGCGTAGCGCTGTAGCCGATAGCTTTGGTGAAGTCCTTGTCCCTACTGAAGAAGTAGTGGAAATGAAGGATGGTAAGAAACGTAAATCTGAGCGTAAATTCTTTCCCGGCTATGTGTTAGTCGAGATGGAAATGAATGATGAAACTTGGCACATTGTTAAAGAATGTCCAAAAGTATTAGGTTTCATCGGTGGTACTGCAGAAAAGCCTGCACCAATTACGCAAAAAGAAGCTGATGCGATTCTTGCACGTGTACGCAATACTGGCGAAGCACCTCGTCCTAAGACGATGTTTGAACCAGGTGAAGAATTACTCGTAATTGACGGTCCATTCACCGATTTTAAAGGCGTGGTGGAAGAAGTTCTATACGATAAGTCACGTTTAACGTTGACGATTAATGTATTTAATCGACCAACTCAGGTTGAGCTGGAATTTCGCCAAGTCGAAAAATCGGTTTAATTTAACTTGGTTGATAAACGCCCGATTTGTTATGAGTCGGGCATTGTTGTTGTAACGGTATCGTTACTTATATGTATGGGGAGCCTAGCGGCGTTAGTACCCAGAGGTAATTGAAATGGCTAAGAAGATTGACGGCTATATCAAGCTGCAAGTTCCAGCTGGTAAAGCAAATCCATCTCCACCGATTGGTCCTGCACTAGGTCAACGTGGTGTTAACATCATGGCATTCTGTAAAGAATTTAATGCTGCGACACAAAAAGTTGAAGCTGGTCTTCCAATTCCAGTAGTGATCACTGTGTACAACGACAAGTCGTTCACATTCATCATGAAAACTCCTCCTGCTGCGATTCTTCTTAAGAAAGCTGCGGGCATCCAAAAGGGTTCAGCTGTACCTAACAAAACTAAAGTTGGTAAGTTGACTCGCGCTCAATTAGAAGAAATTGCGACTACTAAAGAACCAGATCTTACTGGTGCTGATTTAGACGCACGTGTACGTACCATTGCTGGTTCTGCGCGTTCTATGGGCTTGGAAGTGGAGCTATAAGACATGGCTAAATTAACTAAACGTCAAAAAGCCATTGTTGCTGCTGTTGAAGCTAACAAAGTTTACACTTTGGAAGAAGCAGTTGCAGTTCTTAACGGCCTTCCAGCAGTAAAATTCAAAGAATCTTTGGATGTTGCTGTAAACCTAGGTGTTGATCCTCGTAAATCTGACCAAGTTGTTCGTGGCGCGACTACACTTCCTGCAGGTACTGGTAAAACTGTACGTGTAGCTGTGTTTGCTCAAGGCGCTGCTGCTGAAGCTGCTAAAGCTGAAGGCGCGGACGTTGTTGGTTTTGATGATCTTGCTGAAAGCATCCAAGCGGGTAACCTTGACTTTGACGTAGTAATTGCAGCTCCGGATGCAATGCGCGTTGTTGGTAAGTTAGGTACGATTCTTGGTCCACGTGGCTTAATGCCAAACCCTAAAGTGGGTACTGTAACTCCTGACGTAGCTTCTGCTGTTAAAAATGCGAAAGCTGGTCAAGCACGTTACCGTGTAGACAAAGCAGGTATCATCCACGCTGCGATCGGTCAAGTAGGTTTCACTGCTGAAGCTGTTCGTTCAAACGTTGAAGCTCTTGTAGCAGACCTTAAGAAAGCAAAACCTGCTACTTCTAAAGGTGTTTACATCCAAAAGATCACTCTAAGCTCTACTATGGGTCCTGGTCTTGTTGTTGATGTGGCAAACGTTTCTAAATAAGTTTCGACTTATTACAGAATTTTAAAGCCCTGAGTAATATTTGAAGCACCGCTTTAAATATTACGCAAGAAACGTTCCGTCGTATATTGCGTGATTCAGGCAAACTTTGAATTGATAAATTTAGATTTATCAGCGTCAAAGACCTCAGGCGAGGGGAGTTTTATGCTTTCTTCTTAATAGCCCAGCCTGAGTAGACGCGGTGGTGTGATTTGTTCCTCCTCCGCGTGTTGGTTCAGTGATGAGCTAACGAATTGGGAGTGCATCTGTATAGGTGCATAAATCACCGTTAGGAGGTTTTACAATGGCTCTTCTTATCGAAGGCAAAAAACAGATCGTAGCTGAAGTAACTGAAGTTGCTTCTACTGCGTATGCTGCTGTTGTTGCTGACTATCAAGGTTTAACTGTTGAGCAATTAACTGCTCTACGTGTTGAAGCTCGTAAACTAGGTGTTGCTACTCGTGTAGTTCGTAACACTTTGGCTAAACGTGCTCTTCAAGATACTCAATTCAATATCTTGAGCGACAACCTTGTTGGCCCAACAATCTTAGCTTTCTCAACTTCTGAAGACGACATGGGCGCAGCTGCTCGTTTGTTCGAAGAATTTGCTAAAACTAATAAAGCATTTGAACTTAAAGCTGCTGCATTTGACGGTAAAGTTTATCAAGGTGCTGAAGTTAGCGTTATCGCGAACCTTCCAAACCAAGAGAAAGCGCTTACTATGCTTGCAAACGTTCTTCAAGCTCCTATTTCGAAATTGGGTCGCCTTATTACTGCGCTCAAAGAGAAAAACGAGTCAGAAGCTGCTTAAGCTTAAATCAATTTACACACCATTCAATACCCATTTGGAGTTACTCTCATGGCTTTAACAAACGAAGAAATCTTAAACGCAGTTGCTGAAAAAACTGTTCTTGAACTTGTTGAACTTATTTCTGCTTTCGAAGAAAAATTCAACGTATCTGCTGCTGCTGTAGCAGTTGCTGCTGCTCCTGGCGCTGCTGGTGCTGCTGCTGAAGAACAATCAGAATTCAACGTTGAGTTGACTTCTTTCGGTGCTAACAAAGTTGCTGTAATTAAAGCAGTTCGTGAAGCTACTGGCCTTGGTCTTAAAGAAGCTAAAGATCTTGTTGAAAGCGCTCCTTCAGTTCTTAAAGAAGGCGTTTCTAAAGAAGAAGGCGAAGAACTTAAGAAAAAACTTGAAGAAGCTGGTGCTACAGTTACACTTAAGTAATCTTAAGGGGAGTCGATTTTTTTATAATCGGCTCCAAAAAATGGCTGGTGGCCCTTGGGTCATCAGCCTTTTTGCGTTACAATAATCGGCTCGATTTTTGTTTGCATGATATAAAAATCATACAAATTAAAAATAATTTATAAAACCAAACGCTTACCAATATTTTTCAGTAAAAAATATTGTTAAGCGTTTTAATACCACTAAAAATTGCAGCATTTGTGAAAGTGGTGGCCATATCGGCCTGCGTAATTCCTTCTAAGTTCGTTCTGCAGGCGGACTTAGTTTACTTTCCGAGGACTCCAGATGGCATACTCATATACCGAAAAGAAACGGATCCGTAAGAATTTTGGTAAATTGCCCAAGGTAATGGATGTTCCGTACTTGCTCGCGATTCAAGTCGACTCGTACCGAACTTTCCTTCAAGACGGCAAAACTCCAAAAAACCGCGAAGATATCGGTCTCCAAGCCGCATTTCGTTCAGTTTTTCCTATTGAAAGTTATTCTGGCAATGCTGCTTTAGAATTTGTTGAGTATAGTCTTGGTAAGCCTGAATTTGATGTGCGCGAATGTATTCTTCGTGGCTCAACTTATGCGGCGCCAATGCGTGTAAAAATTCGTCTGATCATTAAAGATCGCGAAACTAAAACAATCAAAGATGTGCGTGAGCAAGAAGTCTACATGGGTGAAATGCCACTTATGACAGACAACGGTACCTTTGTGATCAATGGTACTGAGCGTGTAATCGTATCTCAATTACACCGTTCACCAGGTGTATTCTTTGATCACGATAAAGGCAAAACTCACTCTAGCGGTAAAGTTCTTTATTCTGCTCGTATCATTCCTTACCGTGGTTCATGGTTAGACTTTGAATTCGATGCAAAAGATCTTGTATATGTTCGTATTGACCGTCGTCGTAAATTACTTGCGACTGTTGTGCTTCGTGCCTTGGGTTATAATAACGAACAAATCCTAGACATGTTCTACGAAAAAGTACCTGTATATCTTGATATGGGTAGCTATCAAATTGACTTGGTTCCAGAACGTCTACGTGGCGAAATGGCACAGTTTGATATCGTGGGTACAGACGGTAAAACAATTGTTGAACAAGGTAAACGTATTAACGCGCGCCATGTTCGTCAAATGGAAGCAGCAGGTCTTGAAAAACTTTCTGTTCCTGATGAATACCTATATGAACGTATCGTTGCTGAAGATGTAACGTTACGTGATGGCGAAGTTGTTGCGGCAAATACCGTACTTAGCCATGAAATTATGGTGAAATTGGCTGAGGGCGGCGTTAAGCAATTCAACGTACTTTATACCAATGACATCGACCGTGGTCCATTCATTGCGGACTCTTTACGTGCAGATACTACAACTGGTCGTGAAGAAGCACTTGTAGAAATCTACAAAGTGATGCGTCCGGGTGAGCCACCAACAAAAGAAGCTGCTGAAAACTTATTCAATAACTTGTTCTTCTCTTCTGAACGTTATGACTTATCACCAGTAGGTCGTATGAAGTTCAACCGTCGTTTGGGTCGTCCTTACGAAGTGGGTACGGATCAGAAGTCTCGTGAAGTTGAAGGTATTCTTTCAAACGAAGACATCACTGATGTATTGAAAACATTAGTTGAAATCCGTAACGGTAAAGGTGAAGTCGACGATATCGATCACTTGGGTAACCGTCGTGTTCGTTCTGTTGGTGAAATGACAGAAAACCAATTCCGTGTTGGTCTAGTTCGTGTTGAACGTGCTGTTAAAGAACGTTTATCTCAAGCTGAAACTGATAACTTGTCTCCGCAAGATTTAATCAATGCGAAACCAGTTGCTGCTGCAATCAAAGAATTCTTTGGTTCAAGCCAGTTGTCTCAGTTCATGGACCAAAACAACCCGTTGTCTGAAATTACACACAAACGTCGTGTATCAGCATTGGGCCCAGGTGGTTTGACTCGTGAGCGTGCGGGCTTCGAAGTACGTGACGTACATCAAACTCACTACGGTCGTGTATGTCCAATTGAGACTCCTGAAGGTCCAAACATTGGTTTGATTAACTCATTGTCTGTATACGCTAAATGTAACAGCTTCGGTTTCTTGGAAACTCCATACCGTAAAGTTGTTGATGGTCGTGTAACGGATGATGTTGAATACCTTTCTGCGATTGAAGAAGTAGGTACTGTGATTGCACAGGCCGATTCTGGTATCGATAAAGACGGTAACTTAACTGAAGAATTCGTATCTGTACGTCACCAAGGTGAATTCGTACGTATTCCACCAGAAAAAGTAACGCATATGGATGTATCTGCTCAGCAGGTGGTATCTGTAGCGGCATCACTTATTCCGTTCCTTGAACACGATGATGCCAACCGTGCATTGATGGGTTCAAACATGCAGCGTCAGGCTGTTCCTACATTACGTGCTGACAAACCGCTTGTTGGTACAGGTATGGAAGCAAACGTAGCGCATGACTCGGGTGTGTGTGTACTTGCGAAACGTGGTGGTCGTATTGAATTCGTTGATGCTTCTCGTGTCGTTATTCGTGTAAACGAAGAAGAGATGGTGGCAGGCGAAGCAGGTGTAGATATCTACAACCTGATCAAATACACACGTTCGAACCAAAATACATGTATCAACCAAAACGTTGTTGTACGTTTAGGTGATAAAGTTGCACGTGGTGACGTTCTTGCTGATGGTCCATCAACAGATGGCGGTGAATTGGCATTGGGTCAAAACATGCGTGTAGCGTTCATGACTTGGAACGGTTACAACTACGAAGACTCGATCTTATTATCAGAGCGTGTACTTCAAGAAGATCGTTTAACGTCTATACACATCCAAGAGCTTTCATGTGTTGCACGTGATACCAAATTGGGTGCTGAAGAAATTACAGCGGATATCCCGAACGTGGGTGAAGCTGCACTTTCTAAATTGGATGAATCAGGTATCGTTTATATCGGTGCTGAAGTAACTGCTGGTGACATTCTTGTAGGTAAAGTAACGCCTAAAGGTGAAACTCAGTTAACTCCGGAAGAAAAATTGCTTCGCGCAATCTTCGGTGAAAAAGCGGCTGACGTAAAAGACTCTTCATTACGTGTATCTTCATCTGTGAAAGGTACTGTAATTGACGTTCAAGTATTTACACGTGACGGTCTTGAAAAAGACGAACGTGCTCAAGCAATTGAGAAAGCACAACTTGATGCTTACCGTAAAGACTTGAAAGAAGAATACAAAATCTTCGAAGAAGCGGCTCGTGAACGTATTGTTCGTCTATTGAAAGGTCAAGAATCTAACGGTGGCGGTACAACTAAACGCGGTGACAAATTAACTGAAGAGTTATTGTCTGGTCTTGAGTTGGTTGATCTTATTGAAATCCAACCAGTTGACGAAGCGATTGCTGAGCGTTTAACTCAAATTCAAGTGTTCTTGAAAGAGAAGAGCCTTGAAATTGACGAAAAATTTGCAGAGAAAAAACGCAAACTTTCTACAGGTGATGAACTAACAACTGGCGTATTGAAAGTTGTTAAAGTTTACTTGGCTGTAAAACGTCGCATCCAACCGGGTGATAAAATGGCGGGTCGTCACGGTAACAAAGGTGTTGTATCAAACATCTTGCCTGTAGAAGACATGCCACACGATGCAAACGGTGTTCCAGTTGATGTTGTACTTAACCCACTGGGTGTACCATCACGTATGAACGTGGGTCAGATTCTTGAAACTCACTTAGGTATGGCAGCTAAAGGTCTTGGCGATCAAATCGACAAGATGATGAAAGAGCAACGTACTGTACTTGAGCTTCGTGATTTCTTAGACAAGATTTACAACAAAGTTGGTGGCGAACAAGAAGATCTTGATAGCTTGACTGATGAAGAAATCTTGGTGCTTTCAGGTAACTTGCGTAAAGGTGTTCCTTTAGCAACACCAGTATTTGATGGTGCTGAAGAATCACAAATTAAAGAATTGTTAGAACTTGGTGGCATTTCACGTACTGGTCAAACAGTATTGTATGATGGTCGTACAGGTGAACGTTTTGACCGTCCAGTAACTGTAGGTTACATGTACATGTTGAAACTGAACCACTTGGTTGACGACAAGATGCATGCGCGTTCTACTGGTTCTTACTCTCTAGTAACTCAACAGCCGCTTGGTGGTAAAGCACAATTCGGTGGTCAGCGTTTCGGTGAGATGGAAGTATGGGCACTCGAAGCTTACGGTGCAGCATACACACTTCAAGAAATGCTTACTGTGAAGTCGGATGACGTTGAAGGTCGTACCCGTATCTATAAGAACATTGTAGATGGTAACCATTACATGGACCCAGGTATGCCTGAATCGTTCAACGTATTGACCAAAGAGATCCGTTCTTTAGGTATCAACATTGAACTGAAAAATGGTGACTAATTAGCTCCATTGAATCTCCCTTGCGAAGCAGTGCTTCTCACCTCTTTAATCAAGAGGAGCAAGGGGGATTTCTCAGTTAAAAAACAATATTTGTGACCCAGTTGTGAAGTGAAAATCTCCACAACACACGGAGAAAAAAATTGAAAGACTTGCTCGATATCATGCGCAAAAAGACGGATTCAGACGGTCATGCTCCTGTAGAGTTTGATCGCATCCGTATTGGTCTTGCGTCACCAGAAATGATTAAGTCGTGGTCTCATGGTGAAGTTAAAAAGCCTGAAACCATTAACTACCGTACGTTCAAACCTGAACGTGATGGTTTATTCTGTGCCAAAATCTTTGGTCCAGTAAAAGATTACGAATGCTTGTGTGGTAAATACAAGCGTATGAAATACAAAGGCGTCATTTGTGAAAAATGTGGCGTTGAAGTAACAACTGCAAAAGTACGTCGTGAGCGTATGGGTCATATTGACCTTGCTTCTCCAGTTGCGCATATTTGGTTCTTAAAATCACTTCCTAGCCGTATCGGTCTGCTTTTAGACATGACTTTACGTGATATCGAACGTGTATTGTATTTCGAATCATACGTTGTAACTGACCCAGGTATGACTCCACTTGAGAAATACCAACTTCTAAACGATGAAGAATACTTCACGGCTTTAGAAGAACATGGTGATGAATTCACTGCGAAAATGGGTGCAGAAGCAGTTCAAGATTTGTTGAAAGACATCGATCTTGAAGCTGAAATTTCACGTCTTCGTGAAGAAATTCCAAATACAACTTCAGAAACGAAGCTTAAAAAAGCCTCTAAACGTCTGAAATTGATGGAAGCGTTCAAAGAGTCGAACAACAAGCCAGAATGGATGGTGATGAATGTACTTCCAGTACTTCCACCTGATCTTCGTCCGTTGGTTCCTCTAGAAGGTGGTCGTTTTGCGACTTCTGACTTGAACGATCTTTACCGTCGTGTAATCAACCGTAACAACCGTTTAAAACGTCTTCTAGACCTTGCAGCACCAGACATTATCGTACGTAACGAAAAACGTATGTTACAAGAGTCTGTAGATGCATTGCTTGATAACGGTCGTCGTGGTCGCGCAATTACCGGTTCGAACAAACGTCCTCTTAAATCTTTGGCAGACATGATCAAAGGTAAACAAGGTCGTTTCCGTCAAAACTTATTGGGTAAACGTGTCGATTACTCTGGTCGTTCGGTAATTACTGTAGGTCCGACTTTACGTCTGCACCAATGTGGTCTTCCGAAAAAAATGGCGCTTGAATTATTCAAACCATTCATTTTCGCGAAACTACAAGCGTCTGGCCAAGCGACAACCATTAAAGCTGCGAAAAAAATGGTTGAGCGTGAAACTCCAGAAGTTTGGGATGTACTTGCTCACGTAATTCGTCAACATCCAGTGATGTTGAACCGTGCGCCTACACTTCACCGTTTGGGTCTTCAAGCATTTGAACCAACCCTGATTGAAGGTAAAGCAATCCGTCTTCATCCGTTAGTTTGTGCGGCATTTAACGCCGACTTCGACGGTGACCAAATGGCGGTACACGTACCATTAACACTTGAAGCTCAGTTAGAAGCTCGTGCGTTAATGATGTCAACAAACAACATTCTTTCTCCTGCGAACGGTGAGCCAATCATCGTACCTTCTCAGGACGTTGTCTTAGGCTTGTACTACATCACTCGTGATGCGATCAATGCCAAAGGTGAAGGCATGGTGTTTGCGGATACTGACGAAGTAAACCGTGCACTTGCAACAGGTCAAGTTGATTTACACGCTCGCGTAAAAGCACGTGTACACCAAACTGTCATTGACGAAAATGGTAACCGTGAACAACAAACCATTGTTGTAGACACAACTCCAGGTCGTTGTTTACTTTGGGAAGTTGTACCTGAAGGTATGGATTTCCAACAAATCAACGTTGAGATGACTAAAAAGAACATCTCTAAATTGATCAACTCTTGCTACCGTAAATTAGGTCTAAAAGATACTGTTATCTTCGCTGACCAATTGATGTACTTGGGCTTCCGTCAAGCGACTCACTCAGGTGTGTCTGTTGGTATGGAAGACATGTTGATTCCGCCACAAAAACAAGCAATTATCGAAAAAGCTGAAGTTGAAGTTCGCGAAATTGAACAACAATTTGAACAAGGTTTCGTAACTGCCGGCGAACGTTATAACAAAGTTGTCGATATTTGGGCGCGTACAAACGACCAAGTAGCGAAAGCGATGATGGACAACTTATCTTTCACTACTGTTAAAAACAAACAGGGTGAAGACGAGAAACAAAAATCATTCAACTCGATCTATATGATGTCTGACTCAGGTGCCCGTGGTTCGGCAGCTCAGATTCGTCAGTTAGCGGGTATGCGTGGTTTGATGGCGAAACCAGATGGTTCGATCATTGAAACACCAATTAAAGCAAACTTCCGTGAAGGTTTGACTGTACTTCAGTACTTCATTTCAACACACGGTGCACGTAAAGGTTTGGCCGATACTGCATTGAAAACTGCGAACTCAGGTTACTTGACTCGTCGTTTGGTTGACGTTGCACAAGACTTGGTAATTACTGAGCCAGATTGTGGTACTTTCGACGGTCTTGTAATGACTCCGTTCATTCAAGGTGGCGATGTCATCGAGAACTTAGGTACTCGAGTATTGGGTCGCGTACTTGCTGAAGATGCGAAGAAACCAGGTTCGGATGATGTGATTCTTCCACGTAATACTTTAATCGACGAAAAACTTGCAAACTACTTAGAAGAGCAAGGTGTCGATGAAGTGAAAGTACGTTCAGTTGTAAACTGTGAATCTACTTTCGGTGTATGTGCGAAATGTTACGGTCGTGACCTTGCTCGCGGTCACTTGGTGAATCCAGGTGAATCTGTGGGTGTAATGGCTGCTCAATCAATTGGTGAGCCAGGTACACAGTTAACAATGCGTACGTTCCACGTAGGTGGTGCTGCGAGCCGAACTTCTGCTGCTAACAGCGTACAAGTTCGTAACAAAGGTACAGTACGTTTCCACAATGTGAAAACAGTACAACACGCTAAAGGTCACTTGGTATCAACTTCACGTTCAGGTGAAATCGGTATCGCAGATGACATCGGTCGTGAACGCGAACGTTACAAAATTCCATACGGTGCTTCAATCATCATTAAAGATGGCGAAGCTGTGGAAGCTGGCGGTATCGTAGCGACTTGGGATCCGCATACACATCCACTTGTTACCGAAGTTGCAGGTAAAGTGCGTTTCAGCCAAATCGCTGATGGCGTAACTGTGACATCGAAAACTGATGATGCAACAGGTATGACTACAATCGAAATCTTACCAGTGACTTCACGTCCTGCGTCAGGTAAAGATATGCGTCCAGCGGTTGTATTGGATACAACTGATGGTGGCGAACAGTTCTACTTCTTGCCACAAAATACGATTCTGACTGTTCGTGATGGCGAAACAATTGGTGTCGGTGACGTAATTGGTCGTGTACCACAAGAATCTTCACGTACTCGTGATATTACCGGTGGTCTTCCACGCGTAGCTGACTTGTTCGAAGCACGTAAACCGAAAGAACACGCGATCCTTGCTGAAATTTCAGGTATCGTAAGCTTCGGTAAAGAGACCAAAGGTAAGAACCGTCTTGTGATTACTCCGGATGATGGCTCTGAGATTTACGAAGAGCTAATTCCGAAATGGCGTACGATTAACGTGTTCGAAGGCGAGCATGTGAACCGTGGTGAAACCATTTCTGATGGTCCGCAAAACCCACACGACATCTTACGTTTGAAAGGCGAAGTTGCACTGACAAACTACATCGTGAACGAAGTTCAGGACGTATACCGTCTGCAAGGTGTAAAAATCAACGACAAGCATATTGAAGTGATCGTACGTCAAATGCTTCGTAAAGTTGAAATCACTGACGGTGGTGATACAAGCTTCATCAAAGGCGAGCAAGTGGAATACATCCGCGTTGTTCAAGAAAACCAAGCTGTGGCAGCTCAGAACAAGTTTCCAGCGAAGTTTGAACGTCAATTGATGGGTATTACCAAAGCGTCGCTTTCTACTGACTCGTTCATTTCTGCTGCATCGTTCCAGGAAACAACTCGTGTGTTAACTGAAGCTGCTGTAACAGGTAAAGAAGATGAATTACGTGGTCTGAAAGAAAACGTAGTTGTAGGTCGTCTGATCCCAGCGGGTACAGGTTTGGCTTACCACTTAGAACGTCGTCGTCAGGAGTCTGAAGCTGCAGAGCTTGAGCTTCACAATGATTTCTCTGATGTAGATCAAGCATTAAGCCAAGCATTTAGCGATGAATTTAACGGTCTTTAATTAGCCCTTAAATTATTCAAAAAAGCCACCTTTGGGTGGCTTTTTTTATGCGGATGAATTGAAAATTAAAGCTTTCCTAATGTTGATTTATTTCCTATAGTAAAAATAGAACATAACAAATCTCTTGATTTTTAAACTTAAACATAACGGGGTCTTTTGATGAAATTCGCACAGCAATTATTCGCAGTTTCTGCATTATTCAGCTCATTGACAGCGATTGCTGCACCTATGCCCAATTCGATTGTGGTAGAAGATAAAGCTGTAGTTCCAGTACTAAAAACAGAAGTGATTCGCCGTGTTGCAGGTCAAGAACCTGTACGCCAAGTAACTGCAACAGTGTTAGAAATGACCAATAAAGGTCAGGATATCGTGGCACGTGAAATTGAACTTTCAGATCACCAAAGTGATTTTTCTGAAAAGAAATTATCGATTCCAGTAGTACAACGTGGTGGTGTCATCATCCCGACTTCTAAAATTGAAACCAAGACTACGGTGAAGCAGGACGGTCAGATTATTCGTCAAAACACCAATATTGATGCAGAGGGTGTAGAGTTTAAGAAAGGGCAGGAACCGATTAAACGCACGCTAAAACTAGATCAGGCAACAGATCCAGAAAGCAAAGCCAAACTCTCTCATGCTGTGCTGACTGAAAATGGTGAAACCACAAAAGATTTGATGATTTTGGATGAAAACCCTGAGTAATTCGTAAGCGATTAGGCGTGGTTTTTACAAAATGCAGCATTTATGCTCCAAGCCGTAACAAGCTATGTTTAATTGTTTCATACAATGGTTTTAGAATCATAGGTATTGAAGAAGACAAGGAACATCACAATGAAAAAAGTAATGAGCGTATGTGCAGTCGCGATGATGTCGACCCTAATGCTTGCTGGTTGTGAAAGCATGTCGCCCAATGAACAACGTATTGGTGCTGCAGCTTTAGGTGGTGCCATAGGTGGTGGTGTGGGTAATAATGTCGGTGGTGGTGTAGGTGCAGCCGTTGGTGGTGGTGCTGGTGCAGCTGTCGGTAGTAAAACTCAAAACGGTTCAAACCGAAATGCTACATATAGTGGTGTAGGTGGTGCGATTGGTTCTGCAGTCGGCAAAAGTATCTTTGGTGGTAACACCGGTGCTGCGATTGGTGGTGCAATCGGTGGTGGTGCAGGTGCTGCAATTGAGCAAAATCGCTAATCTAATCCGATAAATTTGAATGAAAAGGCGCTTAAAGATAAGCGCCTTTTTTATTTGCGTGGACGGGGTTGTTTGCGACGAATGTATAGCGTTTTTTGAATTTCAGCGATACGTAAGCCTGCTTCATCAAAAATATTTAAGCTATAGTTCCGTAAAACAGGTGCGTGGTTATCTGCTAAGTTTTTAATATGATTGATTTCATTTGGGTCGAGCTGGATGTCAGCGTATACCGTTCCACGCCCAGGGGATAAAAATTGGATATTTGCCGCTTTGTCCCACACGATATAACGTGAGCCAAGGTGATGCATCAAAATCAACATATAAAATGGGTCAACCATTGAATATAGACTACCGCCAAAATGTACACCGACAATATTTTGATTTTTTCGAGTTAATGGCATTTTGACGCGAATGTGATAATTGGCGAGATCAATTTTATCAATCGAAATGCCAGCACCTTTATAAGGGGCATAATGATTGAGTAAGAATTTAGAGACAATAGGCATTGTCATTATTTTCTGGATTATGCTCATACTGGGTCAATTTTTTTTTATGCTGAACTTTGCATACTAAATGAGTTTCAAAACTGTGGCATTGATCACATTGCCCATGTTCACAAATAAAACGTCAATTCGATGGAATCGGTAAAAAGGACAAGAAGAATGCAACCACTAAATACGCAATGGGTGAATACCACAGATCAACAACGGCTCTATGTGAAGACATGGGGTGATGAAACCAAGCCCGCATTGGTTTTGGTTCATGGTTATCCTGATAATCAGGAAGTATGGGAACCGGTTATTGAGCATCTTGGTTCTGAATTTTATATTGTGACCTATGACGTGCGAGGTGCAGGGCAGTCATCTGTGCCCCGTAAAGTACGAGATTACCGTTTAGAACAACTTTCACTTGATTTGGATAGTGTAACGCAAGCGGTATTAGGCGAACGTAGTTTTCATTTGGCCGCGCATGATTGGGGCTCTATCCAATCTTGGGAATCGGTGACTGAGCCAAAATTTCGCTCACGTATTTTGTCTTATTCAACTATTTCTGGGCCATGTTTGGATCATGCGGCATTTTTGCTCAGAAATAGCTTTAAGCATCAGCAGAAAAAATTACTCAAATTATTAAGTAAGTCATGGTACATCGGGGTATTCCAATTACCATTTTTGGCACCGACCGCGTGGCATTTTTTGAATGCTGAACGTTGGGGAAAAATTGTGAATGATTTAGAACGTACTCAAGAATTGCCTTTGAATCATAATATTCAGCATGATGGTAAACACGGTATTGCGCTTTACCGTGCTAATTTTATTCCCCGCTTAACTCAGCCTAGACAACGTCATGCGGTCTGTCCTGTACAAGCGATTGTGTTGAAACATGATAATTTTGTCAGTCCAGATTACATTAAAGAATTAACTAATTGGGTTGAAGATTTATCGGTGGTTGAAGTCAATGCCAATCATTGGGCTGTGCTAAGCCAACCCGAAAAAATTGCAGGTTACATCGCTCAATTTGCGCAATCACAGCAGCTTTAAGTAAATCTTTCAACAGTGTCAGTTTCATCGATAGGGGGCTAAATAGCGAGCAAATTCTGATAAAATACGGTTTTTTGTCAGACTCCCTTTTTTCTTATGTTTGCTATTCTTGCCGCAATTACAGTCATGTTTGGACTGTCGCTGGCACGCGTGCCTGTTGTATTTGCACTGATCATTGGTGCAGTAACAGGTGGCTTGTTAGCTGGCCTTGGTATTCATGGCACCATCGAAGCGTTTAATAGTGGCTTAGGCAACGGTGCTCAAATCGCACTTGCTTATGGCGTGTTGGGGGCATTTGCTTTGGCACTTGCGCGTTCAGGTTTGCCAGATTTACTGGCTTATCAACTCATTACTAAACTCAAAGGTAACAGTAATGTGAAAGCCCAGAATCGCGTGAAATACGTAATTTTCGCTACTATCGCTTTAGCCGCCGTATGTTCACAAAACGTGATTCCAGTGCACATTGCGTTTATTCCAGTATTAATTCCACCATTACTCAGCGTATTTAATCATTTAAAACTTGACCGTCGTTTGATTGCTTGTGTTCTGACTTTTGGTCTTGTGGCGACTTATATGCTGGTACCTTTTGGTTTTGGTGCTATTTTCCTTAATGATATTTTAGGTCAAAACATCAATACCTTTGGTAAGCCATACGGTTTCAACATCAGCTATGATCAAATTCCAACTGCTATGGCAATTCCAGTATTTGGGATGTTTGTTGGCTTATTAATTGCTGTTTTTTATAGCTACCGTAAACCACGAGAGTATGCTGACGTTCAGGTTAAGGAATCACAGCACACCATCTCCTCTGATGTAAAAGCAGATGAAAATGGTAAACCACAAGTCGCTAAATTTACTTTGATTATGGCTGCGGTTGCAGTGGTTGCTACGCTTTCTGTTCAAGTCATATCTGAGTCGATGATTTTGGCGGGTCTCGTTGGTGTTGCGATCTTAAGCTGTGCAGGTATCTTTAAGTGGAAAGAAGCCGACGATGTCATTATCAGTGGTATGCGCATGATGGCACTTGTGGGTTTCATTATGATTTCTGCGCAAGGCTTTGCATCTGTGATTGAGGCTACGAATCAAGTACCAACACTGGTACAAGCTTCAGTTGAATGGATTGGAAACAGCCAAGGTTTAGCGGCATTTTGGATGTTATTAATTGGGTTATTAGTTACCTTAGGTATTGGTTCTTCATTCTCAACAATCCCAATTTTGGCCATTATTTATGTACCACTTTGTATTCAATTTGGTTTTAGCCCAGCGGCAACGATTGCCATTATTGGTACAGCAGCAGCTTTAGGAGATGCAGGTTCTCCGGCATCAGACTCAACTTTAGGCCCAACATCAGGCCTTAATATGGATGGTCAGCATGACCACATGAAAGACAGTGTGGTCCCGACCTTCATTCACTACAATATTCCATTAATGATCTTTGGTTGGATTGCCGCAATGGTACTCTAAAAAATTTTCAAAGATAAATAAAAAGGCGATTATATAATCGCCTTTTTTGTTATTTAATCCTGAGGATTTTGGTTGGATTAAAATAATTCATTTTATTAATTCTGATTAAAAAGGTTGGTATATTATGAATAATAAATTAATTATAACGGTGAAAATATAAAACCAAGCATTGCACTATGATTAAAATAAATATATATAATTAATAATGACTTATATAATAATGTAAAAATTTATAAAATAATAATGTTGCATAATTTTAATACTAATGTTTAATATTAATTATTCATTCTAGAAGGTTGCTTTAAAATGTTAAAACAAGCTGCTCTTATTGCATTATTGGGTATGTCTGCTTCAGCGATGGCTGGTCAATGGCAGGTTAAAGTTGGTGCTTCTGTAATTGCTCCAACTGCAGATACTGATATTGCTAATGGTGCTTTAAATGTAAAAGCAGATCATGAGTTTGCATTTACACCGTCTGTAGAATATTTCTTTAATGACAACATTTCAGCTGAATTACTATTAGCTACACCAATTAGTCATGATGTGGATGTAACAGCTGCGGGTTCAAAAGTTGCTGGTGTTAAATTGAAACATCTTCCACCAACAATTACTGCGAAATATAACTTTAAAAATTCAACTGGCTTTACACCTTACATTGGTGTGGGTGGTACAGCATTTGTTGCTTGGGATGAAGATGGTTCAGGTGTGCTAGAAGGCACAAAGGTTAAAGTGAAAGAGTCTTATGGTTTTGCAGGTCAAGTCGGTTTTAACTACCAGCCAGCTGATGCAAAAAACTGGGGCGTATTCTTTGATGCACGTTATGCTCAAATCCAGCCTGAAGTTCAAACAGTTGTCGAAACTTTTGATTTAGATATCGATCCTATGGTGTATACAATTGGTTATAGCTACAAATTCTAAGCTGTAGCTGATCTTAAAACCCTGCCTAATGGCAGGGTTTTTTATGCAGCATACTCCATTCATCAGTTGATCGAATTGAACAAATAGGCAATAGAAAATTTAGGTAGAAGTGTTAGAGTCGAGATAAATCAGCAAGTTGGATGAAGAGAAAAGACGATGAAAAAAATTATTCAGGGTATGCTGGTCTTGGGCAGTGCTTATTTTATTTCGACAAGTTATGCCGCAAGTTTTGATTGTAAAAAGGCGAAAACCATTACCGAACATGCGGTTTGTGATAACCGTAGTATTAATGATGCCGATGTCAAAATGGCAACAACCTATACGATTATTCGTCATTTGGTTCCCATGGGGACACGTGGTGCAATTCAAGATCAACAAATAAAATGGCTACAACTACGCGATCAGTGCCGTGACAATGTCAGTTGTTTAAGTGATGTATATAAAATGCGGCAGCAAAAACTGGATCTCTACATGGACCGCGTTTATAAACAAGGACCTTTTTAAACCTTAAAATTTAGTGCGACAGAATAAAAATTTTCCATTCACACTATTGAAAAATAGTGAAGTCCCTCCATTCATATAGGCAATTGATAATTTTACTCAGTATGAACGGAGAGACTGATGAGCGAACAACAATCTCAAAAACACAGCTTCCAAGCGGAAGTGGCTCAGTTACTGCATTTAGTAACACATTCTTTATATTCAAATCCTGAAATTTTCCTTCGTGAGTTGGTATCAAACGCATCTGATGCCTGCGATAAATTACGTTTTGAAGGCATTAACCATCCTGAATATTATGAAAATGATCCAGATTTACATGTGCGTATTCATTTAAATAAAGAGCAGAAGACAATTACCATTTCGGATAATGGTATTGGTATGACACAACAAGAAGCGATTGATCATTTGGGTACGATTGCTAAGTCTGGCACTAAAGATTTTATGTCGAAGCTTACGGGTGATCAAAAGTCAGATGCACAATTGATTGGTCAATTTGGTGTGGGCTTCTATTCAGGTTTTATTGTTGCTGAAAAAATTACAGTGGAATCACGTCGTGCTGGGGTAAATGCCGCTGAAGGGGTACGTTGGGTTAGTAATGGTACAGGTGAGTTTGATGTAGAGCCAATTGATAAGGCTTCACGTGGAACCGACATCATTTTGCATTTACGCGAGGATGCTTTAGATTATTTAGATCGTTACAAAGTTAAGCAGATTATTAATAAATACTCTGATCATATTAGTTTACCAATTGAGATGCAGAAAGAAGTTTGGCAACAAGAGGAAGCTGCCGAAGGCGAAGAAGCAAAACCTGGTCAATATGTACTGACGGATGAATGGGAAGCGATTAACTCAGCAAGTGCATTATGGACGCGTAATAAAAATGAGATCAGTGAAGAACAATATACTGAGTTTTATAAAAACCTGAGCCATGATTTTGAAGCCCCGCTTGCGTGGACACACAACCGTGTAGAGGGAAGTACGGAATATACACAGTTACTTTATATTCCATCTCGCGCACCAAGCAATATTTTCACACGTGAAGCTAAAGCAGGAATTAAGCTGTATGTGAAACGTGTATTTATCATGGATGATGCGGATAATTTGATTCCAAATTATTTACGTTTTGTTCAAGGTGTGGTGGATAGCGCAGACTTGCCGCTGAATGTGAGCCGTGAATTATTGCAAGAAAGCCGCGACGTGAAAACGATTCGCGAAGGTAACGCCCGTCGTATTTTGACCGTACTTGATGCTTTGGCAAAATCGGAAGATGCTGCAGATCAAGAAAAATTTAAAACCTTCTATGCAGAATTTGGTTCAGTCTTGAAAGAAGGACTGGGCGAAGATATGGCAAACCGAGAGCGTATTTTAAAATTATTACGTTTTGCTACTGCCAGCAACGATGAAGTCGTGACGTCATTGGCGGACTATAAAGCCAATATGAAAGAAGGCCAAAAAGCCATTTATTATGTTACGGCTGATAGTTTGAATGCAGCGAAAAACTCTCCGCAACTTGAATTGTTCAAGAAAAAAGGCATCGATGTGTTGCTCATGACTGAACGTGTAGATGAGTGGGCGATGGAATTTGTATTTGAATTTGATGGCACACCATTGCAAAACGTCGCTAAAGGTGCGGTTGATTTAGGTGACTTGCAAGATGCTGAAGAGAAAAAAGCACTTGAAGCCGCAGCGGAACAATTTAAACCGGTGGTTGAAAAATTGTCAGCATCGCTCAAAGATAAAACTTCAGAGGTTCGCGTAACCACACGCTTAGTTGATTCTCCTGCATGTTTGGTGGTGGCTGAAGGTGAGTTATCACCTCAGTTGGTTCGCATGCTAAAACAAGCAGGACAAGCGGTTCCAGAGTCAAAACCAGTCTTGGAAATCAATCCATCCCATCCTTTGGTGCAAAAATTAGAAAGCTCGGCGCAGTTTGATGATTTGGCGAATGTTATTTTTGATCAGGCGTTGATTGCTGAAGGTGGTTTACCCGAAGATCCAGCCCAATATATCAAACGGATTAACAGCTTATTGCTGAAGTAACCGTGATATGAAATGAACCTCCTTCGGGAGGTTTTTTTATTTGGTTTTTCGATAGAGGGCATAAATAAAAACGTCCATGTTTTAATCTTTAAAATAAATTAAAAATAAATAATTAATCTATAATAGCGATCATTGAATATTGGGAATTGTAAGATGAAAATTTTAGTGATCGCTGTAATGGGTTCGCTGCTCTCTATGGGCCTCATGCAATCTGCTCAGGCAGATAGCGCTACGCAAAAAATGGTGCGTAATGACCGAGTGCAGGTTTCAAAGCAGATCGCACAATACGATATCAACCCTTTTGTCGATAGCCGCCGTGTGATACGAAATGATCGTGCTCAGTACAGCTTTCCTAAAGTGAAAAAAGTCGCTGAAAAGCAGTCGCGTATTGCACGTAATGATCGTGTGAGTGTGATTAAGAAAAACTGAACCTGAGTTATTTAAAAAAGCCCATCCTGTTGAGATGGGCTTTTTTATATGCTGTGTTTAAAGATGTTTTAAAACAGGGCTTCAAGACGCACTAAAGCGCCCAAAAAGTGGCTTTTATCATCACGATGGTTATTGTGGTAATTGAGATCGCCTTGGATATAAAACCATTCGCGCAGGAAGGGTTGGCGCCATGACACAGATGGCCCCCAACTGTTTAAACGCAGTTGATCGTTATTGTAAAAACCACCTGTATATAGGCCATAGCTGAAGCGGTTGCCTTTAAAAAATTGGTGTTGGCGAAAACTGAAGTTATCCCATTTCAAATCATCATCCTGCGTATCGGCATAGGTCAGGTTGAATTGGTTCGAGATAAAGGATTGGCCTGGGCGGGCATGGGTTAATTCTAAATTGGTTCTTAGATAATTTTCACTGTCGATGCCATAGCGATAAATCTGTTCTGCTAAAAAACGAAAGTCATTGTCGAGTTGCCATTTTTTAGCTGCTTTTAAGCGGACATATAGGTCATCACCAGAACGTAAACCGAGATCAACGTCAGTTTCGAAGGGCAGTCGATCTGAAATTTCTGACCAACGTAAAGCCAGTGAACTGTTATCTTCACGGGTTTGCTTATTGTCATAATTTTTATCACTATGCCCCGCAGGGTTTTCATTGGTAATTGCAGCATTATTTTCTAATTCATTATCAAGTGAGTCATCACCAAAGACCACACTCAATTTTTTTTCTAAAGTGGGAAGCTTAATTTTACCGCGAATACGTGGCTTAATTTCGTATTCATCGTGCTTATTCCAACTGTTGTCTAAAATCACCCTAAGGGTAGCATTGGCTGGTTTATCAGGCTCACTTTGCCCAAACCAATTATCCATGCGAACGGCCGTTCGATCTGCCCAATTTCGGACTTTCTTCTGTTGTCGATCGGTCCAGCTATTATTTTCCGTTTGTTCTGTTGTCGGAACAATGGGGTGATCTGATTGTTCAGGTAAGAAGGTCGGTGTTGCATCAATCCAACGTGGAATTTGATCTAAAAAATCATAGGTCTTTGGCGTGATATACGATGAATTTTGGTCAGTTTCAGGCACATCCTGCGAATGTTCACCCTCAGTTTCATTGACGACAGCATCAGTTTCATTGGCCCAAGCAACTTGATACATCAAGCTCATTGATGCGGAAAAAAGCAAAGTCCGAATAAAGTACTGTTGTTTTTTATGCATATGTTTTGGCTCTATTTAATTATCATCTGAGTATCCTGCATCTGTAGTTTTGTTATTTTTGTCGGATAAATGCAAGCCAAACTACAAAATAAATGCAATTAATCTTCGGTCATTTGCTTAAGTGCTTGATAAAGCGAAATCACATCAATGGGTTGAGCCAATTGTTGGATCACATTTTGGATGCTTTGCCAATTTAAACCTTGCTGTCGATGGAGGATCAAATAGGGAAGGGCTTGTTCAGTACGCAAGAGTGCCATGCGTTTTTGACCGTGGATTAAACGTATTTTTTGACGTTCTTGTAATAATAACAGCGGGGTATGTAGCGTCGGTTCAGGTTCATCAAAATGAATGAATTTTTGCGTATGAACTAACTGTACCGGGATAAATGGATAATAGTCGTTTTGCGACCAAATCATTTCAGCATGCTGAGACTGTTGATAGAGCTGATCAGGTGCAGCACAGAGTTGCTCTAGACTGTCCCATGATATGACTTTAATCGCGGCAAGTTCATGTTGATGTTGTTGGCAAAACAGCTGAGAGAGTCGAATGGCTTCCATCTGCGTTTGCGCACCAAACAACAAGAGATATTTGATGAAGCGACCTTCGGTATTGATTTGCTCTGCTAAATACAGTGGCTGGTTTTTCCAATCTGTACCATCTGTTGTATGTAATAGAACATCAAGTTGCGTTGTGAGTTCAGGCTGATCTATAAACTGCAATTCATACAAGGCCAATTGCGCATCGATGTTTTGCAGCGTTTGAACGCGAGCGGTATATTGAGCGATTTGAACCTGTTCAGGAAATTCAACGCCTGCCATTGTCGAGTTGAGATGTTCCTCCGATGGCGCATGTGTTGGCTGCTCAATTAGAACAAGAGGAACGGTATCAGGTGCAGAAAGCTCCGGTTTATTTGTATTTGAGTTATCAAGCAACGTATCCGCTTTATTGATTTGCTTATCGCAATGATCTAGATCAACAGATCCGTCTTTATTTATCGCTTCAATTGGCAGTAGGTCGTCCACACTTGCTGCAACACAGCTTGGCGCTGAGATGATTTCATCCTTTAGGCGTAAGGCATGTAGACGTAGATCGGTATCACTGATTAAACATTTATATAGCTGTTGTTGTTCAATTAACCAATCATAGCATTCGCTAAAATTGCCCCATTCACTGAGTAAAGCCGTGCGCTGTTTGGCTGGAATCATCCACACTTGCCAACCTAATTCATGGTCATGCAGCAAGGCCCAACCCATCTCTGGATATTGATATAAAGCATTTTCAAGTGCAGCATCATGGTTAAAATAGCCACGAAATAACCATGAATATGGCGTTTGTTTGGAAAATTCAGTTGCAGCCATTTGTGGCTTAGTTAATGCGCGATAACTTAATATTTGCTTTTGAAAAATTGGTTCATCGCATAAGGCAAAAATTTCATGAATCCGACGTTTAGAAAGCGCCGTTTCATAAAAACTTAAAGCACGATGTTCAAGTTGATGGGTCAGTACATGGATTTCTTTTATTAATTGTACTTTCTCTTGTAAATTCATTTGTCCGCTTCCTAAAGGACTTTTTGTGCTTTTTCTAAATATTTAGCCAATACAATATTGGTTGCAAGTTCTACTAATTTATATTCAGCCGAATTCGGGTTTCGATATGTATTGGCCAATTCAATCAGGCGTTCAATATCGATGACCTGCGGTGAAATTTTTCCTTGTATCAGTGCCTGAAGTTCTTGCATAGGACAATGTAAATTTAAAAATAAAGAAGTCGATTAGTTCATTTGATTATAGAGATTTCATTAAAAAAAACATGGAAATAAATGTCAGCTTCTACAAATTAAGTGTTGAATATGACAATTAATGCGCATTTTGTTTAAAAATAATACCAAATCATCAGCTTAAAGATACGCTTTGCAAATTTTATCGCGGCATAGTTGGATCAATTTTTTTGAAGTCATCATCAGCGATTGAGCGCTTTTAGATGTTCATTTTTAATGTTAAGTAAAGAATAAAGCCCAAAGTAAAGGCACATAAAATAAAAAACCGATGGTGGGAGCCATCGGTTTTTTTATGGAAAAATCAGCTAAAAATTAAGCTTTTTTTTCTGTGTTTGTGATAACTTCAGTTGTATCAGCAGCTGGAGCTTGGCTCTCTGCATTGGCAGTTTCAGCAGTTACAGCTTTTTTTACTGGAAAATCAGGTACGTAAACGATTTGTGCAGAAACAGTTGCAGAAAGCGCCATCACAGCAACAGCCATAGCATATTTGATTGCGTTCATGTGTATTCCTATCAATCATTAGTAACTCAAAAATTGAGTCAGGGAGAAAATTAATCACTTGAATTTATGTGAAAATAATATCAAAAAATAATCAATTAAAAATGATCGATTCGGCAACACAAGATAAATGGTAGGATTTAATATTCATATAAAACAGTCTATTAGAGTTATTGCTCTAGAGTTTTTAGTGGCTGAGTGACAGCGGCGTATCACTCAGATATAGATGAAAAATCTATGAATGTTTGGCACATTTCTTTTCATAGACTTTGCCTGCGATACCACCAATAATGGCACCACTAATCGTACCAAAAACAGGTAATATACTGCCTGCAACAGCTCCGATCGCAGCACCTTTGACGGTCGGAGAAAAACGTGAGAGAAAGCTATTCTTCCCTGTTTGGGACTCGTTGGTGGTTGTTTGAGGGGTTGTATTGGTAGATAGTTCGGTTTCAGCAGAAGTTGCTTGAGGTTCAATAGTCATGACATTACTCCCGAGCATGATCGTTTGAAGAATGAAGCTTTTAGCCTAATCGGTAGTGGCCTTGGCTTAAACAGAAAGCATGTAATAAATGATGGTCAGTTTGTAATCCCTCGAAGTGGAATTCACTCCTGTGTAAGACATGTAATATTTTGCTGTTTTGATGTTTAAAAAATAACCAAAATAAGTGACTTAATCATATGATGAAGATTCAAAATCATAACAATGAGGATAAATACAATGTCTGTTGCTAAAGTCGTTGAAGTAAATGCAAGTAGCACAAAAAGTTTTGAAGATGCCATCCAAACGGGAATTAATAAAGTCACTGAAACCGTAAAGAACGTTCAGGGTGCATGGATTAATGAACAAAAAGTTGTGGTGAAAGACAATAAAATTGCGGAATATCGAGTGAACTTAAAAATCAGCTTCTTGGTGGAATAAGTTTCATTTTATTGATGTTAAAAACTGATCATAAAAAATCCCCGAAGTTCGGGGATTTTTGATTGAACGCGCTGAATTATTTTTCAGGTGTTTCACAGCTTTCATCATTACAGACAGGTGTAGGAGCAAGCTCAGGGAGTTCCGCAGCTTTGTCCATCACTTTTTTAAATACATCTTTCGGTTGAGCGCCTGCTAAAGCAATGCGTTGCTCAAATACAAAGAACGGTACACCCGTAACTTTAAGTTGATCGCGTGCTACTTCTTCGTCGTATTTGACGAAATCAGCAAATTCATCTGAGTCTAATAAGTCATCGACTTCAACAGGGTTTAGACCAATACGAGATGCAACATCTTCTAAGGTTTCACGTTCACCAATGGCCAAGCCTTGCGTCATATAGCTATAGAAGAAAGCTTCTTTGGCTTCACTGCCGAGACCTTTGCTTTGTGCAAGATGAATCAAGCGGTGCGCGTTGAAAGTATTGCCTGAATTGGCTTTTTGCCAGTTAAATTCAATACCTTCAGCTTTTGCCATTTCGGCAATATTGCGCTGCATTTCCTCTACTTCTTCAATACTGCGGCCATATTTTTGAGCTAGACGTTCAGTATTAGAAATTTCTAGGCGAGCGGGCGCATCTGCATCAAGTTGATAGCTATGCCAAAACACTTCAAGTTCTACACCCGATTCTTCGGCAGCAGCTTCAAGGCGTTTTTTCGCAATATAACAAAATGGGCAAACCACGTCTGACCAGATATCTACACGCATGGGAAATCTCTTTTCTATGTTCTGGGAAAATGATGGGGGCAAATCCTAAAATTTAAAGCCAAGCAATGCAATCCATTTTTGTTTCGATGGTGCAATGTCGAATTTTTTTTATGTTGCTTCAAGGATTGACCGAAGATTTGTCGGACTATTAATCCGTGATTAAACGTTTACCCAAACAAATCACTTCAACCTCTTCATAGCCCAATTGTTCATAAAAATTTTGTACGTCAATGTTGTCTTGGCGAATCAGTAATTGAAGTTTTGGGCAACCTAAAGCAATTAAGCGTTTTTCTAATTGTTGAATGAGGGCAGTGGCAACGCCATTACGCTGAAAATGTGGATGTACAGCAAGATAATTGACCCAGCCTCGATGTCCATCATAGCCCCCCATCACAGTTGCGATCAATTGATCATCTTTGATAGCCAATAAAAATAATTGATCACGTTGCGCTAGTTTTCGAAAAATATCAATTTCAGGGTTATTCCATGGACGGGTCAGATCACACAGTTCCCAAAGTGCAATTACATCATCTAAATCAGATTCGAGATAGGGGCGGATAATAAACATAATTTTTGTTTTAGCATGTATTTTGACCAATTTAGATTAGTCGAGTTTTGCAGACTTGATAAGTCATATTGAAAAATAAAAGCCATAAAAAAAACGCTCCGAAGAGCGTTTTCTTATTTCACTGTCAATTAAGCAGTTTTAACTTCTGGTTGAGCAGCTAACATGTGGCCGTTCTCTTCGAAGTTGATGTGCCAAGACAATGCTTCACGTAGAAGGTGAGGTGTTTGACCACCTTTCGCACATGCACGGTCGAAGTAATCATTTAGCGCATCACGGTACATAGGGTGAGCACAGTTGTCGATTACTGCACGAGCACGTTCACGTGGAGCAAGACCACGTAAGTCAGCAAGACCTTGTTCAGTAACTAAGATGTCAACGTCGTGTTCAGCATGGTCAATGTGAGAAGCAAATGGAACAACAGAAGAAATGTCGCCGCCTTTTGCAATTGATTTAGTCACGAAGATCGCCAAGTGTGCATTACGTGCGAAGTCACCTGAACCACCGATACCGTTCATCATTTTTGTACCGCAAACGTGAGTTGAGTTCACGTTACCGTAGATATCAAACTCAAGCGCAGTGTTGATACCGATGATACCTAAACGACGTACAAGTTCTGGATGGTTCGAAATTTCTTGTGGACGTAATACAAGTTTGTCTTTGTATTGTTCAAGGTTATTAAATACTTTTTCGCCATATTTAGCAGAAAGCGTAATAGAAGAACCTGAAGCAAATTTCATTTTGCCTGCGTCGATCAATTCAAATGTACAGTCTTGAAGTACTTCAGAGTACATGATCAAGTCTTCAAAGTTTGAATCTTTAAGACCAGTCAATACTGCGTTTGCAATTGAACCGATACCTGCTTGTAATGGACCAAGGTTTTTCGGTAAACGACCTTCTTCTACTTCTTTTTCAAAGAAAGCGATCAGGTGGTTTGCAATACCTTGAGTTTCATCATCAGGTGCAGTCACTGTAGATGGAGAGTCATGCAATTCGTTGTTAAATACGATACCTACGATTTTTGAAGGATCGATGTTGATTGCATGTGTACCAATACGTTCGTCAACTTGAGTCAATGGAATCGCTTGACGTGTTGGACGATACGTTGGGATATAAATATCGTGTAAGCCTTCGAATGCTGGGCTTAAGTTGGTGTTGATTTCAACAATCACTTTTTCAGCAAAAATTGCGAAGCTTGCAGAGTTACCTACAGAAGTTGTAGGGATGATGCCACCATCTTCAGTGATCGCAACAGCTTCAATAATTGCCACATCAGGCTTTTTAAGCTGAAGGTTACGCATTTGTTCAACTGTTTCAGACAAATGCTGATCGATGAACATCACTTCGCCTTTGTTGATGGCTTTACGTAATGTATTGTCTACTTGGAACGGTAAACGACGAGCAAGAACACCTGCTTCAGTCAATTTTTTGTCCAAATCGTTACCCAAGCTCGCGCCAGTAATTAGGGTAATTTTAAGAGGATTAGCATGAGCCTGTTGAACCAACGCTAAAGGTACAGCTTTCGCTTCACCTGCGCGTGTGAAACCACTCATACCTACCGTCATACCATCCTGAATGAATTCAGCAGCTTTTTCTGCGCTGATAACTTTGTCGTGAAGGGCAGCTAAACGGATGCGATCTAAAGACATCATATACTCTCGTGAAATTCTCAAAACTGATACGGATTGTACCGATCAAAAAAGCCATTTTGCATACCTGTTAGGCTAAGGTCTAATTTTTTGAAAAAATGTGGGTATAAGATTTTATTATGTTTTTTAAACTACTGAATAATAAAGTTAAAAATATCAATGGTTAAAGCTTAAACAAAACTGTTCGTTGCTTTTTTGAACGCTTGTTAAAAGCGTTCAGTTAAACTTTGCTTAATTTTTTCCAATGGGCTGTTGTTTAATATTTCATCATTTTCGAGTTTTTGCAGTGGTAAAGAAATGATCGCTTCGAGTCCACCTTCTGCTCGATTGTGAATTGAAAGTTGACCTTCGTGAATATCCACAATACGTTTTACAATGGCTAAACCGAGTCCACTGCCTTGAATGGTACGTGCATCATTACCACGTACAAAAGGTTGCATCAGGTCTTCAATTTGGTCTTCAGGAATCCCTTCGCCATTATCGGCAACGCGAATTTGAATATGGTCACCTTCATATTCGGTAGACAGTTCAATCGGCTCGGCACCATAGCGTTTTGAGTTATTGATTAAGTTCCCTATTAATCGTTTTAAGGACAGGCTACGTGCTTGAATAATCGGTAAGTCTTGAGGTTCAAAGCGAATATCTAAAGGTTTAAATTGAATCACTAATTCCTGCAATAGCGCATTTAAATCAGTATCTTGCGGAACCTCATCAGAGCCATCTCGCATATACGAAATGAACTGATTCAGAATTGCATCCATATCTTCAACATCGTAAATCAGACCTTCTTTTAGGAAGTCATCATCAGGCATCATTTCTGCGCTGAGTCGAATACGGGTCAGCGGAGTACGCAAATCGTGGGAAATACCGGCCAACATGATGCGGCGATCACGTTCAGTTTGTTCCAGCGTGTAGACCATGTGGTTAAAGGCTTGGTTTACTTCACGGATTTCTTGTGGCCCATGGTTGGTTTCTAAATAAGGTGCAGTGCCGTGTTTACTATAGTTGTTTGCCGCATCTTGTAAACGTTTTAGTGGACGGTTGAGCTGACGAACCAAGGTTAAGATAATGATGCCAGCAATCAGCGGAATACCCAATAACCAGCCTAAAATCAGCTCTGCGCTATAGTTGGCATAGGTTTTTAAAGGCTCGCGAACCCAGTTGCCATTCATTTCTGGAGTTTGAATCCAGATGCGTGGGTCAGGTTTAAATTGGAAATACACGGTCGCATTATCAATGCGCATTTCTTTGGCCAGTTTCTTTTCAATTTGATTGGTAAAGAACTCTGCAATGACTTTGTCTTTGACATTGGGGAATTCTTTCGGATCGGTCACATATTCGATCCCGACACGGTTGCGCATCCAGTCGTCGACATCCACTTCGGCATTGTTATGAAAAATCCGTAAATCAGGATTGTTAATGATTTCAAGCTCGACCGCGAGGTAACGAGCATGTTGTTGAATTTCGGGTAAATAGAGTGTGCGCCAAAAGAACCATAAGGACATAAACAGGCTAAAAAACACCACAAATAAGACCAATACGGTGGTCCGCATGGCTGCAGAGCGGGGTTTGATTTTATCGAGGAAGCGTTCCCAAGGTGTCCGTTTTTTTTCGGAGTAGGTAACGTAGTCGGTAAATTCCTGTGGGTCGATGGGTTCGAGTTTCACGCTATATCCCTAGAGTAAATTTTAGAGTGTGAGATCAATTAACCCTGTTGGATACGCGTTCAGGTCATACGCAACTGTTCGAGGCAGGAAGCATGGAATAGATTATGTTTCTGCGATGATTCTGATATGAAGCAGAAATGAGACGAGTTTTGCGTATGACAATGGTTTTGCTTACTTTTGCCGAAACAAAAGTAAGGCGAACCGCAGGTTATTGGATAAATTTAATGTTCAATGAAAAGACTCCGCCTAATGAACGGCGGAATTTTTTATTACTATTTATTTGGATTATTCAGCACCATCTGGAACAAAGACATAACCCACGCCCCAAACGGTTTGGATATAGCGTGCACGTGCTGGGTTTTCTTCAACCAAACGACGCAGGCGAGAAACCTGAACGTCAATTGAACGCTCCATAGCACCCCATTCACGACCACGAGCAAGATTCATTAACTTGTCGCGTGTCAGTGGTTCACGAGGATGTTGAACTAATGCTTTAAGTACGGCAAATTCACCCGTTGTTAATGTGACGACTTGACCTTCACGGGTTAATGTACGAGTAGACAGGTCGAGTGACCACGGACCAAAAGACACCACTTCCATTTGTTGGCTTGGTGCGCCCGGAACTTCACGCACTTGACGACGTAATACGGCACGAATACGTGCCAAAAGCTCATTCGGGTTGAATGGTTTTGGTAAATAGTCATCTGCACCGGCTTCAAGTCCAGCAATACGGTCTGAATCACTACCACGAGCGGTCAGCATAATGATTGGGGTATCGATGCTAGATTGGCGCAGACGGCGACAAATACTCAAGCCATCTTCAACAGGTAACATAAAGTCGAGCACAATCAGGGAAAAGAGTTCCCGCTGCAACAGACGATCCATCTGAGTCGCATCATGTGCGGTTTTGACCACAAAACCTTTATCTTCTAGGAAGCGTTGTAAGAGGGTGCGTAGACGCACATCATCATCGACAACCAGAATGCGTTCGACTCGGTCGGTTTCGGCTTGTACGGCATCTGTTTTTTCAGCAGGTACAACTAAACTCATGACGTGCTCCTTATTCTTTATTGTCATCGTAAACAAAAAGTCGATTTCACTTGAGTATACGATTCATTTATATAAATTTACTATGCTCTAAAGCAACAAATATTGCAGTTAAAATCAAGACATAGATACCAAATGTATACATGTTGTTCGAATCAGTTTGCTTATCTAAGTCTCGCTAATTTGCTGTTTCATAGTCAGTTTCGTAAAAAAATGTGTATTTGAGATGAACTGGCATTAAAAACCACGAATAAATTTATAAAAACAATTGTGGATTTTATGGTCTTGGTCTTTATAATCATGGCTTTTAGAACTTATCCTTGCAGGGATCTAATACGATGACTGACTTAGTTCAGCAGTTGGCAAAAGAAATTGCCGTACGTCCAAATCAAATTGAAGCTGCCATCAAGCTCATTGATGAAGGTGCCAGTGTTCCATTTATCGCACGTTACCGTAAAGAAGTGACGCAAGGTCTGGACGATACTCAATTACGTCAGCTCGATACACGTCTGACTTACCTGCGTGATTTATTTGAGCGCCGTGAAAAGGTAATCGAATCTCTAAAAGAACAAAACAAGTTATCTGATGACTTACTTGCTCGCGTGAATGCAGCAGAAACGAAAAATGCTTTAGAAGAGATTTACGCACCGTACCGTCCAAAACGTACCAGTAAATCATTTAAAGCCAAAGAAGCGGGTTTAGGCCCAATCGCTGAAAAAATCTTTAATGAAGCGATCGATCCTACGGAAGCTTTGGCAGGCTTTAGCCATGAAGATTATGCAGATGTTGAAAGTCAACTTGATGCGATTCAACACATTTTAATTGATGAATGGGCACAAAATATTGCATTAACCACTGAGCTAAAAGCGACATTTGCGAAAACTGCAGTGTTGAAAAGTTTAGTTGCAAGCGATGAGAAAAAAGAAGTCGGTAAAAAATTCCGTGATTACTTTGATTTCTCTGAAAGCTTAAATAAAGTCCCTTCACACCGTTTATTGGCGATGCTCCGTGGCCGTCAAGAAAATGTCTTGGGCTTAAAAGTCGATGGTGAAGATGATGCACCATTGGCTCGTATTGATACTGAATACAATTTAGAAACAGCACAACCACAAGCGCGTGCAGATTTCTTAAAACAAACTGCAAAATTGTTCTGGCTCGGTAAAGTTCGTCCTGCGATTGAACATTCATTATTGACTGAAAAACGTTTGGCTGCTGAAGCTGAAGCGATGGATGTCTTTGCTGAAAACCTACGTCATTTATTACTTTCTGCTCCTGCAGGCGCACGTTGCACATTGGGTGTAGACCCAGGCATCCGTACGGGTGTGAAATTGGCTGTTGTGAATGCATCAGGTGATGTCCTTGCACATAGCACGATTTACCCATTTGCTCCGAAAGAAGACAAAGCTGGATCAGTGGCTGAACTTGCACGTCTATGCCGTGAGTTTAATGTTGAACTGATTGCCATTGGTAACGGTACTGCAAGCCGTGAAACTGAAGCTGTTGTAGCTGAAATGATGGCAGCAAATACAGACTTGAACTTGATTCGTGTGTCGGTATCTGAAGCAGGCGCGTCGGTTTACTCAGCATCTGAATTGGCGTCAAATGAATTGCCAGATTTAGATGTATCGATCCGCGGTGCTGTATCGATTGCACGTCGTTTACAAGATCCATTGGCTGAACTTGTGAAGATTGATCCTAAATCGATTGGTGTGGGTCAATACCAACATGATGTGAACCAAACCGGTTTGGCAAAAACGCTAGAAGCGGTTGTGGAAGACTGTGTGAACTCAGTAGGTGTTGATGTCAACACAGCATCATCTGCTATTTTGGGTTATATCGCGGGTCTAAATAAATCGATTGCACAGCAAATCGTTGAATTCCGCAAAGAAAATGGTCGTTTTGATAACCGTCAAAGTTTGAAGAAAGTACCTCGTTTAGGCGAACGTACCTTTGAACAAGCAGCAGGTTTCTTACGTATTCAAGATGGTTCTGAACCATTGGATGCATCTGCAGTTCACCCAGAGTCATATGACTTGGTGGCAAAAATTGTGGAAGCAAAAGCGACGACTGTAAAAGATATTATTGGTAATACTGAAATTATCCGTCAGATCGATGCAGCAGCATTTGTAAATGACCAATTTGGTTTACCGACAATTCAAGACGTTTTATCTGAACTTGAAAAACCAGGCCGTGACCCACGTCCAGAGTTCCGCACGGCTAAATTCCGTGAAGACATCACAGAAGTGGCGCAGTTGACTGAAGGTTTACAGCTTGAAGGTGTGGTTACGAATGTAACCAACTTCGGTGCATTCGTGGATGTGGGTGTACACCAAGACGGTTTAGTGCATATTTCTGAACTTGCAAATGAATTTGTTGCAGATCCGCACAAAGTCGTGAAACCAGGTCAAATTGTTCAAGTTCGTGTCTTGAATGTCGATGTTGAACGTAACCGTGTCAACTTGTCTATGCGTGCAGAAGGTGCTGCTGCAGCGAAACCACAACGTCAACCACGTCGTGACAATGCCCAGCAAGAACAACGTGGTGAGCGTAAGCCACATGCGAAACGTCCACAGCATGCCCGTCCGCAAGGCGACCGCCCACAAGGTCATAAAAAACCTCAAGCAGCGAAACCACAAGAAAATAAAATTGGTGGTTTAGGTGCGTTGTTATTACAAGCAGGGATTAAAGGTTCGAAGTAATCTTTAACTGTTAAAAAAACCTCCCATATGGGAGGTTTTTTTATATAAGATTAAAACAATCAAAGCTTAAATAAACTTAGAAGATCATGATGTTACGTAGTTATTATCAGGGTTCAGTGCAACAATTCATACATACAAATGAACAAGAAATTATGGGGGCTTTGGCACTACAGCATGAATTTGCATTGGAAGATTTACAAAAGAACGCTTGGTTAAAACAAATTGAGATTTTAAAACAACAGTTGGATTTTTTAGATGAGGGAGAAATCTTTTTTGAATTCTCTATTCCACGGATGGGTAAGCGCGTAGATAACATTCTTTTGATACGTAATTTAATTTTTGTTATTGAATTTAAAGTAGGTGAAAAGAGTTACCCACAATATGCTAAGACTCAGGTCATAGATTATTGTTTGGATTTGTTGAATTTTCATGAAGGTAGTCATCAGCAAGAGGTCATACCACTTTTAATTTCAACCCAAGCTCAAAGTTGTGAACAGTCATGGTCAGCGGTATCCACTTATCAAGATACTTTATGCTGTAACACCCATAATTTACGGATTGTAATCGAACAAGCGCTTTATCAATTTGCAGGTCTTACGCAACTTAATATCAAACAGTGGGTTGAGTCTCGATATAAACCAACACCCACAATTATTGAAGCAGCTCAGGCGTTATATCAAGGTCATACAGTGGATGAAATTTCTAGAAGTGATGCCGGTGCAAAAAATTTAGCGATCACTTCGAAAAAAATCGAACAAATTATTGAAGATGCAAAATTAACAAATAAAAAAACGATTTGTTTTTTAACGGGTGTACCTGGTGCAGGAAAGACATTGGCCGGTCTTAATATTGCGAACCAGCGTTTAAAAACAAATGAACAAGAACATTCTGTATTTTTATCTGGGAATGGTCCTTTAGTTGATGTTTTACGTGAAGCATTGGTTCGAAATACCGTGGAACTTGCTAAGCAACAAACAGAAAAAAAGACGCGATCTGAGGCAGAACGTGAAGCCAAAGCCTTTATACAAAATATTCATCATTTTAGAGATCATTATTTGAAATCAAATGAGGTGCCAATCGAAAAAGTCGTTATTTTTGATGAAGCTCAAAGGGCCTGGCAAAAGGATCAGGTTTCAAACTTTATGAAACAGAAAAAAGGTATTGATAATTTTTCGATGTCTGAACCAGAGTTTCTCATTAGTGTTATGGATCGCCACGCTGATTGGTGTGTCGTTGTTTGCCTGATTGGTGGTGGGCAGGAGATTAACACTGGAGAAGCAGGTGTTTCTGAATGGCTATCAGCATTAGAACATAAATACCCGAAATGGAAGATCTACTTTTCTAACAAAATTTTGCAGGATAAAGTCTATTTAACTGATCCTAAACAACAATTCTGGGTTCAAAAAAATGGAAAAAATGAGGAAGATTTACATCTTGCTGTTTCTGTCCGGTCATTTCGCAGCGAACAAGTTTCACATTTGATTCAACATGTATTAGATGGTGATGCAAAGTCCGCGAAAGAAACTTACCATATGATGTCCCAAGATTATCCTATTCTGCTTTGTCGTGATTTTAATGTTGCTAAACAGTGGTTAAAAAGAAAGGCTAAGGGTTCAGAGCGCTTTGGGGTTATTGCTAGTTCGGGTGCCAGACGTTTAAAAGCCGAAGGTATTGATGTAAAGAATAAAATAACACCTGCAGATTGGTTTTTGAATTCAAATACAGATGTACGTTCTGCGTATTATTTGGAAGATATTGCAACTGAGTTTGATGTGCAAGGCTTGGAAATAGATTACAGTTGCGTGGCATGGGATATTAATTTTTATTTTGATCAAGATTGGCAATTTCAAGCCTTTAAAGGTAGTCGATGGCAAAATATAAGGCAAACTGAAAAGCAGAAATACCTGTTAAATGCATATCGAGTGCTACTGACTCGGGCGCGACAAGGTATGGTGTTGTATATACCATCTGTAGATGACAGTGACTGGACTCGTCCCAAGAAATATTATGATTCGACGTATAATTTTTTGAAGCAATGTGGTTTCAATACGCTATAAAAAACCTCCCATTTGGGAGGTTTTTTTATTTCTTTTAAGGCCTATCAAAGATAAATGAGCTGAATCTTAAACTTCGCAATAAAGTGTAAAAATCACACAAATCACGTATCAAAACACACTATAGAATCGTTCGATTGTCAGACAATATAAGTCACGCCATAAAGTGGTCACAAACTTTAGGTTTTACATACTTACATCTAATTATTTGATATTTATTATAAACGGTAAAATGATGACATCTAAAATTGAACGACATCGATTTCATATTCACGACTTTTTATCTGGAACAGTGGTATTTCTCGTGGCTTTACCGCTATGCCTAGGCATTGCATTGGCTTCTGGCGCACCGATTCTCTCTGGCATTATTGCCGGCATTGTCGGTGGTATTTTAGTTGGGGCACTGAGTGGCTCACATATCAGTGTTGCAGGGCCAGCAGCAGGTTTAACAGCAGTCATTTTGGTACAGCTTGAACTACTCGGCGGCAACTATGCCGCCTTTTTATTGTGTATTGTTTTTGCCGGTATCTTACAGATTGGATTTGGCATATTTAGGCTCGGTTTCTTTGCCAACTTTATTCCGAACAATGTCATATTGGGTTTATTGGCAGCTATCGGGCTGATCTTGATTGGGAGTCAAATGCCTTATCTGTTTGGCTTGAACCAATTTTCATGGTCAGTGTTGTGGCAGTCACAGCCGCTCAATTTGCAATGGGATGTGGGTGCCATTGTGATCGGTATCGGTAGCCTTGTACTGATGTTGCTTTGGGAGCAGAGCCCATGCAAAAAATGGGTTTTGCCTTCAGCCTTGGTTGCTGTCGTTCTTGCTGCACTATGTAATGCCGTGTTGGTGCTTAGTGGCTCGTCTTTTGCAGTTCATCCATCAAATCTCATCCAACTTCCTAACCTTTGGGATCAGCCACAAAATGTGATGATCTTTCCGGATTGGACCGCTTTAAATAATCCTCTGATTTATACGGGCGCTATCACTTTGGCGGTTGTGGCGTCATTAGAAACTTTATTGAATTTAGAAGCAGCAGATAAATTGGATCCGCATAAGCGCTCTTCACCCCCCAACCGAGAGTTATGGGCGCAAGGCATCGGCAATGTCGTTTCGGGTGCTATAGGCGGGATGCCGCTGACGTCAGTAATTGTTCGTAGTTCGGTCAATGCCAGTGCTGGAGCTAAAAGTAAATGTTCTGCCATCTTTCATGGCGTGTTGCTCCTGTTTGCCGTGCTGTGTTTAGTGCCTTTGATGAACATGATTCCACTTTCAGCATTAGCTGCAATTTTAATCCTCACAGGTTTTAAACTGACGCATCCCAAATTGTTTAAACAGCTTTATTTAAAAGGTTGGAAACAATTTATTCCTTTTATCATTACCTTGTTGGCGATTTTACTCACAGACTTATTGCTCGGAATCTTGATTGGTTTAGCCAGTAGTGCGGCCTTTATTTTATATGCCAATTTTAATAAGGGACTGAAGGTGTATAAAGAGCATCATTTACATGGGGTGATTACACGGATTGAATTGCCTTCACAAGTCAGTTTTCTCAACCGTTCGGCATTAATATCTGCATTGGAACATATCCATCGCGGCGAACAAGTGGTGATTGATGCTACACATGTGAGTGATATGGATGCTGATATTTTCCAGCTTATTCAAGAGTACCAGCAGGAAAAGGCAGCACAGCGTAAAGTGCAAGTGCAGTTGATTGGTTTCAAGACACACTATGCCGATGCGCAGGAGGCGGCATTAGATATAGATATTAGTACAGCAGCTTTACAGCAACGTTTGAACCCAGAGGACGTGCTCGCTTTGCTTAAAGCAGGCAATAAACGTTTTGTACAAAATGAGCGTTTGCAACGAGATATCTATCGGCAACTGCGGGTGACCGCTGAAGAAGGGCAGCATCCGATTGCGGCAGTGTTAGGTTGTATGGATTCTCGTGCGCCGACTGAAATGATCTTTGATGTTGGAATTGGCGATTTATTTAGTTTACGCATTGCGGGGAATGTCGCGGGACAAAAAGTTTTGGGATCATTGGAATTTGCCTGCGAAGCCAAAGGTGCCAAAGTGATCGTGGTGCTTGGTCATACGGACTGTGGTGCGGTTAGCAGTGCTTGTCAGTTGCATTTAGCTGGTCAATCGATTCAGAGCCTGACGCGTATGCCACATATTCAATATGTGCTGGGGCCACTCAATGAGTCTGTATCGCGTGTTGCCGAATTGATGCAACCACAAACGCTGAGTCCGGCATTTTTAGAGCAAGTGACGCAAATGAATGTGCATTACAACATCCGCTATATTTTGCAAAATAGTGAAGTGCTACAGCAGTTGGTGCAAGAAGGTAAAGTGGCGATTGTTGGTGCAGTGTATGATGTAAAAACTGGACGGGTTAATTTCTTCGGATAAATAAAATCCGATGACATAAAAAAGGATCATCATGAACACATGATGATCCTTTTTATTGAACTAAAATACATTAGCGAATCATCGGTACGATCCAACTGGTAATGATCAGCAAAATACCGAAGTGTCCCAATTTACGGGTGACATATACCAATTTAGACGGTTTTTGTTCCAATTGTTTCGCATAGTCTTCGATACTATTGCCTTGTTTTGCATTACTAGTAAATAAAAATACCGCCAAATCGATACAAATTAAAATGGTACCGACATCTGCCACTACTTCCATTAAATCGTATTGGCCGCTGATCAAGGCGGTTGACACTTGATAAACAAGGAAAAGTGCAAAAGCGATGCAGGCATACTGCAAAACAGTTAAAAATATCCGCATAAATCTATACTAAATAAGCTCAAAATTCTGAAACAGGATTATAGCGTCCCTCGCAAGAGATTACTGTAACGCTTAGAGTGCTTGCATGACTGCTGGGAAATGTTGCTTCTCAACCATTTCCAAAAACTCATCGCCCATACGCTGACTTTCAGCCACGCATTGGTTCCACATTTTAATCCGTTGTTGGTTGTCTAAACCTTTGAGGGTAAAATCTTTGCGGTCAGGCAGTCGGCCAAGCGGCAAGCTTGCAAGGTATTCTTGTGAAGGTGATAGTAACAAGGTACGCGCTTGATTGTCTGGATTAGCCTGACGTTTAAATAATTTATCAAACCAACCGGGGGTGATGCTATCTGTGAAATGTGGATATAGTACGATGCCTTGACTTTGGAAGGGCAGGTCAATGTGATAGTCGATTAGGCCGCCATCGCGGTAACTGCCTTGTGGTGCATCAGGGATATCACGGATCGCGGCCATAACACCAGGAATAGATGCAGATGCCATAAGCCACGGCATAACACTATTTTGAGTCAATGCATGGTAATGCGTGGTAAAGCCATCATCCGCCACGGTAAATTGATGACCTGACACAGGCTGACTAATTACACGCTGCATGAAATAACGACTGTGTTTACGTGCGAGCGCTGTCGTTCCCACGATTCCTGCGACAGAGGCTAATAGCGGCAGAGCTTTATCACTTTGGAAAATATGCTGAGCTTTGACTGAAAGCACAGTGAGGTGATAATCCGGGTGATTAACCAGTGCCGCTTCTTGACCTTGAATCAAATCGATCAGCATGCCACGACACACATCGCTGACTTCTTGACGGCTCATCTTTTTATGAAAGCTCAGATTGGTATACAGCTCAGAGAGGCGTTTCGTCCCTTCAATGGCGCCCCAAGCAGCAATACTGGCAAAGCGCCAACTGCCAATCGATGAACCAATTAAAGTACGCTTTTGTTGCGCGCGTGGCAAAAAGTCAGCAAAAATCGCCTGATCTAAACCTTGAATACCAATGCCTTTCGGGCCACCAGCAGCACCGGGCAGGATATCCACTTGAGCAGCGTTTAAACCCTCTTGTTCAATCAGTTGGCGGGCTAAATGGCCAGCACGGATATTGAGCGCAGGCGGTCTTTTTTGCAAAATTTGAGTCATGGTAGTCGCTTAAAATACAGTCGTAGAATTATTCTAGTGCGTTTTTGCACAGACCCAATGGCTGAAACTTCCGACAAATGACTTCTCAGTCATATCAGGGCGTCTCTCAGGAATGCTGTAATAGTTGTTCGTTATGCCGATGCAATCGAAACAAACTGAGGCAGACGATTGCCCATGTCGCCATTGGAAAGACCGCCCAAGCAAATAGGTTAATGATAAAAAATCACGGCCCCAGCTAATAACCAATAATTTAACCTGGCCATCAGTTTTTGCTGTGGCAAACAAAGCAGGAATATACAGGGAAGTGCATTAAAGAGAATGATCCACCAAAATGCAGCGCTATGCTGCATCCGATACAGGGTGGTGTTGGCTGTCGGTTGCCAGTTCAGAAAAGATAAGTGCAAATTCAATTGAACCAACACATCGAGCAGGGTCGAAAAACTATATAGCAAGGCCGTTGCACATGCTCGGAGTGGATTTCGACCATACAGTACCCCTAAATAACTGTATGACATGGCGTTCAGCCTTATTTAAATTTTTGTTTTTATAGCTTTAAGCCCTTTATTGTTAAAAGGCTTAAAGGAGCTATGGATACATCAAGATCATTTAAACACAGATTATTTAAACACACGCCAAATGGCAAGTAAGCTTGAAAGTGCAATTAATACGATGGAAACATACCATGGCGCAATTATCGCGATGGAGAGGAAGATGGCCATAATACTGCCAAAAACCCAACTACGTTTTTGCTGATGTTCCATTTGCAGGCGCATGCTTTGCAGTTCATTCAGTTGTTTGGCATGCCAAGCCGACTGATTTTTTAAACCATTCAGGCTGTCGATCATCAGCGTTGGTAAATCTTGCGCACCTAAAAGTAAGTCTGGAATTTTTTGCCCGAGTTCTTTTAAGTTTTTCTGCGGATTCATTTGCGCTTTAATCCAATCGGTGAGGATTGGTTTTGCCAAACTCCAAATATCCAATTCAGGATAGAGATCAGTTCCTAAACCTTCAACATGGACCAAGGTCTTGAGCAGCAACATCAGTTGTGGCGGAATCTCTAAATGGAAACGACGCGCAATATCCATCACTTGAATCAGGATGCCGGCGAAGTCCAATTCATGCATTGGTTTAGAGACCATTGGGCCAACGGTACGACGCATTTCACGTGCTAAGGCATCTTGATCTGTACCCGGTGGAATCCAACCCGCTTGATGCACGATTTGAATCAGTTGCATAAAGTCGCTGTTCATAACCGCAAGCAGCATGCGTGCTACGGTCATTTGGTCGTGCTTTGAAAGCTCACCCATAATCGCGCAGTCCAAGGCAATAAAGCGTGGATTGCTTGGATTAATGGTTTCGACGAAGACATTCCCCGGATGCATGTCTGCATGGAAGAAGTTGTCGCGGAACACTTGGGTAAAGAAAATGGTGAGCCCTTTTTCGGCTAAATCTTTACGATCCATGCCCAAGCGATCAAAGGTCGCAATATCTGAAATTGGTACACCCGTAATACGCTCTTCGACCATGACATCACGGCTGTCCATATAGACTTCAGGCACGTACATCATGCTTGAACCGGTGAAGTAATGACGCATACGACGCGTGTTATCCGCTTCTAAAGTCAAATCCAATTCATTGAGAATAATTTGACGGTAGTCTTGAATAATTTCAGATAGATGCAGGGCACGAGCGGCTTCTAGGCGTTTTTCAAGGAACTGACCAAGCCACTCTAATATTTCAAAATCATGCAGAATTTGATTGCGAATATTCGGGCGAGTCACTTTCACTACGACTTCGCGACCATCATGCAGTGCAGCAGTATGCACTTGTGCGATAGATGCTGCGGCTAAAGGCTGCTCGTCAAAGCGTGCAAATAAGGTATTAACATCGGCTTTGAGTGATTCCTGAATGCGCATTTTGGCAACGTCATTTGAAAAAGGTTTTACACGGTCTTGTAAAAGCACCAATTGCTGTAAAACTTCAGGTGGAATCAAGTCACGACGGGTAGATAGTAATTGCCCCATTTTAATGGCCAGCGGGCCCATCTCTTCCATGGCTTCTTTGAGCTTGAGCGGATTTTTTCGCTCGCGGCTTGACCATGCCGCAGGGTGCATGCGAATGAGGGAAAGAATATGACGGGCTTTTTCCGGTAATTCTTCCGCAGGAAACAACGTGTCGAGTCTATAGTGCGCAGCAATACGCCAAAGGTCGAGTAAACGTGAAACGTGCGGAATCATATATGCAATTACCTAGTCTTAAGTGTTGTCTTGTAATGAGTCAATTTGGCTGTGCAGTTGCTGAATTTTTGCTTCTACACGGTCCAGATTTTGATTCAAAATTCGGGTGTCTTGATTCAGGTCATCCATTTGCCAGCGTGGGGCAAGCAAGCCTGAATCTTCTTTTAACGCATCTTCAGCAAAGAACAAATGGCTTTGTAAAGTACGTTTGAGATGTTTGGGTGCAAGTTGTAACTTACCAATTTCATGCGCAAGGCTTGGCCCAATCCAAGGGCTTAGATGCGAAGCTAAATCGGGCTCAGCTTGCTGCATAATGCGCTGGATATCCTGCAATAAGTGATAATCACCTTGCAATGGGATATTGCCAACATCTTCAGCCAACAGCAGTTTAAGGAGCTCGACGACTGTTTTGACATGTAAGGTCGCCGTTGCTTCAGTTATGTTTGAATGCTGTTCGAAAGGGCGTTGCTCAAAGATGGATGCAGTTTCAGTATGTCCTGTTGGCGTCGGTTCTAAGCGAACTTTCTGATCGTCAAAAAACACATCCACCGACAATTGTGGTGAGTCGATCACCACACGAAGCATTTTGCCTTGCAATTCATTCAGTTGGATGCGAGTAATAGCATCCAAATCAATGACATGATGAATTAAGCGTTCAACTGCACCAAGTGCGAGAATCGACCACATAGTTCAGCCTGCAGTATTAAAGTTTGAAACCACGGTGTACAGCTACGATACCACCCGTTAAGTTGTGGTAATCACAGTTTTGGAAGCCGGCATTTTCCATCATACCTTTAAGCGTACGTTGGTCTGGGTGCATACGAATCGATTCTGCAAGGTATTTATAGCTTTCAGAGTCATTCGCTACGATTTTACCCATGATCGGTAATGCAGTGAATGAGTACAAATCATACAGTTTTGAGAATGGTTCAAATACCGGTTTAGAGAATTCTAAAATCAGTAAACGACCACCTGGCTTAAGTACGCGGTACATTGCAGCTAGTGCAGCATCTTTGTCAGTCACGTTGCGTAGACCAAATGAAATGGTCAATAGGTCAAAACTGTTGTCAGCAAAAGGTTCTAAAGTTTCAGCATTGGCCAAAACGAAATCGACATTGGTACAACCAGCATCAATGAGGCGGTCACGACCGACATTGAGCATCGATTCATTAATGTCTGAAAGCACCACATGACCAGTCGGGCCAACTTCACGGCTGAACACTTTGGCAAGGTCGCCTGTACCGCCTGCAATATCAAGCACGTGTTGACCGCGACGTACGCCTGACATGTTAATGGCAAAGCGTTTCCATAGACGGTGAATACCAAATGACATTAAATCATTCATGATGTCGTATTTTGCAGCCACTGAGTGGAAGACTTCCGCTACTTTTTGCGCTTTATCTTCGCTGCTCACGGTTTGATAACCAAAGTGCGTGGTTGCTCCAACGTTACCAGTATTCGCGCCACGTGGCAGATTATATTTGGGTACTGAACCTGTCACAGGTGTGTCGGTCAGACGTTGTTCTAAAGATTGTTGCTGACCTTGCGCTGTCCCTTGTGGTAAAGGCTCAGTTAAGAATGGACTCACTTTGTCTGTATTTTGTGCCGACTCAGGTGTAGGGGCAGGCGTTTGATTCTCGTTAGACATTAGAGTCACTCCTAACTTATAAATAGGGTTAATGTTGCTTTGCAAGCATGATGACAGATTCTCTGTTGTTATACAGCAGTCATTTGCATTTGTTGTGAATAATATACAGAAAAAATAAGGGTCTGCTGTAATTGCTTTGCAAATCCCCTATAAAAAATCTGAATTCAGTCTTGCAAGCCCAGTTTGTTTTATATCAAACACGGGCTTTATGGGATGTGAGTTTTGTTAAGCCGCAGGCTGAAACGGGTTCGGGTCTCCGGCATGTACACGGTCAACGATTTTGCGTTCTACAGCGGTAAATTCGCGGACAAATTTTTCTGCTGACTTGAGCGGTTTCATTGCCAAGAAGCCATCTTGCATAAAGTCGTACATTACTTCGAAATTGTATTTGTTTGCTGCGCCCTTACACATTTTAAATGCGGTATAGACCATAAATGAGCGCATGTATTTATCTAAATTGCGGCCTAAATCGTCCAGCAGTTGCAGCTGCAACATGCGGTCTTTACCTTGATCGAGCTTGAGATAGGTCTGACGCATCATTTCATCGGTCAGGGTTGGATTATTTGGATAATCTTGCAGTAATTGCATGGCTACTTGTTCATCGAGCTGTACGGCCAATATCGCAAGTTGTACGCCCGAAGTGCCAGTCTTAATGGCATTATCTGGAATTAGTTTTTCTGCTTTATGCGCATAGCGGGTGAGACGTGCAATTTGTGCTGCTAATGCATCGAAATCAGGGCCGCCATATAAACGGTTAATAAAATATTCAGACATCAGCACATTGTGTTTTTCAGCAAATTGCACAGCATGCGTACGTTGCATGCGCTGCTTTTGCCACTGCTGGACATCTTGTAAACGCTGTAAAATTTCTGGCTTTTTGTGGTAATTCAACTGGTAATACAGTTCAAGTAAATCATCTAATACCGCAAGTTTGGACATTGAGTGTCTCAATTATTTTTTAGATGTTTGAATCTTAGTGGGTGTTGGAGCTTAGGGCTATGACAAAGTGACGAAATTACAGGTCAATATGAGTCAGTTTGTTGCAGAAACGGTCATATTTTGCATTTCAGCATATACATGAAAGCATTGTTGTGGGGTGAAGGGCATGGTTATACTCAAAACAGAATAAAACCAAGGGTCCGCCATGAGCTTAAAAGAAACAGAATTTCAATTGATGGATGAAGAACAACTCTCGGTTGAGCTAATTGAAGCGCAATATCAACTGAAAAATACCAGCCGTCAGCCTAATGCCAAAAGCGTGTTGATTTTAGTCAGCGGAATAGAGCTTGCGGGTAAGGGGGAGGCCGTCAAACAGCTCCGTGAATGGGTCGATCCACGTTACTTAAGGGTGAAAGCGGATGCCCCGATCATATTTAATCCAAAACAAACCTTTTGGCAGTCTTATGCACGGTTTATTCCTGCCGAAGGGCAAATTATGGTGATGTTTGGAAACTGGTATAGTGATTTGCTCAGTACCGCCATGCATGTGTCGAAGCCTTTGGATGAAACCTTATTTGATGAATATGTCGAGAACATGCGGGCTTATGAACGAGACCTAAAAAATAATCATGTCGATGTGATTAAGGTCTGGTTCGATTTATCTTGGAAATCTTTACAAAAACGTTTGGATGAAATGGACCCGAGTGAAGCGCGTTGGCATAAATTGCATGGTTTAGATTGGCGCAATAAAAAACAATATGACAACTTGCAACGTTTACGTCAGCGTTTTAGTCATGACTGGATCATTATCGACTGTGAAGATGAGCAAGTCCGTGATCAGCAATTTGCACAGTATATTTTACGCACTTTAAAACATTGTCCAACACATGAAACTAAAGCGGTAGGGCGTTGGAAACAAGCCAAAACACCACAGGCGTTATTGGAACCCAGCACTGCCGTCGCTGATGAAGCCGATTATAAAAAAGAATTAAAAAAATTAAGCCGTAAGGTGGCTGAAGCTTTACGTTTTGATTCATGCAACGTGGTGATCGTGTTTGAAGGGATGGATGCCGCAGGGAAAGGCGGAGCAATTAAACGTATTGTTAAAAAGTTAGACCCACGCGAATATGAAATTCATACCATAGCAGCACCTGAAAAATATGAACTACGCCGTCCTTACTTATGGCGCTTTTGGAATAAAATTGTCCCTGAAGAGAAAATCACGATTTTTGATCGCAGTTGGTATGGTCGTGTTTTGGTTGAGCGGATTGAAGGATTTGCTAATACCGTTGAATGGCAGAGGGCATACGATGAAATTAATCGCTTTGAAAAGGATCTATATAACAGTCAAACGGTTGTCATCAAGTTCTGGTTAGCCATTGGAAAGGATGAGCAAGCTGCAAGGTTTAAAGCTCGAGAAGAAACCGCACATAAGCGTTTTAAAATTACTCCAGATGACTGGCGGAATCGTGACCGTTGGGATGATTATCTCAAAGCTGCCGCAGATATGTTGCAACGCACGGATACAGAATATGCGCCGTGGCATGTGATTGCGACCAATGATAAGCATAGTGCTCGTTTACAAGTGCTAAAAACGATTTTAGCGCAGTTGAAAGCAGATTGATTTTATGATGAAAGCAGATTGATTTTATGAAAAAAGCCACGCAATTCGTGGCTTTTTTCTTCATTTTCAAAACTCGCTCATTTTCAGATTTACTTCATCTTTAGATCTATGGTTTAAATCACTTTGATTCTTAAATCTTGTTGATGCGCTATACATCGTTTCGTTAACCATTGTTAGGCGTTGGGACAGGTTGGTTCGGAAATTTCTGTTGAATACGCTTCGCCAATTGGTAGCTTTCTTCTACATGGGTTTCAGCGACTTTTTTCATCACAATATAACCCAAACTGGCTGCCACCAATTGTCCACCTAATGGAATAAATTTAGTGACTTGTTTGGTAATATATTTTGCTGCAATGTTATTCAGCGATTTTTTCATGGCGGTTCGTGCAACCACTAAACCAGAAAATTCGACACCACGTTTACGCAGTTCCGTCCAATGAATTTGTTTGGTTTTTGGATCATACACACTAATTTGATCTGGCGCTAAACCAAAACGCGCATTAATTTCTGGAATGAGCTGTGACAAAATTCCGACGTCAATCACCACATCCAAAAATGGCACAGGAATAATAGCTGCACCTGCTGAAAAATAAGCACGTTTTTTGACGAGCTCTAAGCATTCAGCGCGAATAATGTCCAGATTTAAGTTAGGGTCGATGGAATCAGGAATGTTATCAATTTTCATAAGCAGATACCCTTGATACTGGATTGGTTTTTTTCTCATAAAGTATCATTAAGATACTTGTTTAAAAGCATTTTTTGCAATCTATTCTCTTGTCAAAGTCGCATAGACAGCCCAAGATGTATAGTAAATAATCATTGTTGTTTTGTAGTAGTTGGTCACGCAGGCTGTAAAGGTAATCCATGGCAATACATGTAATTCAAAGTCAACGAATCGAAGTTTTGGTGGATTGTCTAATCGAAAAATTGAAATCGAATCAATCGACCAATGCTTTGTCCGTCTTGCAAGAACGACATATCGTGGTGCCCGATCAAGCCATTGCTGCATGGTTAGAAAAACAAATTGCTGAAAAAATCAGTATTAGTGCCAATATTAAGCATCATCGTAAAATTTTAGGGTTGCAGTGGAAAGCCTACGATTGGGCCTTGCCGAATAAACAAGACCGAGAGCGGATTAAAGGTATCAATATGCCGCCGTTGATTATGCAATGGCGTATTTATAATGCTTTAGCGGTTTTTATTGCAGCTGATCAGTTTGATGCAGCACAGATTCCGACAGATGTTCAGCCCTTAGTTCAGCGTATTTTTGACAGCACAGCACAGCTCTCAGATCGAAAAAAACGTGAGCAAAAGCGGCAAGAAATGTTGTACTGGATCGCTGCTCAAGTCACTCGGCTTTTTACCAACTACATGGCCTTTCGTGGCAGTTGTATTCATACCCCAGATGAAGGTGTTGAGCACTGGGTTTGTCCACATTGCGATACTGACTGGCTAAAAGCGTGGAGTTATAACCAGCCGTTAAATATTATGCAACTTACAGGTCTGAAACCTGAACAAGCCGATGAATATCTACCGACTCAGGCTCGACAACTGGAGCATTGGCAGCGTTGGCTGTGGCATCAAGTATTCCAAAAAGACTTTAATGACCGTCAGGAAATAGACAATAAATTTTGGTTTGCCTTGGCGCATGCTGAGCAAAATCGGCAGCAGCAATTTGATTTGGATGCTGAGGATGATGAGCGCGATGATGATGAGCGTCACCAAACCTATAACGGTTTGCCTGAACAGATTTTCGTCTTTACGACCTTAGAATTACCCCCTGCACAACTGAAATTTTTATATCGCTTGGCAGCGTATACCGAAGTGCATCTGTTGTATTTCAACCCATCGCGTGAGTATTGGGCAGACATGGTCGATCCCGTATGGAAAGATCGTTATAACTTGAAATTACAACAGCGTTATATTGAGCGAAATCCCAATGTCGGCACGGCACAAATTCAGGCCTATCTGAGTACGACCAATGCGGAATTTCGTGAATCTCAGCATTCATTACTGACGCGTTTAGGTAAACGTGCGCGGGATAACTTTGCATTATTGGTGAATATGTCTGGTGGCGAAGGCTGGGAAGATATTTTTCCAGACACCGAGCCGACAACACTGCTCGCTCAAATTCAATATGACATCATGACCTTAGAAGAACCCGAGCAGCATCAATATGCACTCGCGGGGGCAGATGAATCGATTCAATTTCATGTCTGTCATTCTAGCCTGCGTCAGTTAGAGGTTTTACGTGAACAGTTGGTGCATTGGTTGGCCGATGGCACGGAACAAGAGCCACGCCATCCGAGTGATATCTTGGTCTTGGTGCCAAACTTAAAAGAACTGGAACCGCATATTCGGACGGTCTTTTCGACGACTCGAGGCATGGGTCGCAGTGCTGTGGATTTACCTTATATCCCAGTCAAAATTGCAGGGGTGGTCAGTCAAGATATTCAAAATGCATGGCAAGCCTTTGTTGGACGCATTGAAATTAGTCAAGGTCGTTTTACCGCAGAAGATTTTCATGATTGGCTGAATTTGAATGCGGTGCAAGAACTGTATCAGCTCGACCATGTGCAAATGGAACGTATGATGGAACTGCTGATTCAAGCCGGTTTCCGTCGTGGTTTAGACGAACAGCACATGTTGGCTTATTTGTCCGAGCAAGACCGAGATTATCGTTATACCTTTAAATTTGCATTAGACCGTTTGGCTTTAGGGATTGCGATTCCACAACATGCCGTATTTGAGGACACCTTAAGTTTTGCAGGGGTGTTGAGTAGTGATTTTGAGTTGGTGCAAACTTTAATTCAGATCTACCGAGATATCAGTGCGCGTCGAGATTGGCTCAATCCAAATCTCAGCGCACAGACGGTCAAAGCATGGTTGCAACAATTAGACGCAGATTTGAAGCCTTTTGTGGAGGCCAGTGGTCGTGCATTTGAAACCATTCGCAGTGTGATGCGTGCGATGACGCAACGTCTGCACAATGCTCAAAGTGATAAAGTTGAGTCGCTCCCCAATAGCTTTAATTTGCCATTATCTTTGCTGCTCAAAGAAATACAACAAGGCATCGATAGCTCTGCCGATCAGATCGAACCGACAGGATCCGTGACCTTTGCGGACATGGGGAAAATCCGCCAAGTCCCATTTTCATTGGTGGTGTTGATGAACATGGATAGTGGTAAGTTTCCACGTCGTGATCAGCAAGTGCCTTTTGATTTGATGGATGTGTTTAAACCGGTTTTGGGTGATCGCTCTCGTTTGGAAGATGATAAAGGTGCATTTCTAGATGCCTTGTTATTTGCCCGACAGTCCTTGTGGATTTTCTATAATGGCTTTGATGTCAATGATGGTGAAAGTCGGGAGCCATCCTCTGTGATATATGAATTTAGCCAGTTCCTCGCACGGATGATTCAGCCGCAGCAATTGAACCAACCCCATGATGCCATGCTGGATTTGGATGGCTTACGCATTCCACAGCAGCTCGAGCCGCTATACCATATTTATCCTTTGCAGCCTTTTGACCCGATGGGTTTTCAGCAGTCGAAAAACTTACGATATAAAGATCAATGGTTTGCTGTGGCGGAACATATTTTAGATCAGTCTGGTCAACGCCAATCGTGGATTAACCGTGATTATCCTGTGCATGATGAACAAGAAGTACGGGTTTTGGATGGTCAGGAATGGATTAAAGATGTGGTGTTTCCAGCTCGTGCATATTTGAAAACGCTTGGCGTGGCCAGTGTCTATACCGGTGACCAATTACCACAGCAAGAGCCTTTATTGCTCGACCGTTTACAGCAATATCATGTCCGTGACTTATTGCAAAAGCATTATGTGCAACCTGCCTCTCGTGTCCATCAAGCTGAGGATCAGAACTCTACGACTCCAACTGAACCGGATATGGCCTTGTTCCAAGATGTACTGCCTGTGGGACATAGTCAAATAGCGACTTGGAAGCTCAGTTTGCAAGAGCAGGCACAGTTATTAGAGCGTTTGGATGGACGCCGTGTAACCGCGACCACCTTACAAAACTTACAGCTTGAACCGCATTTGATACTGAGTATCACCGTGCCTGAAGACTCTCAGAGTATGCATTGGTTAAGCTGTATGGCGTCTGGGGCAAAGCCTAAGCGTCAGACGCAAACCTGGCTCGAATATCTATTGTGGTTGAGCTATTTAGACTTAGGCGATGAGGGCGCGACGTATCGTCGTGAAGTGATTTGTAATGATAAAAGCATAGTCTGTTGTGGATTAAGCTCTGCACAAGCCAAGCTGCAGCTCAGTGAATGGGTGGCGATGTGGAAACATGCACAAAAACGTCCTGTGGTGCTGCCTGCTGCCTTAATTCGCCAAGAAAAATGCACTTGGGTGGAGAATGAAACAGGCCAGCTCATGCCAGATAATTTTGCAAAGCTTCAAGAGGAATGGCTGAAAAATCATAGTTTTGGTGGAGTGGAGTTGGAGTCGAATGAAGCCAATAGCCACCATCGTGATTGGAGCTTTATTTTACAGCAACAAGCGGCAGATGAGCTTCTGGCATTGTCCTGTCGTTATTATGCAGAACGTTTATATCATGTGATGGATACCGAGGCGGATGACGGCCTAAAAAAACTCAATGTCATCAAGCCTGAGGTGAAAAAATGAATATGCCACAGCAAACGATGAAAATGTCCACCAACCCGATTGCAGACATGAGCTTTACCGGACTGCACTGGATTGAAGCCTCGGCGGGTACAGGAAAAACCTATACGCTTTCCAGTCTGATGGTACGGATTTTTCTCGATCGCTATATGCCGAATCAGGTCATTGCCACCACTTTCACCCGTAAAGCCACAGCGGAACTCAAAGCGCGAGTTCGGCTGCGGATTGAAGAAACCCGTGACTTTATTTATGGCCTGCTCGCGGCATCTCAAGATGAGTTGGCCGAACTTCAGCAAATTTTGAGTGACCCTTTGTATCAGCAAGTGCTGAAAGATCATGGGCATCATTTAGATTATGCCTACAATCGGTTGAACGTGGTCTTACAACAATATGAAGAACTCTTTGTTGGGACCTTGGACAGCTTTAGTCAAAAGTTATTACGTGAATTTGCCTTTGAAAGCGGTCGTATTGAACAAGTGCAAATCAGTGATGATGAAGACCTACATATTGAACGGATCATTCATGATTTATTAAGAGATTGGATTCAGCAGCAGCCTGCACATTTGATTGAATATTTGATGTTGAATCATCAGTTGAAAGGCCCTGAATACTATCTTAGCGTGGTAAAGGAAAGTCTAAACTTCCCATCGGTGGATTTGCGCGTCCCTGAATTACCCGAAAATGCCTTGGCGCATTTTGAAGCGATGTGTCATCAGCTTGCGCAGATGCTGCCTGCCGCTCGTGTAGAGCTTGCAGCGTGTTTTGATGCCGAAAGTCATTATAAGAACCTTGTCGACGCTCGACGTTTTAATAAAGGGACATTCTTTGTCACTTTTAATACACGCATTCCCGAGTTTTTACAGCACTTTGAAGATTCGGGTAGCCAAGGGGTATTGACTCAGTCCGACGTGTTACAACCGACGATGAAAGCCATTCGTTCATTGTTTTATGATCCGAATAAAACTGAATTCAAGCCACGTGTATTTAAAGACAAAGTCGTTGAAGAGCAGCCAGATGTCTCAAAAGAATTTTATCAACATGCTTTTGTGCAACAACTTCGAGCGGTGCTCAATGCTTATGAACATATCAATCAAGCAGAACAATTTCTAAACTTTTATTTGGCACAGGAAGTCAAAAAGCGTTTACCTCAAGTGTTGTCCCACGCTGGCGAAACCACCTTTTCACAACAAATTAGGACCTTATCGGAAGCCTTACAGCAAAGCTCAGCAGCAGGGAAAGACAGTTTTGCCGCTCATGTTTTGGCACGATATCCGCTGATTTTAGTCGATGAATTTCAAGACACCAACCAAGATCAAGATGACATGCTATCCAGTATTTGGCGGGTCAAGGAGCGCTTACATCAGGGTTGTATGATTATGGTCGGCGACCCCAAACAGGCGATTTATGGGTTCCGTGGCGGTGACATGCTGACCTATCGTAAAGCGCGTCATGATATTCAAAGCAAGGGTGGGCGTTGTTATACCTTGAACAAAAACCATCGTTCAGTCAAAAATTTGGTTGAAGTGGTGGATGCCTTGTTTCATCGGCAAATGGATTTTGGTGAGCATGTTGAATACACCCCGATTCAAGCAGGTGAGCGCGAGCATCCGCCGTTGATTGATCATGATCAAGTCAATCCACAACCGCTGCGTTGGTTGGCTTTGGATGAAACGCTAAATGAAGCAGAGCAAGTGGCTTGGCAGATTCAGTCATTACTCAACCAAGCTCAGCAAGGACATTTATATTTTCAAGACAACAATATCCAGCGAGCACTGACAGCAAACGATATTGCGGTCTTAGGGCAAAACCATTTCGACTTAGAGCAAGTGCAACAATGTTTATTGCAACTGGGTGTTCCTTGTTATAAAGCATCACGGGACAGCGTCTATAAAAGTTCCGTCGCACAAGACGTTGCCGCTTTGCTGACGGCGATTTTAAATCCTTATCAAGAAGCCAAGGTGAAACGTGCGCTGCTGAGCCGTTTATTGGGTTTTGATCTGAAACAACTGGTCGCACTCGAACAGCAGGCAGATGGGCTGAGCGAAATTATCGAAAAACTCGAACAGATCCGACAAATTTGGAATGAGCAAGGATTCCGCAGCGCGTGGAATAGCTGTATGACGGTCTTTCAGGTGTGGACGCGTTTGGTGGCTGGGCAAAGTCGAGATAATGAACGCACAGTGGTGAATTTACGCCATATCGCAGAATTATTAAGTCAGCAAAGTGAACATTACACAGGTGCACATAAGCTCTATCAATGGTTTATTCGCCAAATCAATTTAGGCATCAATAATGAAAGTACCCAAGAGCGAAAATTGACTGGGCAATTGGGGGTGCAACTGATGACGATTCATGCATCCAAAGGCTTAGAGTTTGGTTGTGTATTTTTATTGGGAGCAAATGCAGGCTTAAGTGAAAAAGGCAATTTGAATTTTTCCCTTAAAGACAATCAGCAAAAAAGCCTTGGGTTAGAACGTGTGATTGCCGTGAAGTCTTCGGACTTACCCGAAGATGATATTCAACAAAATGATGCGCGCAATGAAGCAGAGCATCATCGCTTGTGGTACGTGGCGTTGACCCGTGCCAGTTATCGTGTTTATGCCGTGCTACGTCATCATGAGGTCGAAAAGAAACAATTGGCAGAAGCGCGTTCAGGACTGACTTTTTGGCGTGGAAGCGCACCAGATCTGTTCCAACACGCAGATAGTGTGGATGCCGATGTCTTGCGTGCAGCACCACCGATGTTGACTCAGACTCAGGTTGAAGCTGTTGTGTTAGAGGCGGAAGAGATTCCCAACAGCCATTTTTATCCACGAGAAACCACCAGTTTTACCGCGCTCACGCGCACGGCGCATAAGGCGCACATACAACGTGACCAACTGGCAGCGGCAATAACCGAGCAGGAAGACAGTGCTGCCGATGAAGTTGAACAAGTTGAAATTATTGAAGCAGAAACGGCAGAGAAAATTAGCTGGATTAAACGGCATTTTCCAAAGGGAACCAAGCCCGGAAGTTTCTTGCATAAATTGATGGAAAAAGTTCGATTTAGCACCCCTGAAGAGAAGTTGACCAAAGCCATCGCATCACGTTTTCATAGTGATGTTGAGTTTGATTCGCCGCAAATATTGCAAAACTTGATGAAACAGTTTGGTCAAACGGCAAACCCTGAGCAAGATGAAGCTGAACTGATTGAAGAAATGCGGGAATGGTACAGTCAAATTATTCATACACCATTGCATGATGGTTTTAGCCTGCATCAGTTAAACGATGGTGAATATCGTTCAGAAATGGACTTTCATTTAAGTATAGCAGATCGTGCATTGGCGATACGTAAAATACGCATGCTATTTGAAAGCCTAAATGAGCCAGATTTACAGATACAAGATTTGAATGATGTGTTTACGGCACGCTATCTGACGGGGTCGATTGACTTGGTATATTATGATGGTCAGCGTTATCACATTGCCGATTATAAAAGTAATTTCTTAGGCGATCAGACCGCACATTATAATCATGCCTATATTCGAGAAAGTATGAGTCATTCTAGTTACTGGTTGCAGGCGGCTTTATATTTGGTGGCCCTGCATCGTTATTTGAAAGCCGTGATGAAAGACTATGACATGACGCAGCATTTGGGTGGGGCGAGTTATTTATATCTTCGCGGTATGGATGGACAGTCCGATCGTGGAGTATATCACTGGAAGCCGGCGGATACATTCATTCAAAACCTCGATGCAATATTGAGCGAAAAGGTTGTGGCTAAAACGTGAAAAAGCACGAAAAAGATAAAAATATTCACGCTGAAACAATAAGTTGCTTTGTGGATAAGTTTGAGGATAACTGTGTGGAAAATGATCAAAAAGCCTTGTCAGCACAGCCTTTGCACGCGGGACAAGAAAACACTGTAGAAATGCAGGTTTTAGTTACCCAAAATCCCCAAGAAACTGCTGATTTAGATGCGGTTTTGCCGGATTGGATTGACTATTTAATCCAACATTATTTACCCAATCAGGCCAGTCATCCTGCTGCAAATCAGTTAATTCAACAATTGATGCAAGCCGTGGAAAAAGGCGACAGTTGTATTTTGGCCGAAGATGTACAGATTCAATGTTTGGCTCAGATGGTTCAGCTTGAGCAAGCTGAAAAAACGCCGGTTGCGCCTTTTATTTTTGATTCGCAGCGACTGTATCTTTATCGCTATTGGGCACTAGAAAATGCTTTGGCCAAGCAAGTCGCACGTTTAAAGCAGCAAACTGAGCAAGATCTTAATCAAACGCAGACGCTTAATATTGAAAAGGATTTATTGACCGATCCCCATCAGATTCAAGCACTGCACATGGTGTGTCAGCACAATTTTAATATCATTACCGGTGGGCCTGGGACAGGTAAAACCTATACCTTGGCACGGATTATTGCCGTGTTGAATGAGCAAAATCCAAATTTAAGAATTGCGATGGCAGCGCCGACAGGAAAAGCGGCGCAGCGAATGGAAGAAGCCTTACAAGCCGCGTTTAAAGATCCTGCATTGCAGCATTATTCGATTATTCATAAACATTTGAAACCCGTGACTTTGCATCGTCTATTGGGTTTAGGGACCCGCTCAATTCCTCGGTTTAATGAGCGTCAAAGCTTACCCTATGACGTCATTGTGGTCGATGAAGCCTCTATGTTGGACTTAAGTTTGGCGCAGATGCTATTCGCGGCGATCCCTCAGCACAGTAAGCTGATTCTATTGGGGGACGCAGAACAGTTGGCTTCGGTCGATGTTGGCGCAGTTTTGGCTAATCTTCAGGATGTGGATGCCCTACAAGCCAACCGCACTCATTTACAGACCAGCCGCCGTTTTGTGCAAGGTGCAGCCATTGGTGAGTTTGCCGGTTTTATTCAACAACAAGAACAGCAGCAAACAACCACAGAAGTTCTGGCGAAATTCGAACATCAGGTAGTGTCTGCATCTGAACTTCAGCCGATTCAATTGACACCGAATATGAACGATGTGATTCAGTTGCAATATCTCCCCGACGCCACGAACAGTGTGGCACATTGGGCAAAATATTATGATCAACTGATGTATGGTTTTCAGCCCTATGTGGTATGGTTAAAACAATGGCCAGAGCAACCCGCTGAATATGCAGATTGGTTAGCCCAATTGATTCGCTATTTTGATGATTATCGGATTCTATCGGCCATTCGACATGGAAAATTAGGCTTACATGAGCTCAATCAGCAGATTGAACTTCGGGTCTTAAATGCCTTGGGTGTGTTGAAACAAGGGGATTGGTACGTGGGGCGTCCAGTCATGATGACCTATAACGATTATCAACTTGGACTATCAAATGGTGATATCGGGATTTGCTTAAAACGACCGATGACGGAAAAGTCGCAGTTTGAGGTTTATTTTCCAAGTTTGGATAAATGGGTGGTGGCAACACGGTTACCTAAAAGTATAGAAACCGCCTATGCCTTGACCATACATAAGTCTCAAGGTTCTGAATTTACCCATACGGCGGTAGTTTTGGAAAATCATGCTACCGAAATGATGAGTAAAGAGCTGATTTATACCGCCATCACTCGTGCCAAAAAAGTGGTGAGTTTGCTTGTTGCAAAAGATGCATTGGCAAAAGCGCTTATAAAAAGAACAGCGCGAGTTAGTGGTCTGTTAGAAAAAATTAACAATCACCTACCTTTGTAAAGCCTAGGCAAAATGTACCGTATTTTGTAAGAAATGGCTTACATCGATTCAGGAGATTTGCGCATAGAGCTTTTTAGAGCTTTTTGAGAAGATGACTTCACAGAAAAAGAACTCAACACGGATGGTTGAGTAAAATCGCAAAAGTATAAGAATAACGTCAAAAGACAGCGAACTTACAGTGAAGTAAGGAAATAGGAAACTTACAGCCGCTAAGCCTTGTAGTTTTGGGAGAGACTACAGGGCTTTTTTATGTCTGGAAAATAAGAAATGCCTATACGCTGTAACAGAAAAGAAATAGAGCTTAACTGATGTACGAAAAAGCTTACATATAGATACGAAAAATACGACTTTTATCTAATAGCCGTTGTGGCAAAATCTACCACATAAGGAAGTGCAAGTTAAAACATGGAATGTTTGACATAAGGACGCGGAAAAGCGCCACATAAAACAATAAATAATAAAACAATAACTAAAAAAGAAGAAACTACAGCGCAAAAAAGCCCGAGCCTAGCTCGGGCTTTTTTTTAATCATTCCACTTTGAGTTTTGCATGCTAAACATCGAGTGGCAAAATATATCAAAAAATCAGTTTAAAATTCATTCAATGACATCGCATTCAACATGTTAGAAATATGCGGTTTTGTGTCGCATAAAGTATCGAAACATATAAAAAATTTATAATGGAATCGATGTGAAAAAAAAGGCGCTATTATCGTCATGAAAACCTGACGAAGTCGGCCATCTCTTTTTGCAATTGGGACGATTTTCCCTTAATATAATGCACTTGCTGTAGTGATGCACGGCAGTCAGCTGATTTATCAGTTGATTCGTATCAAAAGTTAACTTTATAAGCATCTCGGAGAAATCGAATGGCTTTAACAAACGCAGATCGCGCAGAGATCGTTGCAAAATTCGCTCGCGCTGAAAACGACACTGGTTCACCAGAAGTTCAAGTAGCTCTTTTAACTGCTCAAATCAATGATTTACAAGGTCACTTCAAAGAGCACAAACACGACCACCATAGCCGTCGCGGTCTTATCCGTATGGTTAACCAACGTCGTAAGCTTCTTGACTACCTTAAAGGTAAAGACGCTACTCGTTACAGCGCATTGATTGCTGCTTTAGGTTTACGTCGTTAATTCGATTTAAACTTTTATTTTCGGACTATTGCATGCTTAGTGCTGTATTACTGAAAACTAAAGTCTATCCAACCTTGGTTGGATAATGGGGAAGGGGCGTTGATTCGCTCCTTCTTTGTGTCTCAAATTAGTATTTTTAATTAATGTTTTTAATATCTAGTGAGGTCGGCTTCTAAGCTTTGTCATTTATGTTGCAGCGTTTGGGGCGTTGAGTGAATGCCAAACCTTAGGGGTCTCCACTAGAATAAAATCAGGAAAAAATAAAACATGTCGATGTTTAATATTATTCGTAAAGAATTCCAATACGGTCAGCATCAAGTTGTCCTAGAAACAGGTCGTGTTGCGCGTCAAGCGAACACTGTAATCATCACTATGGGTGGTGTACAAGTTCTTGTTGCCGTTGTTGCTCAACCAACAGCTAAAGCAGGTCAAGACTTCTTCCCATTGACTGTTAACTACCAAGAAAAACAATATGCTGCAGGTCGTATCCCGGGCGGTTACGGTAAACGTGAAGGCCGCGCGTCTGAAGCTGAAACTCTTATTTCACGCTTAATCGACCGTCCAATCCGTCCGTTGTTCCCAGAAGGTTACTACAACGAAATCCAAGTGACTGCGACTGTGATTTCTTCTGACAAAACGATGGATGCTGACATTGCTGCAATGTTAGGTACATCTGCTGCACTTGCAATTGCGGGTACGCCTTTCCGTGGTCCAATCGGTGGTGCGCGCGTTGGTTTAATCAACGGTGAATACATCCTTAACCCGAACCACGAACAGCTTAAAGAATCTGACCTTGACCTTGTGGTTGCAGGTACAGAATCTGCAGTATTGATGGTTGAATCAGAAGCGAAAGAACTTTCTGAAGACCAAATGCTTGGCGCTGTATTGTTCGGTCATGACGAAATGCAAATCGCGATCCAAGCGATTAAAGAATTTGCTGCGGCTGCTGGTGCAACAGAGTCTACTTGGACTGCACCTGCGAAAAACGAAGACCTTCGTGCAAAATTAAAAGAAGCGTTTGAAGCGAAAATCTCTGAAGCATACACAATCGCTGTTAAACACGATCGTTATGCAGCACTTGATGCGCTTCAAGCTGAAGCTGTTGCTCAATTTGTTCCAGAAGAAGACGTTGACGGTATCGCTGACGACTTAGCTGAATTATTCGAAGACCTGAAATACCGTACAGTACGTGACAACATCTTGTCAGGTAAACCACGTATTGATGGCCGTGATACTAAAACAGTTCGTGCGCTTGACGTACAAGTTGGCGTGTTAGACCGTGCTCACGGTTCTGCATTATTCACACGTGGTGAAACTCAGGCGTTGGTAACAACAACTTTGGGTAATACACGTGATGCGTTAATGGTAGATACATTAGCGGGTACGAAAACTGACAACTTCATGTTGCACTACAACTTCCCTGCATACTCTGTAGGTGAAACTGGTCGTGAATCTGGTCCTAAACGTCGTGAAATCGGTCACGGTCGTTTAGCGCGTCGTGGTGTACAAGCTGTACTTCCAGCAGCTGACCGCTTCCCGTACGTGATCCGTATCGTATCGGACATCACTGAATCTAACGGTTCATCTTCAATGGCTTCTGTATGTGGTGCTTCTCTATCACTTATGGACGCAGGTGTTCCACTTAAAGCGCCAGTTGCGGGTATCGCAATGGGTCTAGTCAAAGAAGGCGAGCGTTTCGCAGTTCTTTCTGACATCTTGGGTGACGAAGACCACCTTGGCGACATGGACTTTAAAGTAGCAGGTTCTGCAAACGGTATTACTGCACTTCAAATGGACATCAAGATCGAAGGTATTACTGAAGAGATCATGGAAGTTGCATTGAACCAAGCGTATGCAGGTCGTATGCACATCTTAAATGCAATGAACCAAGTAATTTCACGCGCTCGTCCTGAAATCTCTATGCACGCGCCTACATTCCAAGTGATCAACATCAACCCTGATAAGATCCGTGATGTGATTGGTAAAGGTGGCGCAACGATTCGTGCGATCACTGAAGAAACTAAAGCAGCAATCGATATCGAAGATAACGGTACAGTTCGCGTATTTGGTGAAACTAAAGCGGCTGCTTCTGCTGCTGTTGCGAAAATCCAAGCGCTTACTGCTGAAATCGAACCAGGTACAATCTACACTGGTAAAGTGATTCGTATCGTTGAATTTGGTGCGTTTGTAAACATCCTTCCAGGTACTGATGGCTTACTTCATATCTCTCAAATTTCTAACGAACGCATTGCGAACGTTTCAGACGTATTATCTGAAGGTCAAGAGATCAAAGTACAAGTTGCTGATGTCGACAACCGCGGTCGTATCAAATTAACCATGAAAGACATCGAACAAGCTTAATGGTTTGTTGATTCACAGGGTTTCGGCTCTGTGAATGGATTCTAAAAAGCCTTGAGTGCAGTCAGAGTATGAACTTTGACTTGCTCAAGGCTTTTTTTATGGCATCATGAAAAAGTAAACACAATAATAAATGAGATATGCAAACCTATTATTTTTTTCAGCATCCAACAGCCGCGCATATCTATGTGCAAGACCAAGTGCAATGTGAGCATTATCCTGAACTTGAGCCTGAGTTTATTTGGATTGATTGTACCCGTGAAGATGTCGTCAACCGCCCAGAGCAGTGGCAGAGTGATATTTTTCAGGCATCAGATCTACGGGTCAATGAATACCATCTGCGGGATATTTTAAATTTAGAGCATCCGTGTGCCTTTGACACACTCGATGATTATGATTTATTAATTTTTAGAAAAATGGTCACACCCGATGACCAAATTGTTGCAGGTGCAGAAGCTCTTGAAAAGCATGAGCGGGTCTTTGGTTTGGCGACCACCCCGATCAGTTTTTTGATCACGCCCCAAGTGCTGATCACGGTGCGCGAAAAAGGCAACAAAGCCATTGAAAGTTATATCCAACGGATTGAAACTTTAATTTCTCGTCCGATTGATGAACAAAATAAACCACGAAAATTAGCCATTACACCCTTAGATTTGGCATTGCGCTTACTGAATAATATGGTAGATGGATACTTGGATTTACGTGTTCCTTTGACCCGCCGTGTCGAGTTTTGGCAGCGAGAATTGCTGCAAGGGCATCGGCGTTTTACCAAGTGGCATCAACTGTTGCAGGAAAATATGGCCTTTCAGCAAGTGGAAAACTTGTGTGAAGAGCAAATTGAAGCCTTGCAAGAACTGCGTGATGAAGTTGTGGATAATTACCCGCATTTGAAAGGCAAAAAGCGCAGTGAAAAGCAGGATATCATGCTGGTTCGCGTAGATGATTTAACTAGCCATATCGAACGCATTCAAAAACACACCACACGATTACGCAGTGCCGTGCAGGCCGCCATTGATCTGCATTTTTCAGCCGTTGCCAACCAAACCAATGAAAATATGCGTATTTTAGCGATTATTACGGCGATTTTCGCACCATTAACCTTATTAACTGGTATATACGGTATGAACTTTGAGTTTATTCCCGGACTCAAATCGCCAACCGGTTTTTGGATCATGCTTGGTATCATGTTGATTACCACGATTTTACTGCTGTATTATTTTTATCGACGGCATTTGGTGGGGCGTGGCGAAAAAAGTGTGATTGATATGCTGGCACAGCAACATGGCGATCAACACATGAATTTGTTTTGGTTTATGGATTATGAACCAATTAAACAAACGGTGAAGGGCACAGTCAAAGGTACGGTTAAAACTATGAAAGAAATTGAGAAGCTGACGAAACTCAAATAGTTCGCGTTAGCTTCTCTGATGGATGGGTCTGCTTTAAATCCTTTGATAACTTCGAGACTCACCAAGGGTGCATATTTGAGTTTGCCTTTGCGTTTTAAGCACACTTCGACCAAGGGCTTGTACGGCATTGGGCGTATTGCAGTAAGTGTTCCACTATACGTCCCGTCGGCATTTTTGACGATGGTCACATCACCGCGTGAATATCCTGTTTGGTCATCCATGGTTTTTCAAATACTCGTTTATCACTGGCATGCAACAGACCGCTGAAACTGAGTAATGCTCCAAATAGCACATGATGTATTTGCATGATGAATCCTTTGTCATGATTTTATTGTTTTTTAAAAATCTGCAGTACAACGCGATTTGACCGATCCTTATGGTCTTAGTAATTCAATTGTGTAGCCTCGTGGGTTGTACTGCGAACGACATGCATCATGAAAAATCCCCTATACATGAATCGATATCTCAAGAGATATCATCATTTTCGTTACTTTTCAGCAAGCGATAAATTTCATCTTTTAGCTTTAATTTCTTACGCTTAATGGTCTCAATATCCGTGTTATGGTGATTGACAGGATTTAATTCCAATTGAATAATTTCACGATCTAACTCATCATGTTCTTCAAAGATCCGTGCAAAATATGGATTTTCATCACGTAACTGAGAGACCAAATCACGGTACTCAGGAAACATGTTTTTGACTTTTTTATTGCAATCTCGTGTTTTCATGGTTGTCGATCACTTCCTCTACAAGACAAACTCTACAAGAAAAGAAAAACGCCCTGCGAGGCAGAGCGTTCATGATTACATTTAATGTGAATGAAACTGTTGGTGTTTGACTTGGCGACGTAGTTGTTGAACTTCGTCAATTAAATCAAGCATCATAGCGACCGCAGTAAAACTGGCATCGAAATCTCGTTGAAGCCGATACGCACGCCGTGCGCGAGATATATCATCGCCAAAAAATTGATGAATCCTGTCTTCTGAACGGCTAGGCAGAATATCGTATTCGAGTAGTTGCAGAACCCATTCTGGACTTTGCCCACAGGCAGAGGCAAAGTGTTGTAGATCAAAACTACTTTTTTCGTCTACGATTTCAGTCTGTTTACATCCGTCACAGACAATTTCACGATAATGAATTGTTGTCATGGTGCTCTCCTTAAGACTGTCGTGGATTAAATGACGGAAAAGCTTGAGCAAAAGCCGCATATGCTTGTTGCTCTTGTTCGGTTTGTGCAGCTGGTATCTGTATATTTAAAATCAGGTAAAGGTGTCCGGGTGTTTTATTTGGTATCCCTTTGTCCTTTAATCGTAGCTGCTGACCAGTACGTGCATTTTTAGGAATTTGTAGTTCTAATGTTTTGCCATCAGGACTGGTAAATGCAATTTTTTGACCCAATGCGGCTTCCCATGGACTGATATTCAGTTGTTGGAAAATATCAACGCCTTCTACACGGATTTGCTCAGTTTGTTTATACAAAATTTCAATGTATAAATCGCCGGCGGCTCCACCGTTATAGCCAGCTTGCCCTTGGCCGGAGAGTCGAATTTGTTGACCTGATTTCATACCTGCAGGAATTTTGACTTGCAGGGTTTTACGTTGGACTTCAGGCTCACCATGGGGGTTGAGGCTTGGAATCTGTAAGGTGATATTCTGCGTTGCACCATGAAATGCGATTTCTAAATCCACTTCTAAACTGGCGTGTTGGTCTTCACCACGGAAGCTCTTGGTTTGGCGGTTTGCACGTTGATACTGATAGTCACCGCCACCAAAGCCTTGCCCAAAACGACCAAACAAGTCTTCAAATCCACTAAAGTCCGCATGCTGACCATCACTCGTCGATTGGCGATAAAACTGAGATTGGTCAAAACCACCTTGGTTGCCAGCATTAAACCCAGCAAATCCTTGAGGATGATCGAGTTCAAAATCGTATTGTTTTTTCTTTTCGGCATCACTTAAAGTGTCGTATGCAACATTAATCGTTTGCATACGCGTTTCAGCATCAGCCTCTTTACTGACGTCAGGGTGATATTTACGCGCCAATTTTCGATAGGCTTTTTTTATTTGATCAGCCGAAGCATCTCGGGCGATCCCTAAAGTTTGATAGTGATTGTCTGGCATACTCTCTGTATAAATATTGATCATGTTTTAATCAATATAGAAGGGTTCATCAAACTGTCATAGGGGCAAACAGCATCTTATTGTTTCAAAACATGACAATAAAAAAGCCTCACGAGGAGGCTTTTAAAAACACATTTAAAATTAATATTTTATCCAAGTGACACTACGACCAATCACAGATACACCAACATACCCACGTATAGTTAAATGTTTTCCTGAAGCACTAAGTCTTGCTTTGCCTTTATAGATTTTTCCACCAATCGGGTCCAGAACTTTACCGTTTTGGAATTCACGTGGATTTTTTGGATCTTGTTTAAAGTCCCAAATAAATGGCAAGCCGATAAAAGGTTTATTTTTCAATTCACCTGGGCAGTTCGAGCAGACGCCCATTTTTTCAGTGCCAGGGACATTGCGTGTGGTGACAATGATGCCTTCATAGCTTCCATCGGCTTTTTTGCGAATTTCAACGTCTGCACGCGAATATCCTGTACGGTCATCGACGGTTTTCCACTTCCCCACTAGTGGATCGGTTTCCGAAGCAATTGACAATCCTGACAAAGTGCTAAGTACTATTCCGGCAAATAATTGTTGATATATTTTTTTCATTTCATCCCCTGAAAATTCAGAATTGTGTTTTTAGAGTAAGTTGCCTAATTTATATATAAAGACCTACAAAATCAATGTGATAGTTTGTGATGTATTTGGCATATTTTTTTAAAACGCTGCTTTAATATGGAGTTTTTACTCTAATTTTTAAGTTAAAAAAGGCCTTTAATGATTTAAAGGCCTCGTGCTTAGTTTTTGACCCAAGTGACATTGCGTCCAATTGCAGAGCCTTCAGTACGACCATTGATGATCAAATGCTTGCCATTATTCATCAAACGAGCGCGTGCATTGTAGTGCTTGCCAGATTTGGGATCGAGCATTACACCACCCACAAATTCATTGGGCTTTTCTGGATCAGCGCTTAGGCCGGATAAGGTGGTTAAACCGACCATCGGTTTATTTTTCTGAGCACCGGTACATTGCGTGCACGTCGAGATATTTGCTGTTCCGGGGATGCTTCGGCTTTGAATAATAGTAGCTGAATACAGGTCATGTTTATCTTTACGAATCACCACATCGGCAAGGGAATAACCTGTTCGATCATCAATGGTTTTCCATGTCCCCACTAAGGGGTCAATCGCTGCCAAAGCAGATGATATACTGCATATTGAGAACATACCGAACAGGATAGAAAAGAGGAATTTAACAGTCATACAGTTACCCACATTACATAAAAAGCAGATGCCAGAAAATTAAAGGCATAAAAATATTATGGTTTTAATGTAGCCTGAAATAATATGAATGTTCTAGTGATATTTTAAGAAATGGTATTTATTTTTTGAGCCAAAACATGATCTTGTTGGCGATAAATAAGGTTTATGCTGAACGTCTACGCACTAGTAAAATAGTCGGAATTCATCTCAAAGTAGATTATTATCGGCATGATGAACTCGTCTGGAGTTGAGTTCATCATGCCAATGAAAGCCAAATGGCGACTTTAGTTGACGCGGATCCAAGATACCGTCCGGCCGAGAAGCGTGGTTCCAACATAACCTCGAAGTGTCAGGACATTGCCGCGCGCATTCAATTGCCCTTTACCTTGATAAGTATTGCCTGAAAGTGGGTCGATCACCTTGCCATCGGTGTACGCATTCTCTTTTGTATTATGTTTAAAGCCAGAGAAGATCGGTAAACCAATTAAGGGTGCATTTTTGAGTTTACCTTCACATTTTTCACAAATCGTGGTGACAGGGCGGTTGGGGATGGCATGCACTTTGGTGATTTTACCGCTATAGCTGCCGTCTTTTAATTTAGTGATTTGGACTTCAGCACGAGCATAGCCTGTTTTGTCATCTATGGTTTTCCATGTCCCGACGAGGTCTGCTGCATGTGCTGTCATTGGGCCAAAGTAGAACATGGCTAAAGCAATAGCGAGTGTTTTGAGTTTCATAATTTATCCAGTTTTTTTTACATTATTTTTCAATTAAAAATAAAGCTTTGTTGGTTTTTTTGACTTTATTTCTGGCGCGATTCTACTCGAAAAAAAATTGATCGCAAATACAGCTGATCATGTTGATGCTTTATAGTTCGAACCCATTCGACTAAGCGCAAGAAAGTAGCTGTTCTAAATTTAATCGGAATAATAAAAAAGCACCCCGAAGGATGCTTAGATTTAGGCTTTCAATCATCACGATGATTTAGCTGAGGTGTTGACCAAAAAGGGATAAAGCTTCTTCTGCAGTAAAGGTATATTTTGTATTACAGAATTGGCAATCCATTTCAATTGGGTTTTGAAACTCTAGGGTTTCACGAACTGCAGCAACACCAATTTGTTCAAGTGCTGTCGCACAGCGTTCTTTTGAACACGTGCAGCCAAATTTTAAGGCTTCAGTTTCAGGTAAACGAACTTCTTCTTCGTTATATAAACGATATAAAATTTCATTTGCAGATAAAGACGTTAACTCATCTGCTTTTAATGTCTCGGTCAGCATGGTTAAACGTGGCCATAGATCTTCATCGACACGGCGTTGTTCTTCTTCGCTATTCCGAGGTAATAACTGAATCAGTAAACCACCTGAACGACTGTTGCTGCTTGCTAAGACGATGCGTGTCGGGATCTGTGCAGATAGATCATAATATTGCATCAAGCAACCCGCTAAAGTCGGTTTGTCTAAAGGTACAATCCCTTGATAACGCTCACCAAATTCAGGCTCGATATTAATGAAAAGTACTGGGTTTACCAAGGCTTTCAGTACCGTGCTGCTGTCTTCAGCGGTTTGAAAGTGCGGGTCTTCTTCATAATCTGCAAGTGCGCGAACTTCACCGAGATGATTACATTCCGCCATTGCCCATTTAAAAGTGCCTGCAGCCTGAATTTGTAAGCTAATACGACCTTTAATTTTTAAGGTGCTGGCCAACAAGGCAGTCGCGCTGAGCATTTCACCCAAGAGAATTTGTACAGCAGGTGCATAGTCACGCTGTGCAAGAATCGTTTGTAGGGCTTCTTCAAGATGAACCACTTCTCCACGAACAGGGCTATCTTCAATAAAAAAGCGTTGGCGTAAATCTGACATAAAATTCTCCATAACCCTGCTTTAATGGTGACGATATTGTAAAACACAAGTCATTCATTATCATCTCTTGTGACATCAATACGATGACGTTGTAAGCTGCGTTGTAAATCAACACCTGTAGGTTTTTCACGGGCTTGCGCATCGCTTTCAAACAAATGTTCCAGTTCAGCTAAAGCGTTACGATGCGTTTCATAAATCTTTTGTTCATCGGTATAGATTTGCTGCTGTTGAGTCAGCAGTTTCTCATCATAATCACGGAACAATTCGATACTTTTATAGGCATCTTCATCGCTGATGCCTAAGTCGCACAGCATGTGATAGGCCATTCCTAAAGACGATAAATAGGTTTCACGCCAAATATGCTCAATCCCCAAATCACGCAGCAAATGCACCTGATGACGGTCACGTGCGCGGACCAATAATTTTAACTGAGGGTAATTCAGACGAATATGACGCGCCACGTTCATTGAGTCTTCAATATCATCTATGGCAAGGACAAACACTTTGGCATGTTCAATGCCCGCAGCGCGTAAAATATCTGGTTGTGTGGCATCGCCATAATACAGATGACCACCATAATTACGTACGAAATCGACTTTGTCTAAGTTGCTATCAATGGCGGTAAAAGACAAATGCTGTAAATGCGCCACACGAGCAATGATTTGTCCGAAACGCCCAAAGCCCGCAATAATCACAGGATTATGTTCATCCGGAATGTCGTCATATTCGGGAATGGTTTTTGGATTAAAACGTGGCAAAATTTGTGATTGTATTAACCAATACAACATAGGGGTCAACACCATCGACAAGGTGACGATGAGGGTTAATGGCTCCAAAATGGCTTGTTGTACGACATTTTCACTTTTCGCCACACTAAAGACCACAAAGGCAAATTCACCGCCTTGAGCCAAACAGGTCGCCAGTAAAATACTGTTGCGCCATGAATTTTTGAGATAACGTGCAATTGCGGTAAGTGACGCCATTTTGATGAGCATCAGTGCCAATGCACCACCGATAATGAACCATGGCATTTCAACGAATAATGACAGTTCCGTGGTCATGCCCACGGTCATAAAGAACAGACCAAGTAAAAGCCCTTTAAACGGAGCAATACTCGCTTCGAGTTCATGGCGGAATTCCGAGTCTGCCAATAGCACGCCCGTCAGAAATGCACCAAGCGTGGTACTGATACCGAGTACATCCATCAACACCACGACACCCAGCACTATAAATAAACCGACAGCGGTGATCAGTTCATGCGCACCACTTTTCGCGACGAAGCGGAAAAAAGGCCGCATTAAGTATCGACTAAATAAAAATAAGCCTGAAAAAGTCGCAATGATGGCAGCGAAATAGGCGATTCCGTGATGTGATGATTCTGTCCCTGCGAGCAGGGGGATGACTGCAATCAGCGGAATTGCAGCCATATCTTGAAACAGCAAAATCGAAAAGGATTGTTGCCCATAGGTGGTGTTTAATTGCTGTTTTTCACTCAGCATCTGCAAGACAAAGGCAGTAGAAGAAAGAGCGAGAGCGAAACCGATAACGATACTGGCTGCAATGCCTTGTTGTAAGGCAAAAAAACTGCCTAGCGCTAAAACAAGACCGGTCAGACCAACTTGTAAACTACCCATGCCGAAAATAGAACTACGCATACTCCATAGACGCTGTGGGCGGAGTTCGAGGCCGATCAGGAACATCAGCAAAATCACGCCAAACTCAGCGAGATCTTGGATCGCTTGGGGATCACTGGCAATGTTAAAGACATCGGGGCCGAGCAAAATACCAGTGAACAGATATCCCAATACCGTTGCAATACCAAAGCGCTTGAGCAAAGGGACAAGCAATAAGGATGCGCCAAGGAAAATTGTGATCTGTAACAGTAGTGACATTTACTCGTCCTAGAGTTGTGTTTTTGGTCGAAAGTTGCAATTCAGTATGACTGATATTTTCAGACTGAATTGTACGCGTTTAACTGAGTTCCTGTGGGTCTATATCGAGGCTCAATTTCATATTTGATGGCTTGTTATGCAAGATGTTTTGCCACCAATAACGCAGATAATAATGTAAGCGCGCACGATCTGTAGACAGTAAAACCATGTGGGATTGGTAACGCCCTGCTTTGCGCTCCATAGGGGCAGGAATCGGCCCCCAAATATCAATAATTCCAGCAGAGTCCTGACGCAGTAATTGGGCATGTTGTTGTAAAAATTCAGTATTGAGTTCTTGGTTTTTTGACTCACAGCGTACCAATGCGGCATAGCGAAACGGTGGCATTTGTGCCATTTCCCGTTCTTTCATGGTTTCTTTGGCAAATTTTCGATAGTCCTCATTGACCAAGATATTCAAAAGCGGATGGTCGGGTCTTAGGGTTTGTAAAAACACATCGCCTTTACGTTCACCACGGCCGGCACGCCCAGTGACTTGTACAATGAGCTGTGCAGTACGCTCGATGGCACGGAAGTCCACACTCAGTAGACCTGAATCGATATCTAAAATCGCCACCAAGGTGACGTAAGGGAAATGATGTCCTTTGGCCAGCATTTGTGTACCGAGTAAAATGGCAGGTTCGCTTTTTTGAATCTTGTCATAGATTTTTTGCCAACTGCCGACTCGACTGGTGGAATCACGATCGACCCGTATAACGTCATGCTGCGGAAATAGCTCATTTAGGCTTTCTTCAACCTTCGCTGTACCCATGCCCACGGATTTCAGTTCTTGGTGATTACACTGTGGACAATGCTCTGGCATACGGTGAATGGTGCCGCAGTGGTGACAATGCAAGTGTTGATAGGGTGTGCGGTGTACCGTGAAATTGGCATCACAGTGCGGACATTTGGCCTGCCATGCACAGCTTTCACAAATTAAAACCGGGGCATATCCGCGACGGTTTAAAAACACCAATACCTGTTCTTTTTTTTCTAGGCGCTTACGGATTTCACCAATTAATAATTGGCTAATTCCATGCTGTTTCTGTGCCACTTTCAGATCAAGGATGTGCATTTTCGGCATGACTGCGGTGCCAGCACGTTGGTTCAATTCCAGTACAGTCATTTTGCCTTGTTTCGCGAGTGCATAACACTCGATACTAGGCGTGGCAGAACCTAAAATTACGGGGCATTGTTCCAGATGCCCACGGTAAAGTGCGACATCCCGAGCGTGATAGCGAAAGCCTTCTTGTTGTTTAAAGGACAGATCATGCTCTTCATCAATCACAATCAAACCTAGATTCGGCAGTGGAGTATAAATTGCAGAACGCGTGCCTAAGATAATTGACGCCTTACCTGTTTGCGCCGCTTGCCAAGCTTGCATACGTTTTGAATCATTCAAACCCGAATGTAGTAGAGCAATATTGCAATGAAAACGTGATTGGAAGCGGCTGATGGTCTGTGGGGTGAGTCCAATTTCAGGCACTAAAACCAAGACCTGTTTGCCTTGCTTTAGAACCTCTTGCATGATTTGTAAATAGACTTCGGTTTTACCACTGCCGGTCAGACCATCAAGTAAAAATGCCTGATATTGACTCCGTGCTTTTAATACCCGATCAATGGCTTTCTTTTGCTCAGGATTTGCAGTGAGCGGCATTTGCGCCATGCTCATGGGCATCGGGCTAAAGTCCTGTTCGGCCAAGACACATTGACAGATACCTTTTTTCTCTAATGCTTTGAGTGTCGCGGTTTCCACACCTGCCAAATTGAGTAAATTTTCCCCAGTTCCAGTTGGATGTAATTTTAAAATCTTATAGGCTTCTTGCTGTCGTTCCGAGCGCTTAATTTTGTCATCGGCATGGAGGTCGAGGAGATTCCATGTCCGTGCCAATAAATTATAGGGTTTTCCTTGGCGTAACAAGGTCGGAAGGGCACTTTGCATCACTTCACCAATCGGAAATTGGTAATACTGTGCAGACCATGTCAATAAATTTAAAACTTTCTCATCTAAAATGGCGCGATCATCAAGAAGTTCGGTAATGGCCTTGAGTTTAAAGCTTGAATCGAGTGGTGCATCGGGTGCAATTTTTTCCACGATGATACCGGTCAAATTTTGCCGACCAAAAGATACAGCAACGCGTGCAGCTACTTCAGCTTTTTGGTATTGCTCTTGGCTTAAGCTGTAATCGAAGCAGTCGTATAAATATACCGGAACGGCGACTCGAACGCGGTAAATAGGTGTTGCAATGCTCGCTGAATTTGCCATAAAACGTGGATAAGTTCCTGATTAAATTTCGTCGTGATCGTAAAGGAGTTGTGTTAGAGTGAGCTCATATTTTATATCTAAGAATATGAATGATTTTGATGGTCAGACGCAACTGCGCTGATAGAAATTTTGGAAAATTAGAGCATTACAATGCCTGCATATCAGTTTACTGCCATAGACGCTTCAGGGAAGCAGCAGAAGGGTGTACTTGAGGGTGATTCTGCGCGTCAAATTCGTCAACAGCTCAGAGATCAGTCACTCATTCCAGTTGCTGTCGATCCGATTGAGCAAAAAGACAAACACGCGCAGCAGCGCTGGTTTCAAAAAGGGCTGAATGCCTATGACTTGGCTTTATTAACTCGCCAACTTTCAGTTTTGGTTGCCGCTGCGATTCCATTAGAAGAAGCGATTCGTGCTGTGGGAAAACAAAACGAAAAAGCCCATGTGCAAAACCTGTTGATGTCGGTGCGCTCTAAAGTTTTGGAAGGACATTCTTTAGCCAACGCACTACAACAAGCGGGACGTTTTCCTGAACTGTATATTGCCACGATTGCAGCAGGTGAGCGTTCAGGCCATCTCGATCTCATTCTCGACCAACTTGCCGATTACACCGAAAATCGCTTTGCCATGCAAAAAAAAGTGCAGGGTGCGATGATTTATCCGATCATCCTGATGTTAATGTCTTTCGGGATTGTGATGGGACTCATGACCTATGTGGTCCCAGATATTGTCAAAACCTTTGATCAAAGCAAAGATGCCTTGCCGTGGATAACGGTCGCTTTAATGAAAGCCAGTGATTTTATTCGAATGGCTTGGCCATTTTTATTGGTCGGTAGCGTAGTCTCGATTTTTCTCTTGGTTCGATTCCTCAGAACAGCGGCGGGACATTATGCCTTTGACCGATTGACCTTGAAATTACCGTTATTTTCCAAACTTTCTAAAGGCATTAATGCCGCTCGTTTTGCCAGTACTTTGTCGATTTTAACCAAGTCTGGCGTGCCTTTGGTCGATGCTTTAAAAATTGGCGCAGCGGTCAGTAATAATTGGGTGATTCGAGATTCGGTCAACCTTGCGGCAGAGAAAGTAACAGAAGGTGGTAATTTGGCAACACAGCTTGAGCGAAGTGGTTATTTCCCACCGATGATGGTACAAATGATCAAAAGTGGTGAAAGTTCAGGCGAATTAGACCGGATGCTAGAACGTGCGTCGACGATGCAAGACCGAGAAGTGACGACCTTAATTTCAACTTTATTGGCGTTGCTTGAACCGTTGATGTTGGTATTTATGGCGAGCATTGTACTGGTGATCGTGATTGCTGTGATGCTGCCAATCGTGAATATGAATAATATGATTTAAAACATTCGAACAATGATGTGAACAGAGATTTGTAACATGCAAGTGAAGACAAAAAATATGAAGCAACAAGGTTTTACTTTAATTGAAGTGATGGTGGTCATTGTCATTTTAGGTGTTTTGGCAGCGCTGATTGTACCGAACGTGATGGGCCGTGGTGAAAAAGCCAAAGTTGATACTACGGCGATTACTTTAAAAAGTGTCGCTGGCTCATTAGATCAATACAAAATGGACAATGGTAAATTCCCTTCAATGCAAGACGGCGGATTAAATGCTTTGGTCACTAAACCTGAGTCTGCTAAAAACTGGTTGCCGGGTGGCTATATCAAAGGCGGCTATCCAAAAGACAGTTGGGACAATGATATTCAATATGTGATCCCAGGTTCTGAAGGCCGTCCTTATGATCTTTATTCATTTGGTGCAGATGGTCAGTCTGGCGGTGAAGAAAATGATGCCGATATTTACTATAAACACTAACTGAGAATAATTATATATTCAGTTTTAATGGAATTAATCACTTCACTTAATAGGGTGTTTCAATATTGAGTGAAGTGATAATAAATCTTAATTATAAAATTAATATTAAGTTATTGAATTTACTTTAAATTTCATAATATTAAATATGTGATATTTATAATAAGAATTATTCCCAATTTTATTGATTACAATAATCGCAAAATATGAATAAATATAGGCTTTTCATTTAAATAAAACCGAGCATAATATCTTTTATGGTACTTTTTTAGCCATGGAGGATAGTATGAAAGCATTATTATTAACGGATGAAATTAACCAATTTCATTGGTCTATGCTGAAATCTGTTCTTTTGATTTTAAGTATTCTGCCGATCAGTCAAGGCATTGTGTATTTATGGCAAAGCACTGAGGGCAGTAGCCAAATTATGGTGGGCTTCTTTGCCATGAGCTTAATGAGTTCATTACTGGCTTTAAGTTTTTGGTCTGCATTAAAAGCGACTGTGGCAAATTTAAAACAAGAACATGCATCTGCCATCGAACAAATGGTTGTTCGTCTTTATCGATATATTCCAATGGTATCTTTAGCTGCCATGCTTTCCTATTTAGTAACGAAGTTATAAACCACAATCAAACCTTCCAAACTGGAGCTTGCTCCAGTTTTTTTATGTCCCGTGCAAATGAACAGTTAGCCTACATCAAAGCGTACATCAATTTGATACGTTTTCTAAGAAGACCTTGCTTTGTCCGTTTTGACGCATCGAATGTCTGCTTCACATATCGTCAGCCTGAATGAAATTTTTATAATGCATAGATAGTCAGATGAAGTACAACAAAGAAAAGCAAGAGGAAAAATGCAACAGATCGATTGGCAAGATTTTTTGAAAGTTGAATTACGTGTAGGGAAAATTGTACAGGCTGAAGTCTTTGAGCAAGCACGTAAACCCGCGTACATTCTCCATGTGGATTTTGGAGAGGAACTGGGCATTAAAAAGTCCAGTGCACAAATTACACAGCTGTATCAGCCGGAAAATCTAGTGGGAAAATTGGTCGTTGCCGTCGTGAATTTTCCAAAAAAACAAATTGGGCCGATCCAGTCAGAGTGTTTGGTCACAGGTTTTCATAATGCAGAGGGGCATGTTGCTCTTTGTATGCCTGATGCAGAAATTCCCCTCGGCACCAAGTTACTTTAAAAAAGCAGGATGAGCTGGCACGTTGAAAGTTTATCAATAAAAAACCGAGCCAAAGCTCGGTTTTCTTGATCTTTTATAGCGGAATCAACGGCGTGATTTAAAAGAAATATCAACTTTACGCGGGCGATAAATCCAACCGAGAACCAATAACAAGAATGAGAAAATCAACACAGGCCAATCACTTAAGCGTGTGTAAAGTGTCTCGCCTTGCATGGCAGGTAAATCACCACGAAGTACCGCATCTTTATCCATCGGTGCTTGTTTCACAATGTGACCATTATGATCAATAAAGGCGGTAATACCAGTATTGGTTGCACGGATAAACCAACGGCCATTTTCTTTGGCACGCATTTGAACCATTTGTAGGTGTTGATGCGGGCTCGCTGTTCCAGTAAACCATGCGTCATTGGAAATAGTCACTAGGTAGTCACTTTGACTGGCATTACGGCGCGTTAAGTTGGGATAAGCCACTTCATAGCAAATCGCCGCACCTAAATCATGACCTTTAACATTCAAAGGCTTTTGGTTGTTTGCACCACGTGAAAAGCCACTCATCGACGGGTCATTTTGTAGGGCAGGCAGTACCCAACTTAGCATCCCTGAAAGCGGAATGTATTCACCAAAGGGAACTAGACGTTGCTTCTTGTATAGGCCAGAAGACTCATCACCAGTTGCCATGATGGTGTTGTAATACATAGGGTGTTGGTTTTGCTGTGATTCTGCCAAATCCCAATAGGGAATACCTGTCACCCAAGCCGTACCTGTTTTATTGGCTTGGACTTTCATCGCATCCAAAAACGGCTCAATATCAGTTTGGAACATTGGAATGGAGGATTCTGGCCAAACAATGACATCACGGCCCCATTCTGTCCGACTTAATGATGCATATTTCATTAAGGTTTGAGCTTGGTATTCTGTTAACCATTTTAAATCTTGTGGAATATTGCCTTGAATTAAGGAAACACTCAGCGGTTTTTCATTTTTAGGCTGAACAAATTGCAGTTGTGCTGCACCCCATGCACCGAGCAAAACAAGGACAGAGGGAACAATCCAAAAGATGCGTTTACGTAGGATTTCAACCAAGGCACAGGCCAATACAATGACCGCAAAAGATACCCCAAAGATCCCGAATAATGGCGCATAGCCATCGAGGAATCGTTCAGTAAAGGTATAACCTGCAAACAGCCATGGAAAACCGGTAAAGACCCAAGTTTTACTCCATTCGAAAAACACCCACAGTGGCGCAAAGGTCAGAGGTGTTTCTGGAAAGAAGCGGCGGTAGAGCCAACTCTGAACTGCGGTAAACAGGCCCATCACAATCGCCATAATGGCAATCATCAAAACACTGAGTGCTGAATTGGTATCACCATAGACATGGATCGAGGTATACAGCCAAAAAGCCCCGACAAACCATAAGCCAAAGCCATAAGCTAGACCAATGAAAAACGATTGTTTAGGGGCACGCTGACTTAAGCAAGCATACAGCAGGGCTGGAGATAAAATTGCCAACCACCAATAATGATAAGGTGCCAGCGACAAGCTGAAGATGGCACCTGAAAATAATGCAATCAGCAAAGGATAGATGAAAGGTAGCTGTTTTTTTTGTTCTGAGTGGTTTAGCAGCTTATCAAAGTAGGTTCTCATTTACGGACAGCTCGGATCAGATGAATAGTACGTGCATCTGCCTCCAAAATGGTAAATTCCCAGTTTTCAAGTTCAATCACTTGACCTTGTAAATCACTGACTAAGCCCATTTCTTGTAGCAGTAAGCCGCCCACAGTTTCTACTTCATCATCTGAAAAATCAGCATCTAAAAGATTGTTAAAATGTTCAATTGGTGTAAGTGCTTGAACCAGCCATGTATTTGCACTGAGTGGGTCTTCATCTGGAATGATAAATTGAGCTTCTTCATCGACTTTGTCGTGTTCATCTTCAATTTCACCCACAATTTCTTCAAGAATGTCCTCTAAAGTGACTAAGCCTGAAGTTGTGCCATATTCATCAATCACTACAGCGATATGGGTTTGGGTATTTTTCAACATACGTAAAACTTGGTCAGAACGCGCGCTCTCGGGTACAAATAAGGGTTGACGCATTAATGCACGAATATCGACTTTGGTGGTCGGTTCTGTCAAAAATGGCAACAAATCTTTGGCCAACAAAATACCGACAACATTGTCTGGCTGGTCTGAGGAAAAGACTGGGAAACGTGAGTGTGCAGATTCAACAAGTACATGCAAAATATCTAATAGCTCATCATCTTCTTGCAAGCTGATCATCGCAGTACGGGGGGTCATGACCTCGCGGATTTTAGTTGCAGGTAAGTCGAGTACCCCTTCGAGCATGGCAACTGTATCGGGTTCTAAGAAGCGACGTGAATCTTGTACCAATTTCAACAGTTCGTCACGGGTTTCTGGTGCAGTGCCCAGCCATTTACGTAAGCCGCGCATGCCCCACGACGGGCCGGATTCCTCTTGCATGATCTTTCCTAAAGACTCTTAATATCTAATAAATGATGATTTTATCATACCGTAGAAAATACAGTTGTCTATTGTTAATGTTGATCTAGATGATGAGCGATGAAGTCATTTTAAGACGTTATCATCTGCATTTTTCAAGCTAACATTCGGTCGTCAGGATTATGCTAAAATAGCCCTAGATTTTAATACTGAGTTTTCTAATGTCTGAGCCTTCTGTGTCCCCATCAATTCAATTAAACACCCGTGGCTTACGTTGCCCTGAGCCTGTGATGATGTTGCATCAAGCCATTCGTAAATCAAAATCGGGTGATATTGTGGAGGTTTTTGCAACAGATAATTCGACCTCTTGGGATATTCCGAAATTTTGTATGCATTTAGGTCATGAGCTTTTGCTTCAAGAAGAACGTCTTGATGAAAATGGAAATAAAGAATTCCATTATTTGGTTCAGAAAGGTTAATTTAAGAGATTGTAAAAAATAATAATTATTAAGATGTTACATTTTTATTAATAAAATAGGCTGGTCAAGTCTGATGGCTAGCCTATATCATTCGCAGCATAATTATACAAAGTTTAAAAAACAGACTTTTAAAATGTCAAATTCGATTGCTCTTATACTTGAAAAATTAGGCTTATCCGCCCAAAAACGTGCCATTCATGTGCAATTTTCCAACCCTGCGTTGAATGACGAGCTTTTTATTCAACGTATTGATGGGGAGCATGTCTTAAACCAAGGCCTGCAAGCGACTTTGATTTGCCTATCTACGAATGCACTTATTCCACTAAAACAATTTATTGGCGCACAGGTCGCCGTTGATCAAGTGACCGATCAGGGCGAACTCTTCCGTACCACGGGTATTATTACCGAAGCCACCCAAGGCCAGAGTGACGGTTCACTCACCCTATATAAACTCACTCTAGAAGACGCAACGTCGCTATGGCATAAACGCCGCAACAGTCGTGTGTTTATGAACAAATCGGTGCGCGAAGTCAGTGAGACTCTCTTTAAAGAATGGCAAAGCAAAAGTCCGCTCTTTGCTGCCAGTCTAACGCTAGATCTAAGCGGTTTAAGTCAGAACTATGATGTACGACCTTTCATCATGCAGTCGAATGAAAGCGATTATGACTTTTTAACGCGTCTTTGGCGCAGTGAAGGCATCAATTGGCTCATCGATGAAGCGCAGCTGAAAGCACCACATTCCTCAGCGCCAATTGAAAAACAAAAACTTCGCCTGATTGATGACAATAGCCAATATCAAGCACTCAGCCGTCGTAGCATCCGCTTTCATCGCTCTAGCGCCACAGAAAAACAAGACAGCATCACCAGCTTGATCGGTGAGCGTAGCATTCAACCGACTGCGGTCCATGTGCAGCGCTGGCAAGCCGATGGACTCAGCCAAGAAGAAGGCGCAGGTTCAGTTCAAAGTAAACATCAGCATAGCCAAAGCCAAGACAATGCCAGCTTAAGTTTGGAACAAGCATGGCATGTCAGCCCTGCATGGATGCAAGATTTAAAAGGTGAAGATCAAGCCACTGCTTCATCCAATAGCCAAATTGAAAAACTGAATCAAAACCTAACGCGCTATCACGAGCTACAATCGAAAAAATTCAGTGCACAATCGACTGTGCGTGATACCCAAGTGGGTTATTGGTTTGAATTGAATGAACACCCAGAAATCGATCAACACAGTGGTGCAGACAAACAATTTTTAATCACAGAAAAAAAATTCTATAACCAAAATAACTTACCTAAAGACCTCTCTGAACAAGTCAATCAACTGATTGAACAAAGTCAGTGGAACATTAAACCGATCCATGAACAGGCCGAGCGTCAGGCCAATCAGCTCACATTACAACGCCGCAATATTGTGACGGTTCCTGCATATAACCCACTCGAACACCGTCCAAGCACCCATCCGCAACGGGCTAAAGTTGTCGGGCCAAGTGGTGAAGAAATACATGTCGATGAATGGGGGCGTATCAAAGTCCGCTTTTTATTTACCCGTGGAGATGACCACAGCCATGATGGCGGTGCAGGCAGCAATGACAATGATACGGACTCTGCATGGGTCGATGTGCTTACCCCATGGGCCGGTGAAGGCTATGGTGCACGTTTCTTACCACGTATTAATGAAATCGTGGTCATCGATTTCTTTGACGGTAACATCGACCGACCATTTGTGGTGGGGCGCATACATGAAGCACAGCGCAGTCCAACCCAATTTGATAGTAAAGGCAAACTGCCAGACACCAAAAAACTGGCTGGAATAAAAAGTAAGGAAGTCCAAGGTGAAGGCTTTGGACAACTACGCTTTGATGACACGACTGGACAAATATCAACACAATTACAAAGTACCCATGGTGCCACCCAGCTCAACCTAGGGAACCTCAGTCATCCTAAAGAAACCGCAGAAAGTGCAGGTCGAGGCGAAGGCTTTGAACTGAGAACCGACCAATGGGGCGCAGTTCGTGCAGGACAAGGGCTCCTTGTCAGCACACACCCACAACAACAAGCAGCAGCAATGCACCTCGATGCACAAGCGGCGAAAGAACAAATCGAAGCCAACTTAAACAGCAGCAAAGCCTTAAGTGAAGTGGCGAAAAAACAGCAAACTGACCCGCTTGAAGTCTTAGATAACCTGAAAAACTTCCTTGGACAAATTGAAAAAGGCAGTAAAGAAAAAGCTGATGCCTTTAAACAAGCCTTAATGATTTTATCTGCACCAAACTCAATTGTTGTGAGTAGTCAGGAAGATATTCATCTTTCAGCAGATGGACAGATCAGCCAAAGTGCAGGCGATAGCATCAACCTCAGCAGTCAAAAATCCTTGATTGCCCATGCACAAAGCAAGATCAGTCTATTTGCAGCACAAGAAGGCTTACGTGCGTATGCGGGCAAAGGCAAAGTTGAAATCCAAGCCCAAGGAGATGGGGCAGATCTGATTGCCCGAAAAGGTATTCAAATCATTTCCACGGAAGATAAAGTTGAAATCAAAGCGAGCAAAAAAATTGTTTTGGTTGCGGGTGGTAGTCAGATTGAGATTAGTAGTGCGGGTGTATTACCGACAACTAGCGGTAAGTTTGAAGTGAAGGCGGGGCAGCATAAGTTTGTGGGAGGGAACAAGATTCCCACTTTGAATGTAAATTTACCTGCACTGAAAATCAAAGAAAATTCAGTGAGCGAATGTCCTATAAGGTTAAAACAATCAAATTCAAATACCGAATATATATCTAATGCTGAGTCATCCACGGCGTTGAATGATTCAGCATTACATGGAAATAGTTGTTCATCTTTATTAAAACCAATTAGTATAGTTGATTATCTACCAGAAGCTCTTTCTGGGAAAATTGTAGATACGGATGAAAACGGAAATTTAATATCAATAGGTATAGAAAAAAATGAAACTTTAGAAGATGGTTATGTTGACTATTATGAAAATTCAAAGAGGTATAAAGTCAAATTTTATGATTATTCAGAGATAAGCCAACCATTTGATATTAAGTTTGATCCACTTAAAAACCTCTTAACAGTAACAACAAAGATATCTTTTAAAGGAAAAAAGCGTGTCTTAGTTGACAATAATAACCAGATAGTTACTAATAAAAGTGGTATAGAAGTAGAATTACCATATGATTCTAGCTTAGATTTGCAAAATTCCATGTTTTCTTTTGAGGATATAGAAATTCCATATAAAGATTGGTTTGACTTTAATAAAGCTAAATCTGAAATTGAGAAAATTTTAAATAAAAATAATTTTTATTTATATCCGAAAAACTGTGCTCAATCAAAATGTACGTGTAAAGTTCCAGTTTGGTTGGAAGTTGTAGAAGCACAAGATGGTCATGAGGTTAATATATACAAATTAAGTACACGTGCGGATTCAAGTAATTGGTCTATAAATGCTACAGCAGAATACGAAGCATCGAAAAAACAGGTAACTGATTACTATCAAATTTATGAATTTATTGAAAACTCAACTTCATTAACTGATTTTCAACAATATGACTTCGGATGTTGGAAATTTGAGCCAAGTTGGATGTCGAATAATATACATGCGCATGAATCTGGTCATTTATTTAATTGGCCAGATGAGTATTTTGCTTATGGGGGAGCAGTAAATCAAAGATATACTTTAGCTACAAGTAATCCACCATATCAAATAGATCTTAAGATTGCAGAGCCTGCAGATTTTTGGAAAAGAAATTCAAAAAATAATTTAATGGGTGAAGGAACTTTAATTAAAAATCCACAAATGCATGAATATTATCTGCATCAAATTCGAGATTGGTTTGAAAAAGAAACAGGGATTAATTGGGATGTTAAATCTTAAATTTATAATGGTTTCAATTTTATTTATGAGTACTGTATCAATGGCGAAAAATAATCAAGAGTTTTACACGAGTACATATCCAAATTATTGGGGTAATCCTCTTATAGAAAAATTTTGGGCTAATAATGGTAAAGAATTTTATTTGAAAAATTCTACAGTAGATAGAATAGGTAGTAAAAATAATAAAATAAACGGAGTCGGTTTGATTGTTAAAAGCTTAACCGAAAAAGAGGCTGAAGATTATGACAAATATGGAAAAAAAATTTTCTTGCTTAATAAAAAATATGATGTCAAAAGTAGTAAAGATAAGAAGCTAAATTTTAGATTTTTTGAAATTTCAGGTGAGAATACTGTTTCTTCAATACTTTTTAATTCAAAAGACAGTAATGGGCAGGAAGTTTTAAAATGGTTTAATGAAAAAAAAATAAATTTTATTAATTCCAGTGAAAGTAAAATGGAAATAGGATTTAAAATTATTACTAAAATAAAAAAAAGTGAATCTAATTATGTTTTAGAATTGATATTTGAGAATTTATCTGGGCAAGATATATTAATCACTGGGGTTAATGATTGGGAGGTGAGTAATGAAAATAGAAGAAGTAAAATAATATCAAATTTAGTGATTAGGGATGGTTTGAATGCATCTTTTAAATTTAGTTTGAATAAATATAATTTGATAGAGAAAAATGAGGATTTATTAAACAATCTAATATTACCTGGGAAAATGAAAAAAAGTATTCATTTCAAGTTAGATAAAAATGAAATGGATAAGCTAGAAGAATATCAAAAAATTATAGATGATGCAGAGCTAAAATATTATGTTGTTATGGATCTTAGAGTGCTATCGCCAAGTATTATTGCAGGTGATTTTCATTATTTAACTAGTTTGAATGAATTTATTTATTCTAAATGAATTGCATGTCGTATATTTGGTTTTTTTCATATTTTTTTGTGCAGGGGAATTGTATTTTTAATGTTTGAAGTAATAATTTTGTAGGCGGAATTTTATTCTGATTTTTTAATTATTTAAACTTTCTTGCAATGGTTTTTGTTGATATTGATTTTTTAATTTTATTTAGTGGGTTTGATTTTAAAAAAATTATGTATTTTATTTTTAATAAATAAATTGAGCTATGATGAATTTTGTTGGTGTTTTTAGATTGTTATTTATAGTGCTCATTAGCTCGCATGTATATGCTGATGACGAAAAAATAGCATATTTATACGAGAAAAATAAACAAGCGCTTTTTTTAGGTGGGTGTAATAGGGGAGTTTTTCCATTTAATAGTACTGATTTTTCTAACATAAAAGATCTAACCTTAAAATATAAGTTGGAAAAAATTCATCGAAATTATGAAGAGCCTACATCGTTTAATTTTCTGATCGAAAATAAGGAAATTACAATGTACGGTGGAGGAGATGAAGTTGTAAGTAAGCTTTGTAATATGGAAAGTTCTAGAGAAATTAAAATTAATTATTATAAAATTGAAGGATCTAAAAGAATATATTACTATATAGATGAAATTTAAATTTTTATTTAGGCTTAGTGAAATTATTTCTTTTAATTATTTATAAAATATCTAAATCTAGTGGATATAAAATAATACATTGATAATTATTTTAAATGAAATACTTATGAAATTCATTTTTTATAGGAATTAGTTTTTTTGTAATAATATTTATTTAAAGAGTGTGATTGTCTATTAAAAAATAAACCCGCATTAAGCGGGTTTATTTCAATCTCAAAAGAGATTACATATTAGGATAATTAGGACCACCGCCACCCTCAGGTGTTACCCAAGTAATGTTTTGAGACGGATCTTTGATGTCACACGTTTTACAGTGTACACAGTTGGCCGCGTTAATTTGGAAACGTTTAGAACCGTCATTCTCTTCCATAATTTCATAAACACCAGCAGGACAGTAGCGCTGAGCAGGCTCATCCCATTTTGGTAAGTTCACATGTACAGGAATAGAAGCATCTGTCAATTTCAAGTGAGCAGGTTGGTTCTCTTCATGTACCGTATTTGATACGAATACTGAAGACAAACGGTCAAATGTAATTTTACCATCTGGTTTTGGGTAATTCGGTTTGAAGTTCGCAGCATCGACAGTTTTTAAAGCACTGAAATCTGGCTGTAAGTCATGTAGTGTAAATGGCACTTTAAAGATGTTTTGATCAACAAAGTTGAACGCACCACCCATCCATTGACCAAACTTATGCATAGCAGGGCCGAAGTTACGAGAGTTATATAACTCTTCTTTCAACCAACTGTTGTTAAACTTGTCAGTATACGCAGTTAACTCTTTAGTGAAGAAGTCTTCACCTTCAGTCACACGTGCAATGGCAAGGTCACCACCTTTTTCCACACCCGCAGCAATCGCTTCAAATACAGCTTCACCGCACAGCATGCCTGATTTCATTGCTGTATGAGAGCCTTTGATTTTCGCAAAGTTTAGGAAACCTGCGTCATCACCAATTAAGCTACCACCTGGGAAAGTGAATTTAGGTAGTGAGTTGAAACCACCTTTTACAACCGCACGTGCACCGTAAGAAATACGTTTACCACCTTCAAGATATTGCTTGATCAGTGGATGTGTTTTCCAACGCTGCATTTCCATAAATGGATACATGTGTGGATTGGTGTATGACAAGTCAACTATCATGCCTAAAGTCACTTGGTTGTTCTCAGCGTGGTATAACCACCAACCGCCTGAAGAACCTGTTTCACTTAAAGGCCAACCTGCACCGTGCATCACCAAACCTGGTTTGTGCTTAGCAGGATCGATTTCCCAAAGTTCTTTAATACCAATACCGTAATGTTGCGGATCAGCATCTTTATCTAAATTGAACTGAGCAATCAGACGTTTACCCAAATGACCACGACAGCCTTCAGCAAATAATGTGTATTTGGCATGCAGTTCATAGCCAGGAGTAAAGTTATGCGTTGGTTCGCCATCTTTACCAATACCCATGTCGCCAGTCTGAATACCTTTCACAGTACCATCTTCGTGGTAAAGGATTTCAGACGCTGCAAAACCTGGGAAAATAGACACTTCTAATTCTTCAGCTTTAGCGCCCAACCAACGAACCACATTACCTAACGAAATAACATAGTTGCCATCGTTATGCATGGTTTTAGGCACCATCCAATGTGGTGCTTCTTGTGATTTTTCATCAGACAATAAGAAGAAGGTTTTATCTTCAGTCACAGGCACATTTAAAGGTGCACCTTGTTCTTTCCAATCTGGGAACAATTCATTCATTGCGCGAGGTTCAAGCACAGCACCTGATAGAATATGCGCACCCACTTCGGAGCCCTTTTCCACGACACAAACGGACAGATCGTTTAGGTTATTTTCAATTGCAAGTTGACGAATTTTAATCGCAGCAGATAGGCCGGCAGGACCTGCACCGACGATAACTACGTCAAACTCCATCGATTCACGTTCGATGTGTTCCATGTAGGACTCCTCATATTTCGGAAGGTGGCATCCATTCAATTCATTTAAATGGTGCTGCCATGAGTGTTCTTAATGCCCAGACACAATTTTTCTATCGTGTCTTTGATATTGTGGGCTAGTATAGTTTTAAACCGAGTTCTAGCCAATTGGCTGAATCATATTATTTTTCCGTCACTAAGGTATTTATTAGGCGGATGAAGCAGCAATTGAACGAAAACCCGACGAAAAAATTCATTAATAGGGATGATAGAAATTTAATGAACATTGCACAATACTTAAAAGATGGACAGTCCGGTCACAAAAGGTCAATCCCCCCATTAGATCAATGGCATCCAAAGCATTGTGGTGCAATGGATTTGAAGGTTTTAGCCAATGGAGAATGGTGGCACGATGGTCAATTGATCAAGCGGCAAGCACTCATTGATCTGTTCTCAACCGTGCTTTGGAAAGAAGATGGGAAATTCTATTTAAAAACCCCTGTGGAACAAATTGAAATACAGGTGGAAGATGAGCCTTTATTTGTTAATCAAGTCGATACGCTTGAGCTAGAAAACAAGCGCTATATCCAGTTTACGACCACAACACAAGACGTGATTGTTGTGGATGATGAACATCCGATTTTTATGCGTGAATATCAGGGTGAACTACGTCCTTATGTGCATGTTCGTTTTGGTATAAATGCCTTAATTCAACGTGCTGCATTTTTTCATTTAGTCGAGATGGGTGAGCTGCTTGAAAATGAGCAAGGGGAGTCCATTTTAGTGTTACAAAGTGGTGATTTGCACTTGCAATTAGGCACCTGAGGTTTAAGCTTTCCACCTTGTCATTCTGAATCTAAATTAAAGTGACCCTATGACCGCCATTCATCCCATTTACCCCTTAAATGTACCCATGCCAAAAGCGACTGCTGATGCGCCTATTGGGGTATTTGACTCAGGTATTGGTGGTTTGTCTGTTGCGTTGGAAATTGCACGTTATTTACCGAATGAACGGATTGTTTATTTTGCAGATACGGCACATGTCCCTTATGGCCCGCGTCAAGATCAGGACATCCGTGAACTGACTGCACATGCGATTGAGTGGTTATACCGTCAGGGGTGTAAAGTCGCGGTGGTGGCATGCAATACGGCATCGGCATTTAGTTTGGATTATTTGCGTGAACACTACGGTGAAAATTTTCCGATTATTGGCTTGGTTCCAGCCTTAAAACCTGCGGTATTACAGACCAAAAGTAAAACTGTGGCTGTCCTCGCAACGCCTGCGACTTTTCGGGGTAAATTAATCAAAGATGTCATGCAGCGATTTGCTGAACCTGCAGGGGTGCAAGTTTTGTCAGTGACTTCTTTGGAATTGGTGCCCTTTGTTGAAGCGGGGGCGCAAATGACTGAGCCTTGCCTGCAGACATTAACTGAGATATTACAGCCAGTTGTAGATGCAGGTGCAGATTATTTAGTGCTTGGATGTACGCATTACCCCTTCCTAAAATCGGCAATTCAGTATATTTTTGGTCAGAAGCTGACATTAATTGACTCAGGATTTGCGGTTGCACGACAAACAGCCCAAATTTTGATTAAAAATGAGTTATTATTTGAGCATAACCGCCAAGATTCACTGCGTATCGAATGTTATGTCAGTGGAAATAATGCGGAAAACTTAACACCTGTGGTAGCACGCTTAATTCAAGATGATCAAATCACTTGGAAAATCTGCAATATTCAGGCGGCAAGTTTAGAATTTTAATCATTGTGATTGAACGATTTTAGATAAAACAATTTAAATCTATTTGGGGTAGTCATGCTGTATGTTTCAGCAACCACTTTTTTGAGTGCTGGATATAGCGTGCAACGGGAAGAGGATCTCTAATGCTCGATAAGCGTTATCAAGTATTCATTTCCACATCTGGCAGTGAAATGCAGCCAGAACGGATCATTTTGGCTCAGACGCTTGTAGGGATGGGTTTTTTCTCTTGGGGGTTGGAACAGCGCACACCATTAAGTACGGCTTTTGCGCGTCGTCAAATTGATGACTGTGATTATGTGGTGATCTTACTGGGTAGTCAGTATGGCGAGCAGTCTGTTTCAGGTGTGGGTTATATGCACCTTGAATATATTTATGCAGTGACGAAACAAAAGCCGGTCATTGTGTTTATGCATGAAGATCCAAATTCACGTGATCTTTCTTTGCATGATGAAAAGCCTGAGCTACGTGAAAAATTCAAAGACTTTCGTAAGCTATTGCAAAATGAAGTGGATCAAGTCTTTAGCTATCGAACCTTGCGTGATTTAGAAATGGCAGTTCGATTGAACATGCCACAAATGCTAGAACGCTATCCTGTTACAGGTTGGGTGCGCCCACAGAATACTCAAGCTTTACATGATGAAATTGATCGTTTAAAAGCCCAGTTAGTTCAACTCGAAACAGAGTCTGGAAAACGCGAAGTTGATCCATTCCTATCTTTACCAAAAGTGTCGATGCATGAACTATTTTCATTTGAATACCGCATGCACGCTTATCAAGATGGTAATTTCAAAGAATTAAAAGTACAGAAGAAAATGACGTGGGCGCAGTTGCTTTCGATTTTAGGTTCAACTTTTGTCAATCCGACCCCAGAAGAGTTTTTCTCTAAACGCATGAATGAATTTCTAAACGAAACAGGTTTGGAAGATGCCCGCGTTGAAATGCCTCGTGCGCATGCGGTTGCTCGTGCTCAGGTGAATATTCGGGCTTTGCATAGTATCAAGAGTCAAATGCGTCAAAATGATTGGATCATTCCAAATGGACGTGATGACCGTCAACGCATGTTGTGGCAAGTGACCTCGAAAGGTCAAAAACTACTGGAAAGTAATTTGTTGGATAATGATCGGGTTTTTCAATTTAAAACTGTATATTAATCTGTTTTATAAAATAGATAAAAAGCTGCTACATTAGCGTCATTCAAATTGATGGAAAAAGTGTAATGTTGTCTGCCGAAAAAGCTAAAGTCACCATTATTCTGGCGAACTTAGGCACGCCTGATGCGCCAACTGTGCCCGCAGTGCGTCGTTTTCTGCAACAGTTTTTGTCAGATCAGCGGGTGATTGAAATTCCAAAACCGATTTGGCAATTGATTTTGCGTTTGTTCATTTTGCCATTTCGACCAAAGCGTGTGGCGCATGCCTATGAAATGGTTTGGGGCAATGATTCGCCTATGCGTGAAATATTGTTGGCGCAAGTTGACGCTGTAAAAGCACATTTAACTCAAGCGTATCCAGAATTTGAACTGAAGGTGGTTCCTGCCATGACCTATGGCAATCCAGGCATTCAAGCAGCTTTAGATCAATTGGCACAGCAGCCACAAGACCACATCGTCCTGTTTCCACTATTCCCACAATATTCAGCAACATCGACTGCACCGCTATATGATGCGATCGCACAATGGATTCCGCAGCAACGCAATTTGCCGGGCTTGAGTATTATTCGTGATTACTATCAGCACCCGCTATTTATTCAAGCTTTAGCGCAAAGTGTGCGTGATTATCAAGCGGAGCATGGGGTCGCGGATAAGTTATTGATGTCTTTTCATGGCATTCCACAGCCTTATGCAGACAAGGGTGATCCCTATGCTGACCGTTGCCGTGTAACAGGACATTTAGTCGCGCAAGCGCTTGGTTTAACTGAAGATCAATATGAAATCAGTTTCCAATCTCGCTTTGGTAAGCAAGAATGGGTGAAACCTTATACTGATGCCACTTTGGACGCATGGGGCAAACAAGGCGTGAAATCGGTACAGGTTATGAGCCCTGCATTTTCAGCGGATTGTTTGGAAACGCTAGAAGAGTTGGCGCTGCAAAATGCTGAAATTTTCCAAGCTGCAGGCGGTGGTGAATATGGTTATATTCCTGCATTAAACGCGCGGGATGATCATGTCGCATTGCTCAATTTATTACTTCAAGCTAATCTTGATGCCTTAAAGCAAACATTAGCCCATTCATCGCCTTGAGGTTTTCGCCCTATGTTGCAAGTTAAAATCGTGCCCGTTACGGCATTTCAACAAAACTGTTCCATTGTTTGGGACTCTGAGTCGAAAGAAGCGGTCTTGATTGATGCAGGGGGAGAGCCTGAAAAATTAAAAGCCGAAGTTGAAGCGCTCGGTTTAACGGTCAAAGCCTTGTGGTTAACGCATGGCCATTTAGACCATGCAGGTGCGGTTGGGGCATTAACCCAAGCTTGGAATGTTCCAGTGATTGGCCCGCATAAAGAAGATGCGTTTTGGTTGGACATGATTCAGGAGGTTTCTGCGAAATACGGTTTCCCGATCCCTGAAAATGTCCATGTGACCCAATGGTTGGAAGGCGGCGAAACCTTGAAGCTGGGTGCAGAAGAGTTTGAAGTTCGTTTTGCACCGGGGCATACACCAGGTCATGTCATGTTCTATAACGCAAAATATGCCGTGCTTTGGACGGGGGATGTGTTATTTAAAGGCTCGATAGGCCGGACAGATTTTCCACGCGGTAACCATCAACAATTACTCGACTCCATTCAGCGTGAATGTTTTAGCTTGCCGGATGACACGCAGTTTATTTCAGGGCATGGTCCAATGAGTACCATTGGTTATGAAAAACAACATAATCCTTTCGTTGCTGGTAAAGCGGGTTAAGCAACTAGATTGAGAAACTTAAATTAACAAAACAGGAATCCAAACGGATTCCTGTTTTATTTACCTAAATAATAGGGTTATGCACTTGAGTCCTTAGAATTGGTCTTCTTCACGGCCACCATCGGCCTGAGGTGCATCTTGTGTCGGCAGACGATATTCATCATTGGCCCATGCACCGAGATCAATCAATTTACAACGATCTGAGCAAAACGGGCGATATTCATTATTTTCCCAAGTCGTCAATGCGCCGCAGCGTGGACAATTCATGGTGGTGGGCATGCTTAACTCCAGCAAAAACGGATGATTCAATTAGGCAAATACAGTCGCAGTTGTTAGACTTATGCCGTTCTGTTTAGTTTGATCTGTTTATGCCTATTCGTCAATTTCAAGCGCAGCGTATGCGAGCTCCCCGTGATTTTCAGCCGATTGATTCCACGCCGATTTGTGTGGAAATTGGGGCTGGTAAAGGTAAACATGCATTATTGTTTTCAGCCAATCACCCTGAATTTCAATTGATTGCTGTTGAGCGGACACGTGAAAAATTTGTGGCAATGCAAAAGCAGCATCAACTTGAAGGGCAAAGCAATTTAGCTCCAATTCATGCTGATGCATTGCCTTGGGTAGTACATGCCTTACATCCTGCGCAAGTACAGCAATTCTTTATTTTGTATCCAAACCCTGAACCGCATAATCCTGCACAGCGCTGGTTAAATATGCCGTTTTTTGAATTTTTATTGTCGCGTTTGCAGCCGGGTGGTCAGATTACCTTGGCCAGTAATATTCCTGAATATATTGAGGAAGCGCAGCAGCAGTTAATCGATGTTTGGAAGCTACCTTTTGTCAAAGAACGCATTGCAGAGACTTCAGCACGTACACACTTTGAGATTAAATATCTAGAACGTGGTGAGTTGTGCCAACAATTATTGGTGACTAAACCCGCTGGCTATACCACACGTTTTGATGATTTTCAGCCGCTACAAGGCAAGCAACCCACCGAAGCATCTGCGGAATAATTGGGCATGACTCAGCGTATTGCAATCATTGGGGCAGGTCCTGCGGGATTGATGGCGGCGGAAGTGCTTAGCCAATTTGACTATGACATTCATGTTTATGAGCAAAAACCATCGGCAGCCCGTAAATTTTTAATGGCTGGCAAGACGGGGCTGAATATTTCGCATGCAGAACCCGTTGAACAATTTGTGCAGCGCTATGATCAAGTGGAATGGCTGAGCCCATGGGTTAAGCAGTGGGATGCAGCATGGATTCAACAGTGGATGATGGGGCTGGGCATTGAAACCTATATTGGTTCATCTGGTCGGGTCTTTCCTATTGAAATGAAAGCTGCGCCTTTGCTGCGAGCCTGGTTAAAACGTCTTAGTCTAGACGGGGTGCAGTTTCATTATCGACATCAAGTTTTGGACTTACAGTCCAATCAGCTAACGATTCAAAACCTTGTTGATGAATCAAGTCAAGTGCTTGGCTTTGATGCGATTATTATGGCATGTGGCGCAGTGTCTTGGTCACGTTTAGGCAGTGATGGCGCATGGCAAAAATGGCTGCAGCCTGAGAGCATTGAAACTTTTCAAGCCAGTAATGCTGGCGTGGAACGCGCTTGGTCGAAGTTTATGCAGCCTGTGTTTGGACAGCCCTTAAAGCGAGTCAATGCATGGGTCGATCAAGCCGAGCCGACCCAAGGCGATATCATCATTTCACACTATGGGCTGGAAAGTGGATTGATCTACAAACAAGGTCGAGCACTGCGTCAACAGGTGAAATCTGCTCAGCCCATGCAGCTGACTTTGGACCTATTGCCAGATCAATCTGTTGAGCAATTGGCAAAGAAACTACAGCCTTCGAAGAAGCAGTCTTTAACCAATGTTTGGCGTAAAGCCGGTTTAGATGCGGCGAAAGCTGCGCTGGTCCGTGAACTGGTGGATAAATCTTTTTGGCATGAGCCGGCCTTACTAGCAGCGAAAATTAAACATTTAGATATTCAACTTGACGGATTTCGCCCGATAGATGAGGCGATTAGCTGCGCAGGTGGTGTGAAGCGTTCAGTCCTAAATGATGGCTTACAATTGAAGAGCAATCCTGCAGTATTTGCTTGCGGTGAAATGTTGGATTGGGATGCGCCTACTGGAGGCTATTTACTAACAGCCTGCCTTGCAACCGGTCGAGCAGCGGGTGAAGGGGTTCAAAACTATCTGGTTTCTTTGCAGAACTAAGCGCTTCAAATTGTCACAATCTTGCTGAGGAGTTGTGATATTTTGAGATGAAATTCTTCTAAGAAAGACCACTATGCGCGTACAAGAACAATATACCGGAAGCTGCTTGTGTGGAGCGGTTTGTTATGAGATCAATGGTCCGATTGGTGAGATCGTGCAATGTCATTGTTCTCGGTGCAGAAAAGCCAATGGTACAGCATTTGCGACCAATGCCCCGATTGCTAAAGCAGATTTTAAAATTGTAGCCGGTGAGCAGTTTCTGAAACAGTATGCGTCTACCGCTACCACACAGCGCTGTTTTTATAGTGAGTGTGGTTCGCCGATCATCAGTATAAAGGCTGAAACGCCTGATTATTACCGCTTACGTATAGGCACCTTAGATACACCTCTGACGCAGAAACCAACCTGTCATATCTTTGTCGCATCCAAAGCAGAATGGGATGATATCGCAGGTGATTTACCACAATATGCTGAACGACCATAGCGAAAATCAAGATTGAGCAATCACATCAAGGGCAGGTTTGCACCCTTGATGTTAAGTAATAAGCTCGTATCGCTCTCTCATTCATCCAAGTTGAATTTGGGTGAATAGATTGCAACAGGGTTGGAAGATTAAGGCTGTCGAGTTTTTTGTAGTTCAGGATATTGTTCCTGCCAATGTCCCAATTGTTCTTGAGCATGAATAAACTGACCGAGACCTTTGACACTATCACTAGGATTTTTTAACTCGCCATCGGCTGCTTGATTTTTCTCACGATAAATTTGTGATTGATTGTCCCAGTACTGATACATCAAGCCTTGAATATAACGGCCTTGCTCAGTTTTCATTTCGAGTTCTTTGAGCATATTCAGCGCCGACTGGATGTTGTCACGCTTACGCTGTGTAGCAAATTCATCGGTGAGTTTTCCTTCCTCACGCAGTTTCATCAGCTCATCTTCCATCTCATCGCTAATTTGACTAAAGCTCTCGTCATATTGTGTCAGTAGCGTTAAGTCGTGTAGATCATCTGGGGTCTTGGCAAAGTTTTTAATAGGATCACTATTCAGCTCTTTCATGATTTGATCATCGGAACTGATTTCACTATTTTGTTCCACCGTTTTTGATGATTTTTCACATGCAGTGAGTCCTAGCACCGTACCCATGAGGAAGATGACACTGAGTTTCTTTAAAGAGATTGGCAAGAGCATAATCGTGTCCTAATATGTTTTTCTAAAGATATAGACATGCGTGATATAGGGGAAATCAATGAAATCCTGTGCAGTCTTTTGGGTTGATTCAGCCACGATATTTTCAAATTGTTGTTTCAGTTTTTGTTGTTCATCCGGGCTTAATGCTGCAATAAAACTGGTGGACAATAATCGTTTGGAAACCACGTGTTCCACTGTACCATGATGCAATTGTTGAAAGGTGGTTTCGGCAATTAATTTAAATTTTTGCTGCTGCTCAAACACTTTTTGCCATTGCCCACTATGATAACGTGGTGTGTCACCTTCGAGCTCACTCAAGACATCAGCGAGTTGTTTGACCCAATTGACTTGGATATCACGTTGGTTCCAAATCAATACAAGATCCCCATTGGGAACTAAGATACGACTGATTTCATTGAGGGTTTCAGGGGTGGCAAACCAATGAAAAGACTGGGCACAAAATACCGCTGCCACAGAATGATCATGCAGTGGAATCTGATCACTTTGGGCGGCTAAAGTTGCAATATGCGGATGTTTTTTCTGCAATTGTTGCAGCATTTCATGCACAGGTTCGATCGCGGTGATATTTTCACTGAGTGGGCGAATATACTCGAGAAATTTGCCTGTACCTGAGCCTAAGTCCACCAGATGGGCTTGAGGGGCTAAAGCTAAATGTTGTTGTAGCCACGCACTGATTTCAATCGGGTAGTCAGGGCGGGCTTGTTGATAGAGTTCAGCTGCAGAGCTAAAGCCTTGTTGTGCGGCAGGATGTATTGAATGTGTCATATTCTGCACTTTTTAATCTGTATGGCCTCTATAAAATAGCATATTCGGAACAAGATAAACTTTGAATGCAACAAGGAAGGAAAAGCGTGACGCAACAAGGACTGGAGCAAAGTACAATGGAAAAGCACATCATTTTTGAAGATGATCAAATTCGTGTCATTTTTCAGCCTGGCAGTTCTCGTGAGCTTATTTTCTCCTTCGGTGATTTGATTACCCGTGCCAAGGGCTTGAGCATCAATGCCGAGAAGTCTTTGCAAAAATATGATTTTAATGTGATCGGTGTGATGCCGAAACAAAAATCGTGGTTTCCAGCATCATCAATGCAGCCGATGTATCAAGCCATCAAGCCGATCCTCGAACAATTTGAGATGCGTATTGCCTATGGTGGTTCCATGGGCGGCTATGCTGCCATTAAGTATGCCAATTTATTTGGTTTTCAGCGTGTGGTCAGTATGGTGCCGCAGTACTCCATAGACCCAGAAGACATTGTCGATACACGCTATGGCATGTTCTTTCAGCCCAATCTGCATGCCAATATGCGGGTACTTGCTGAAGACGTATCGACTAGACGTGAATATATCGTGGTGTATGATCCTTATTGCCCAGAAGACCGCGCGCACTTTGAAAAACTACAGGCTTTAATTCCGCATGTGCATGTGTTGCATCTGCCGTTTACAGGGCATGATGCCATTGCGGTATTGGCGAGTTCAGAACTGTTAAATGATTTCTTAAGACATCCTTTTGATGCGCCGTATTTTTATCAAAAAATGCGTCGGGTTAAGAAAAACAGTAAATTCTACTATCGAAAAGTCATTGAAAATTTACTGACACGCCATCGTGATGCCTTGGGTGAAATTTTAAAAAGCAATTCGTTTCAGCTTGATCCACAATTTTTTGATGCCAAACAAAAGCAGACCTTATTACGGGTATTGTTTAATAACAAACAAGTCAGTGAGCAAGATCTGCAAAAGTTGGGGATCACAACTTTTGTGCCACAGGATAATCGTAACCTGTTACTCGACCAGTTTGAACATGGTTTAGTGTTTAATGTGATTAGCCAAAAAATTGAAAGCTATGCAGCCGGTGTGATTGCGCTGAATCACAAGTTTTTGATCCCTTTGCAGCCGAAGGGCACAGGCCTGGTATACGTACAAGTCCAAGATGAGCGTTACATGGTGGTGATGAATGACCGTCAGGTAATGAAACTGGTCTTAGCTCAAGATGAATTGGCGACAGGTATGCATCCGATTTTAATGCAGAAATATGTGGGCTATTACACGCTCAACTATAAAGAACTGCGTTTGAGTAGCGATGAATTTGGTCAAGTCTTCTTTGTCGAAAACCCCGATGCGTCTTGCCAGTTCGTGGTGCAGCCCGAACAGATTTAAGCTCGACATTTGTTTGAAAATCCAAAGCTTGCTAATTTGTAGGAAGAGATTATGATGAGAGAAAGGTAGTATAAAAAACAACCATACTGCCCAAAACATCATAAGGAATATGAGGGGTATCAGTATGCATTCAACACAGATGCTTGCTGTATTATTCATCTTAGTGCTGACCATGAGTTCAGCCTATGCACAGGGGGTTAGTTCAAGCATACTGATTTTTAGCAGCAGTATGTTGTTACTTACGATACTGACCATTTATGTCATACTCAAAATTCGAAATTCACTGCAACATCATCTCGATAAACCCGCGAAATAGCGGGTTTTTTTATATGCTGTTCGATTGCACTTTGGTGCATCACAGGTTTTAATCATCCACAATCGAATCTTTATAATCGACCAGAAGGGAAGCAGCCATGAAAGCGGTATTTCTAGATTATCAGTCTCTAGATAAACAGGACTTAGATTTTAGCGGACTAGACGCACAGTTTGATGAATTGACACTCTATCCCGCAACAACGGCTTCAGAGGTTGCCCAGCGCATACAAGGGGCTGATGTGATTATCAGCAATAAAGTACACATCAATGCTGAGCACATGCAGCTCAATCCGCAATTAAAACTGATCTTAATTTCTGCCACTGGCACCAATAACGTTGACCTTGTACACGCACAGCAACAAGGCATCGTGGTGTGTAATTGCCAAGCTTATGGCACCGCTGCGGTCGCACAGCATACCTTGATGTTAATGTTGAACTTGGCGACATCATTTCGACAGTATGATCGGGCGGTCCAACAGGGAGATTGGCAAAAAGCGGATCAGTTCTGCTTACTAGATTTTCCAATTATTGAGCTGGCTGGTAAGACTTTGGGTATTGTTGGCTATGGCGAATTGGGGCAAGCCGTGGCACATTTAGCTAAAGCTTTTGGCATGAAAATTATGATTGGTGCACTACCGAATCGCCCCATGGCGGCTGAACGAGTGGCCTTTTCTGAGATGTTAGCGCAGGTTGATTTTCTGAGTTTGCATTGCCCTTTAACAGAGGAAACCCGTGATTTACTCAATCATGAAAGCTTGGCTCAAATGAAAGCATCGGCCTTTGTGATCAATTGTGCACGAGGTGGTGTGGTTAATGAATCGGCATTAGCCGAGGCATTAAAATTAGGGACGATCGCAGGCGCAGCAACCGATGTCTTGACGGTAGAGCCACCCAAGCAGGGTAATGTGCTGCTCGACCCAAGTATTCCAAATTTAATCATTACCCCACATAGTGCATGGGGAAGCGTCGATGCACGACAACGCATTGTGCAGCAATTGGTGGAAAATGTAGAAGCCTTTGAAGCGGGCCATCCTCGTCGTCAGGTCAACTAAATTTTGTCTTTAACACTGCTTTTTCTGTGTTGGATTGATGCTTTTACAGCTCTGTATGGCATTGACCGTACGTGCGGTATATCTCTGTAAGCAATAACACTTTTACAGTGTGGTGAATCGCTTCAAAGTGAAGATGCACAGCATTAACAGGCTTTAATGAAGGCTGGTTTGAAATGATTTTTGATCCGCTCAAATTCAAGTTCAGTCTTGATACTGTTTGGCATCATGATTCGTAAATGACTTTTTTCGAGTTTAAAAGGCTCTTTGGTATTGGGTACAGGATTAAAGCCACCATTTGGGTAGATCAAATTTGTCTCATAGGCACGTAAAATCTGATCATTGTGAAAATAGAAACTTGTTAGGGATTGATTGGATTCACCAAAAAGATAAAGATTAATTTTGCATTGACCATCGAGTTGATACAGTGTCGCTTCATTGCCTTCAGTCGATTTGTATTCTTCGTCATCTAGCATCTCTAAGGTTTGTAATAATTTACCTTCGGCATCATGGTTATATTGGTATGAATCGTACAATTGGGGAAAAATAGTCTGCAACTGTGGATAACTTTTCAACAATTGTGGAAAACGTTGCAAGCCAATCACAGAGCCAACGTAGAGCAGAATACCAAGCAAGATACCAAATAAAATTCGCATTTTTTTCTCATTAATTCATTGTTTTTATAGGCATAGGCCAAAGACCCAAAGCATTCAATTTTGGTTTTAAAAAAGCCCAACCAAAGTTGAGCTTTTAAATGTGGTGTTAAATTATAAATCAGTCACTGGATACGTCGTAGACGTCGAACTTGATGGATAGCTACTTTGTGGATATTGATTGTTATTTTGCCCCGCATTATTGCTTGGAGCCGTATTAATCGTATTGCCTGAATACGGTTCGCTCAATGACTGTTGGCTAATGGGCGCAGGTTGGCTGGTTTTGCCTGTGATATTTTCACGGGTTTGCTTCAATTTTTCATTAACGTTTTGGGTGGCTTGCTGTGCGCCCTGATCAACCTGTTGCACTGTATTTTGAGTAGCAGTTTTCGTATTGTCCCAAGCTTGGTCAACCGAAGGCTTAATTTTAGAAATCCCACGTTCAGTCATTTCGCCAATATTTTTAGCAGCACCGACCACGCCTTCTTGGGCTTTATAGGCCCAAACATGCAATAAATTTGGATTATCACCATAAGGGCTCACAGGCTTTTTCGCTTGTTGCTCAGTACTTTGCGCTGCTGTGTTTTCTTGTGCCCAAAGCATGGGTGTCGTGAATATTAAGCTTAGGCATAACGTTGTTTTTAATGAAATCTTCACAGCTTCACCTCTGAATTTTATAGATTTTCTATCTGATGAATGGTTTTAACGCATTATAGGAAAAATTGCAGCGAAAAAAACTTGCCGTAGCAAAATCAATACAGCATATGACAGCTTTGTACACGTTTGTATTTTGCATAAGGTAAAAAAAGGCCCACCGAAGGGTGAGCCTACTCTCTGGAGGGGAGGGTATGAAAGCCAGTTTACTTATTTGTGAGCACCTAAGCTGGCTTCATGTGAGCTATGGACTTCAGCTTGTGCGACAGGCGTTTGCAACTGTACATTGCTACTGCCACTCACATTAGCTTCTTGACCTTTTTGGAAATTCGCTTTGGTTTGTTGCCATTTTTCACTGGCAAATTGGCGACCTTCCTGAGCTTTTTCACCTAAATAACTCTTGGTTTGATTAACTTTGTTGTCGACATTGCTTTTACGTTCATCGAGTTTTGCTTTGTCTTTTGCAGCTTTTTCATCGAGCTGTGCTTTGCGCTCATCAAGCTTAGCTTTATTTTGCTCAGCCTTGGCATCGATCTTGGCTTTCGCTGCATCTGACTTTTCATCTTTAGACTGTTTTAGGTCAGCCCATTTATTTTTTGCATCTTGCTTTTTGTCAGCACTGAATTCTTTGGTGTCTTGCCACTTTTCTTGGGTGAATGTTTTGGTCTTATCGACGCCTTTTTCAATTTTGTCACCGGCTGTATGCGCAGACTGATTAATGTCTTGTTTTAGATTTTGCAGTACAGACGGTTGCTGTGTTTCAACTTTCGCATTGGCTTCTACTGCGGTGTTCGCAAATAGTGGGGTGCTTGCGAATAATGCTGCGGTGATCAGTGTTGTTTTAAATAAAGGTTTCATCTTTGCAATTGTCCTCTTTTATTGAACGCTGCTGTTGCACTCAGCATTTGCGCTTTTGGAGCAGAGGACATCTTAAGAGTAAAAAAAAGCAAAAAGTGGTTTTGTGCGATAAGTCACACAATGCAATAACAGCTCAGATACGCGGAAGTTTGAAGTGTGGAAACATGGTTAAGTTAATGCATTATTGTAATTTTATGAAAATACAGTGGCTTATATGTGTTTTGAGCGTTGCTGGGGTGTGGTTCTAGTTACGATTTTCATGATTAAAAATTATGGGTTTGAACTGATTATGATTCAAGATTAAACGAAAAATGAAACCATACCTCCATTTTGGAGATATGGTTTTTATTATTTATTCACATTGTGTAAGCGCATCTTTTGCAAAATGACCGCGTAATGCAAGGAAGTTTTTCTGTACATCCGCCGCATTTAAATCAAAATTGTGCGCTGAACTTGTACCATCTTTGGCAAAGGTTGCTGTACCACCTGAAATTAGGGTTAAGCCTTTAAATGACCATTGTTCAACAGATTTTGCTTCTTCTAAATTGCCTGTAAATTCAATCACGCATTTATCTACAAATTTAGTCAGTTTTGCTTTGTTATCTGTGGTATCTGGGTAGACATCAATGTTTTGAACCTCTTGTAATACACCTGTTTCAAGTTGTGGAATCGTTGGTGCAGATGTACATGCAGAAAGTGTTAGACCCGCAAGACCAGTCAAAAGGAATGCTTTCAATTTCATAAGTTTCATTCTTGTTGAGTGTTGTTGGATTGAGTATAGGGAATTGGTGAATTATTGGCTATAGGTGATAGTCTAAGATATTTATGCTCTTCGCTTTTACTAATCAGTATTTTGCTGTGGCTTTGATGTTTGATAACTGTATAGCTAGTAAGATAAAGCAATGGAAAAGAGGGTCCTGTTTTTTATCCATTAGCCTCTAATTTTCCTCATTCTTATTATGTATCGAGCACTTATGTAAAAAGCCCATATTATGGGCTTTTTACATTTTAAATTAGCAACTGTTATTTAAAGATTTTTTACGTTTTAAAAAACTATCTATACAAGGTATCAAAAAGTCATTATCAAATTTTCTTTGTTTAAGAAGGGAATTTCTTTCCTTTCCTGTTGATTTTGTGTATTGATTAGCTGCCTCTAAAAGTATTTCAATAGATTTTGAATATAATTTTTTCATAAATTCATTATCTTCTAAATTTAAGAAAATATTTTTTTTCTTAAGATTAAAATCATTTTTTTTCTCAGCAATTTTAATTTTTTTCGTAGAATTTGTACATTGCTCATCATTATCAGATTGGCTATTTGAAATAACTAAGCTAGAAAGTATGTGCAAGATTACGAAAGTAGATTTGCTTATCAATGACTTATCTTCTAGTTCATATTGGTTATTCCTTAAGTCTGAATTTTTTAAACTTAAAGTTTTTAAATACAATAAAGTTGAAAACTTATAGATATCAAAATCTGTTGTTTCATCAAAAATTGATTGATAGAGTGTATTTATTTCGAAGCATTTCTTTACATCATTAATAGCGGCAATTGATTCTTTATTGATCACAGTTTGTAAAATTTGAGCCATACGAGTCAAACTAATCACTTTATTACCTGTGTAGTTTTTACGCTTATAGTAGTTTTCACGTCGCTCATAGTAAATTTCAAAAGGTAGTAGGTATTCTTCAATACTTTTTTGTATTGAATCATTAGCTTTTAAAGAGGCAGTTTTTACTTCATTCTGAGAATTGGTTGATAATATGATTTTAGATTGAATCGAAAAATTCTCAGTTTGAATAATTTTACAAAATACTCCTAATTTTTTAGGTAATGGTTTTTGTAATTCTTCCCTAGCTTGATATAGGCAGTGAATAGTTTGACAGCCATTTACAATACTTGGATTTAGTAATTCAAACTCAGTAGAAGATATATCTGTAATTTTTTCACATATAATGGTTAGGCCATTATTCATCGCCCAAAAAATTTCGGCATTATCTTCATCTTTTGCCGAATCAATAATACCTTTATTGATATGTGTTTTCTCACCTAAGAAATATCGAACATTACCCTCGGTTAAATAATTTTTAAATTTTAAATGTATATTTTGATCTACTGTGATTTCAGTGTTGTCTAATGATTTATCAGTTTCAGAAAAACTTTTTAAAAGGGTATTTCCATCAATAATTCCTGCAAAACCACTTGTAGCGATGCTTTTATCTTTAATATTTAAAGGGGGGGTTTGGAAGTTAATTCCGATTTTGTCATCTGTCTTTTGAACTAAATCTAAAACATCTCTAGCATTTAAAAATAATGAGTTAAATTTTATATTAGTTGATTCTAACTTTTTTCTAAGTTTTTCAAGGTTAACTTCAATAGCAGCAGCTAATTTAGTATTAGGTGCTTGAGTCACGAAAAAGATATCAACTAAAATTGTAGCTGATGCGCGACGCGCATTTTTCCATATTTCTCGAGTATTTTGACAAAGATTTATATACTCTTTATTGGCTCCCTCTTCCTGTATTGATTCGATTGTGGTGTCTAAGTCGAAAATTTTTTCAATACCCTCTTTAAAAAGTTTAAATCCGTTAGTCTTGAAAGATGTTTCTCGTTTTATCTGAAAAAATACGAATCTAATAGTGTGATCTTTTTTTATATCTATTTCAGAATCGCTATTTATGAGTTCAGAGTTGTGGAATGTATAGCTAACATCTACTCCTTGATCACCGCCAGAACCAAGAATACCAGCCATGAGTTCTTCATTTTCTAAGCCATTTAAATGCTTTAAATTGCAGAAGATTGGAACCGCTTTTTCATATTTATCGCCATTATAATCTTTTAAGTCCTTATCTTTTTCGAAAAGAATATCAATTTGTTCATTTAATAAATGTTGTAAGCTCATGATCTAAATTCAAAAAAACCCACTAATTTATAGCGGGTTTTTTTTGTTTTACAAGCAGTTAAAGCTTAGTGCTGTAACACCGAAATATCAGCCACTTTCGTGAACAAGTTACGAAGCTGTGCAAGCATACGTAAACGGTTTGCTTTCAGGTCAGCATCATCTGCCATCACCATCACACCGTCAAAGAACGCATCGACTGGCGCACGAAGTGCAGCAAGTGCAGACAATGCAGCAGTGTAGTCCTTCGCAGCAAATAATGGCTCAACCACAGGTGTGATTTTCGCAAGTTCAGCGAACAATGCTTTTTCAGCATCTTCAACTAGATTTGCTTCAACGACATTTCCTTCAGGTGCAGCTTCTTTCGCAAGAATGTTTGCAACACGCTTGTTGGCAGCGGCAAGTGCAGCAGCTTCAGGGAGGTCACGGAAATGATTTACCGCATTTACACGTTTATCAAAATCAAGTGGCGATTTTGGAGAAAGTGCTTGAACCGCTTGAATCACATCTACAGCCACGCCTTGGTCTTCGTATTTAGCACGGTAACGACCTTCAAGGAATGCAACAGCATCCGCTAAAGTCTTATCGTGATCTTTCAATACATCGCCATAAGCAGCAAGTGCAAGTTTGATTAGATCTTCAATCGAAACATCTAAATCATTTTCAGTCACAAGACGCAAGATACCAATTGCAGAACGGCGCAGTGCAAACGGATCCTTCGAACCTGTCGGCGCTTGACCAATACCAAAAATACCTGTGAGCGTATCTAAACGGTCTGCAAGCGCGAGCGTTGTACCGGTCTTGGTTTTTGGTAAAACGTCACCAGCAAATTTAGGTAAGTATTGTTCACCTAAAGATTCAGCAACTTCATCATTTTCGCCTTCAATACGTGCGTAGTAAGTACCCGCAATACCTTGAAGCTCTGGGAACTCACCCACTAACTCAGAGGTTAAGTCACATTTAGCAAGAAGCGCAGCTTTTTCAGCATCTGCTGGGTTTGCCCCAGTGATTGCAGAAAGTGCAACAGCCAAAGTCGCTATACGTTCAGACTTGTTCCATAGTGTACCAAGCTCAGCTTGGAATACCATATTTGCAAGTTTCTCTTTACGAGATGCAAGTGGTTGCTTTTGGTCTTGTAAGAAGAAGAATTCAGCATCTGACAAACGCGGACGTACAACTTTTTCATTACCTTCAATAATTTGAGACGGATCTTTCGACTCAATGTTTGACACGGTAATGAAGTAAGGTTGAAGTTTATTGTCGCTATTCACTAAGCAGAAGTACTTTTGGTTGTCCTGCATCGTCGTGATGAGTGCTTCTTGAGGAACAGCAAGGAAACGTTCTTCGAAGCTTGCACGAAGAGCAACAGGCCATTCAACCAAAGCAGTTACTTCGTCACGAAGGTCGCTAGGGACAATCGCAATGGCATTCACTTCATCCGCCAAAGCTTTCACTTGTTGGTCGATGATCGCTTGGCGCTCTTCAAAGTTTGCAATCACTTTTGCAGTACGAAGGGCATCAAGATAAGCATCGGCATTTGCAAGTGTAATTGCTTCAGGAGCATGGAAACGGTGACCATAAGTCACGTTACCTGCTTGGTGATCCTGAATCGTTGCTTCAATCACATCACTGTCTTTCAACAACACAACCCATTTAACAGGACGTACAAATTCAGTACGGCTTGCAGCAGAACGCATGCGCTTTGCAATAGGTAGGTTATCTAAAGCGGCTTGTAAAATTTGTGGAAGTAAAACATCAAGGCTTTGACCTTTTACATCTTTTAAGTAGCACACTTTTTCAACTTTACCTGCTTGGAAAGTTGATACTTGATCAACTGTAATGCCTTGACCGCGCATAAAGCCTTCAAGTGCTTTAGTCGGTTTGCCTTCGGCATCAAACGCTGCTTGCTTCGCAGGGCCATCAAAACGTTTTTGAGTGTCAGCTTGCGCAGCATCGACATTCACAATTTTAAGCGCAAGGCGACGTGGTGCCGCATAAGCTTCGATTGAATCGAATGCTAGACCTGCGTCTTTTAAGCCTTTTACCGTTTCTGCATGAAGCGCATCACGTAATTTTTTTAAGCTTTTTGGTGGAAGTTCTTCGCAGCCTAATTCGAACAATACTGTATGTTTAGACATTATTTGCTCTCCTTAGATTCTACTTTTGCTTCCGCTTCAACTTGAGCTTTGAGTTGAGCAAGGACTTCGTCACGTAAAGCAGGTTCTGCCATCGGGAAGCCAAGCTTCGCACGCGCAGCGACATAGCTTTGTGCAATAGCACGCGCCAATGTACGGACACGTAAAATATAACGTTGACGTTCAGTTACTGAAATTGCGCCACGTGCATCAAGCAAGTTAAAGCTATGCGATGCTTTAATCACTTGCTCGTAAGCAGGAAGTGGAAGTTCCGCTTCCATTAAACGAGTCGCTTCCGCTTCATAGAAGTCGAAGAGTTCAAACATTTTTTCAACGTTGGCATATTCGAAGTTATAGGTTGATTGTTCAACTTCGTTTTGGTGGAACACGTCGCCATAGGTCACTGTACCAAACTGACCTTTAGTCCAAACCAAATCGTAAACAGAGTCTACACCTTGGAGGTACATCGCTAGACGTTCTAGACCGTAAGTGATTTCACCTGTCACAGGGTAGCACTCAACACCACCAACTTGTTGGAAGTAAGTGAACTGAGTTACTTCCATACCGTTTAACCAAACTTCCCAACCTAAGCCCCATGCGCCAAGTGTTGGAGATTCCCAGTTATCTTCCACGAAACGAATGTCGTGAACAAGGGTATCAATACCAATGGCTTTTAATGAATCTAAGTACAACTGTTGGATGTTGTCTGGGTTTGGTTTCAACACGACTTGGAACTGGTAGTAGTGTTGTAGGCGGTTTGGGTTCTCACCATAACGGCCATCTTTCGGACGGCGAGATGGCTGAACATAAGCAGCGTTCCAAGTTTCAGGGCCTAAGGCACGTAGGAAAGTTGCAGTGTGGAATGTACCCGCACCCATTTCCATATCGTAAGGTTGAAGAATTACACAGCCTTGTTCAGCCCAGTAGTTTTGTAAGGCAAGAATTAAGCCTTGGAAGGTATCAATATGCGATATGGCGCGACTCATGGTCATCCACTTAAAATTAGATAAAAATTGTGCTCAATTATAAGGATTTTGGGGGTGTGTGGCAAAGGTTTCGCGTGAACAAGTGGGCTTTTAATGCCAGATAGAATAAAGGCACTGCGGGTTTTAAATGAAGCTGAGTCTTTATTGGTGAAATATGGTGGCAATAAGACAACTTCATCAGTGATACTGTTGTTAACGATGATCATGCTATAAAAATACAATGAAATTTAGGAATAATAAAATTATTCAAAGACTTATGGGTTCGAAGTGGTTGCGTTGGTAAAAAGGAAGACAGCATTCGGGTTGTGACAAAATGTTGTTATTACAAAACCATTTAGGACTTAAATGTGATGCCTATTTTCTTCGTTTTCCTGTGGGTTCAATGATTCCACCACGTCAAGACTCTGTACAATATGGGCAGCATTTTAGGTTGAATATCGTGATTAAAAAATCGAAAGCAGGTGGTGAATTTATATGTGAGCGAAGCATCATTGATTTACCAAGAGTTAAATTATTTAGACCAGATTTGTATCGGCATGAAGTGACTGAGGTGCAAGGCAGCTCATGCTATGTATTAAGTATCGGATGCGTAATCGATTAAATTTGATAGATAAAATCAATATCTTTTAAGAAAATTCAGCCTGTAATTTTCAAAAAAATCCCAAATAACCAACAGGGTAATCGGTCTTTTATAACGTCTTTTGCAACTTAGGTGGCTTGGTACAGCATACGAAAATCGAATAAAAAATATCGCCGCTCAATGAACGTTTGCTATATGACTTTGGCGCGTCTATCGTTTAGAGATATTCTCAAAAAAAGAATCAAAATTCACCACTAAAAATTTAGTCGTAAAATAAAAAATGAGTCGTTTAGACTCATTTTTATCAAGGCTTTATGACTCAGATAAGCTTTTGGTTTTATTAATTACAATTTCAACCCGTCGATTTTTCTGACGACCTTCAGGATTGTCCTCACCATTAGATAGGGTATTCGGTTTAAGCGGCTGACTTTCTCCCATCCCGCTGATTTGATAATTTAAATCAATACCTTGGGCTTTAAAATAATCACGCACCGCTTCAGCCCGTTGTAACGACAGTTTTTGGTTGGCGGCATCTGAACCAATATTATCGGTATGGCCGACAATGGCAATAATGCCTTTACCTTTGCTTTTTAAGGTCTGGGCTGCTTGCTGCAACTCAGGTTCAGCTTCGGGTTTTAAATTGGCTTTGCCAAAATCAAACAGCACATCCGAACTTAAATTCACCTGAATATTAAATTCATTATGATTGGCACTTAAATCTGAACCGACAGCCGATAAATTACTGGCTTCTGCCTGAGGTTGACTTGGTTCAGATGACTTCGGCTGCTGTTCTGGCACAGTCTGAGAGTTGTCTATTTCCGTGACGTTCTGTTCAGTCTGAGTAGGCGGTGGATCAGTTTTGGAATCTACACATCCTGCAATCAATAAGCTCAAACTTGCGCTATACAGTAATGTTCTCATTAGCGTTCAACCGGTATGCCGTCAAAAGAACCTGCATTACCTAAATTGATGCTAATGGTCTTGGTGCTTTCAGGCGGCGCAGGGAATTTAAAGGTGAGTAAAATAGGTTCATAACTGGCTTTTTGGATAGCTTTATTTGTTGCATTTAAAGGTGCTGCCATCCAAATGCCAGCATCATCTTGCAGCAGTCCTACTTTTTTGGCTGTGTCATCATCAATATAATTGGTTTGTTCCAAATTGATGGATGTGCTCATAAATTCAGTGTTTCCATTTGGGGCAGGGTTAGGTTGAGCTATCACTTTTACGGTTAAAATTCTTCCAATCACCTTGACGCTTTGTAAACCTAAAGTGCCTTTACTCATGGGGATTTCAGCTAAAGTGGGTTGAGGCGCTGGTGCTTCAACTTGTGGTGCTGGTTCTCGAATAAGATCATCCCCATTTTTTGCAGTTTCAGCTGGGGCCATTTCTTGAGGTGTATTATCATTGGCTGGCGGATTGGCTTGTTGAGGTTCTTTGGAGCAGGCCGATAAACCCAAGCCAAGCATACAGAGGGCACACATTGCGAAGATATTTTTATTCATTCAGAACATCCTTTTTTCAAATATTTTTATAGGTCTTTTGACTATAGGGAATTTTAAACAGCTAGCCTGTCTAGGTTTTGTTGTAAAACGTTAATGAAATAAGAGAGATGAGCAGGTGATTGACTCGTGAGCATTATTCAGTTCTTTCGGCTTTAATTTGGATTAGATATTGTTCAGTAGAAAATTTTATAAGATAAAGGTATAAAATAAATACATCTTATAAGAGACTTCGTTTTATAATCGCCCATCTGTTCGAATAATCAATCAGGCATATCGTGTTTCACGCAAAATCAGCTTGGCTTAATACACTTAAACCCAACTTTAAAGTTTTACCATTAAAAGATCGCATCCTATGTGGGGTAGGTGCTTTGCTTGGCTTGAGTATATCTTCGCTGATTAGTTGGTTAGCGCTAGGTGACTTAAATGCATGGTATATCGCCCCGATGGGCGCATCGTCTGTGCTGCTCTTTGCTGTACCTGCTAGTCCTTTGGCACAGCCGTGGAATATGGTGGTCGGTAATAGTCTTGCGGCTTTGATTGGCGTGACTTGTGCGATGTATATTCCTAATTTAACCGAAGCTTTTAGTATCGCAGTTGCATTAGCGATTATCTTAATGATGACCACGGACTCATTGCATCCACCGAGTGGGGCAGTAGCGATTACCGCGGTATTGGGCGGCGAGGCTGTCCATGATTTAGGCTACGCCTTTCTTTTTTATCCAGTCCTTTTAAATTCGGTCCTCTTGATGGTGGTTGCTATTATTTATAACCGATTACTAGGTAAGCAGTATCCACAAAAATCACAAGTTAATACACGGACGACAGATCCAACACCGACACAAAAAGTGTCGATTCAACCTGCGGATATTCAGCAAGTCTTAGAACAGCAAAGTCAGTTACTCGATATCAGTGAATACGACCTACAAAAAATCATTTTAGAAGCACAGCAGTTAGCTAGTCGTCGTGGTCTAAGCCAGTTTCATTGTCGTGATCTCATGAGCCAGCAAGTGATTAGCTTGCGTGCAGAAGATGATATTCAGTCAGCGTTGGAAAAGTTTAAACAAGTCAATTTGATGAGTTTGCCAGTGGTGAGTGATCTGGATCGCTTGGTGGGAAATTTGGCTTTATATGATGTAGTGGAATGGTTTAAGCGTGCCGCAGACCCCAAAGCCAGTTGGGAAAATCACGTTTATCAAATTATGAATCCCAAAGTGGTGACCGTGCAGCCGGATCAGCCGATTGAAGACTTGGTGCCATATTTTGTGGAAAGATCTTTTAATTATATTCCAGTCGTTGAGCAAAAACGGTTGGTGGGAATGATTAGCCGTGCTGATATGATCGCAGCGTTATATCAACAGTTAAATCAGCAAACAAAATCTTAAGCCTTAAACTTTAGTTAAATTCATCAGACTTAAATATGGCTTTGCCAATATGTAGACAAAAAAAAGCTACGGAATCTTGGGGGAGAAACCGTAGCGACCAAACTGGGTCAAGGGATTTTAACGTCTGTCATCATTCACAGTACGAATCGGGTCTGAATAGCCATTGGTACGGAAAAAGTTATCTTGTGCTTTAGGCATGACTAACCATAAAACCAAGTACACCAAAATACCGGGAAAGGCTGCGCTTAAGCATGATACAAAGATAAAAATAATACGCAGTAAATTTGCGTTCCAACCAAAACGTTCAGCAATACCCCCCATCACACCAGCAATCATGTTAGAGCGGTTTGAGCGATATAAACCAACATTGGCCATTCAGGTCTCCTTAAAAAAATAGAATAAATTTGAATATTTCCAAATTCATATTATAGAAATGGTGACAAGCTTTACGATTTAAAGGGTGCAGAAAAAAAATTAAGTAAAGTTATGTAATTTGAAGAATTGGTTTGATTAGTTTGCCTTTAAAATAGCTTGAGTACTAATTAAATATCAACGATAACAATGAGATATGATTAACATATATTGCAAATATATGTATACAGCGTTGATTTTTTGATTACAATATTAAGTCAGCAAGAACTGAAAAAACCAATGAATGATTGGTCTTGGCACATTATATGAAAACATCGGCTTCACCTTTTTTGATGAAATTTGCATATCTTTCAGTGTTTGCAGGAGTGTTCAGCCTCTCTTTTATTGGCTGTAGTCCAACGCATCAACCCGCAGCGGATAAGGGTGAAAGTTCAGCATCAACTGTCGCATCGGAAGTTCAAGCGAAGCAAGATCATGGAAAAAAATTAACCCAAGTAGCAGGGCAGGCGACATTGCCGAATGATGATGAATTAAAGTCAGCTCCTGTTCCTGAACATGCCAAAATTTTTATTGGACGTTTTCATGCCAAAGTAAAATGCGATGACAGTTTTATTCCATGCCCAGAAGGCGATGCGGAGTTCATCCTCAACTTATTACCAGATGGCACGGTACACCGCAGTATTATTCAAATTGGAAAAGTATTTGCTGAAAAAACCAATACGCCAGGCATTAATGTGAAATACCGAAAGGATACGTGGAGTGTCAATGAAGCACATACCGAGCTGGTGGTTCATCGAAAAGAAGGCGTGAATTTTTATTATCACGTGATTAATGAAAATAAAATCACCATGGATTTAGACAAAATTCGTCAAGGTGAAGTTGATCGAAATCAGGAATTATTTTCCAAGGGTTATCCTCAGCCGCAACATGCCTATACCTTGGTGAAAGACCCGAATTAAATGCTGCGAATGAAGTAAATAAAATTATAAATTGCGTTTGAGCGTTGGCGTGAAATTCGCAGACATTGGCTAATCGAATGCAACTAGCTTATAAAAAATTGAATTATTAATACGACATAGAATTGGTGGGTTGTGTGGGGTTCGAACCCACGACCAATAGATTAAGAGTCTACTGCTCTACCAACTGAGCTAACAACCCTGAGAAAATTTTAAAATAACATTTTAAAATTTTAGCAAGATAAACGAAGCGCGTAGTTTTGAGTACTAGGGAATATTTGTTATCTAAAATTTTTCAGGTCAAATACTTCATCTAGCAAGACAAGAATGATACTTCGCAACATCGCTATAGCAAAATTTCGAGAATGGCGAATCAAAACCAATAATGGTGATGGTTTGTCTTGGTCGGAACCTGCAGGTTTCTTTTTCTTCAACTGCCGGAAGAATGAAGCCCTAAGAAAGAATGGTGGGTCGTCCGCGACTCGAACGCGGGACCAATAGATTAAAAGTCTACTGCTCTACCAACTGAGCTAACGACCCTTAGGGGGTATGCACAAGATTGTAATCTAAAACTGGAATTTTAGAAAGATGGTGGGTCGTCCGCGACTCGAACGCGGGACCAATAGATTAAAAGTCTACTGCTCTACCAACTGAGCTAACGACCCATCTTGTGGTATCGAAGGAAATGGTGGGTCGTCCGCGACTCGAACGCGGGACCAATAGATTAAAAGTCTACTGCTCTACCAACTGAGCTAACGACCCATTTCGCTTGATGGTGCGTATTGTAGCAAGATCTGCTTCAAGCGCAAGTAAAAATTCATAAACTTGCTTTTGTTTGATTATAAATACAACAAAGTAGCTCATTTTAGCGGATATCTGTCGCTAAAATGAGCGCTATTTGCTTAAAAACGGTATTTATATGCCTGAATATTGGCATAAATTTCAGGAGTTAAATCACAGTAAGCAGTTGCATTTGGCAGCAATACCAATAAACGTTCATCAGTTTGCTTAGGATCAAAAGCTTGTTCTTTCAGCTTATTTTTTTGGTATTTAAACGTACCTGTGGTTTCGACTTTTTTCTGTACACGTAAAAATACCGGTACAGCATAAGCGGGTAAGCATTTTTTAAATTGTAGAACCATTTCACGACAATCTTGTTCGTTGAGTTCGGCACCGTCGGTGAGCGTGATGGCAGCCATACCTGCACGGCCATTTGTATCTGGAATTTCTACGCCATAAACCACAGCTTCAGCAATTTTATCGTACTCACTCACCATGTTTTCAACTTCAGTGGTTGAGACGTTTTCACCTTTCCAGCGGAAAGTATCGCCTAGACGGTCGACAAATTGTGCATGTCGGAAGCCAATGTCTCGAACCAAGTCACCAGTGTTGAAGTATGAATCACCATGCTTGAATACATCTTTCATAATGACGGATTTGTTTTTTTCCGTGTCGGTATAGCCATCGAAAGGTGAGCGACGGGTAATTTTACCGATGAGTAAGCCGACTTCGCCTTTTTTCACTTTAATGCAGCGACCTTTAGCATCATGTACAGCTTCATTTTTTTCTTTATCAAACTGAATAATCGCATAAGGCGTTGGTGAAAAACCAACGGTATTGTCGAAGTTAAACACATTACTAAAGCCAACGTTGCCTTCACTTGAAGCATAGAGTTCAAGGACTTCTTCGACCTCAAAGCGTTCTTTAAACTTATCCCAAATGTTTGGTCGCATGCCGTTACCAATCATTTTTTTCACACGATGGCCTTTTTCAAGGTCTGAATGTGGAGCATCCATCAAATAGCGGCAAAGCTCGCCCACATAGCCAATGGCTGATGCATCAAATTTTTGTACATCTTTCCAAAACGATGAGGTTGAAAACTTGCGACGCAGGGCAAGGGTGGCGCTACCTGCAATCACCCCACACCAACAAACTACAGTGCCTGTAGCGTGATAGAGCGGTAAAGTTACGTACATCACATCATCTTTATTCAGATTAAGGACGTGACCATATGTTCCATAAGCCAAAGTCCAACGGCTGTTGGTGAAAATCACCGCTTTAGGTAAGCCTGTTGTCCCAGAGGTGTAGATATAAAATAGGCCGTCTTTGCCTTTTACGCTTGCAGTGGTTGGCGTGTTGAATTTTGGAAATTCATCAATCGCTACTGCAAGGTTTAAAAAGCCTTTAGGTGCTTTACCGGCATCTACACGGGTGGCCTGATCTGCGAACCAATGTAAACGATCTGCAGCCACACTGAGATCATTACGAATCTCTTCTACGGCTTGACGGCATTCTTCGCCCACAATTACCGCAATTGGGTTTACTAAGTTGATACTGTGTGTCAGGACTTTGCCGACTTGTGAGGTGTTGACCAAGGCACTGGTGACGCCAATTTTGGCTAAAGCCACGATAGTTGCCACGAGTTCAGATCGGTTTTCGATCATCACCGCAATCACATCACCTTTTTTTGCGCCGAGTGCTAGGTAATAGTGACCAATTTGATTGGCCCATTCATTGAGTTCGTTATAGGTGTATTTTTGCTCTTCAAAATATAGCGCATAGCCTTTGGGATTACGCTTTACGGCTTTTTCAAATGCAATCCCTAAGCCTGCGGAAGTATTTGGGGTACGTAAATAGGCTTGCTTTAGACCACTCAACAGGTTGGGTACTTTGCTAATGAACGCGGGAATTTTTGCTGCAACATCAGCAATCCCAATAAGGTCGTGTTGTGTAGTTTGGCTCATGTGAATCCTATTTATTTTTCGTAATCCGATACGGTCTATTTCTTTGCAATGAAATTTGCAGCAAATTCTACAATTGTCTTTTAATCGTTTCGATCTAGTGCAATCAACCTAATTTGACAAAAGTATCAAAAAAAAACCAGTCACCGAAATGACTGGATTTTTTTATTCACCTGCAAAATAGCAAATTACTGCTCAGTTGCGGTGTTTGCTTTTTTCGGTGGACGACCGCGAGGACGACGAGGGCGTGCAGGTTTTTCACCTTCAGCGGCCGAGTTTTCGTCTACAGGAACCTCAACTTTCTTTTCCGCTTCAACGGCTTGAGCTTTTTCTTCTACTGGTTGAGTAGGAGCTTCAGACACTTCTTCCGTCTTTTCAGGCTGCGCACTCACATCCAGTTCAGCTTGAACGGGTGTCGGTACTTCAGCTTGAGCGGGCACAGGTGCTTCAGTTTGAACTGCAACGTCGGATACATTGGCTTCAACTGTAGCAGCTTTAGCTTCTGCAACTACAGGCGCCTCAATAGCAGTGTCTGCGACAGGCGTAGCTTCCATCTCAGCATGTGCTTTTGCTTGGTCTTGTTTCGCTTGTTCAGCGGCAAGTTTAGCAAGGCGACGACGCTCACGTGGGTCATTAGCAACACGCTTATCTGACACAGGCTTTGGTGGTGTTAAATCCAACATTGGCGCTGGTTCAGCTTCAGGTGCAGCTTTTGTAACTTGAACATCACGAGTGACAGGCTTTTTCTCTACAGCTGCTTCAGCTGCAGGTGCAGACAAAGTCGCGGCATATTCTTCCGTGAATTTTTGCAATGCACGGTTGAATGTTGGAATTAAGCCAAATTGCTCAATCAGTACTGAGCAGTCTTCACCGTATACATGCTTAATCAAGCTGCTTACAGTGTATTGACCCAGTGTCGGCACTTGAGATGGCGAAATTTTCGGAGCCTGTGCTTGTTGAGCGCGAGCTGCACGTTGTTCGCGGCGGCGTTGACGTGGGTCATTGCTTGCACGAGACGGTTTTTGCTGCGCATGCTGTGGTTTATATCCTACTTCTTTTGTTTCAGTCGCAAGTTTTTCCACTTTTTCTGCTTCAACGACAGCGGCTTTTTGGACTACTGGGGTTTCTACAGGTTTTTCAACTGCTGGGGCAGTATTTAGTGCTACGATTTCGCTTTGAGCTTGATCAACATTCACCACAAGTGCTGTTGGCATCACGTCTTGACGTGGTGCATCAACAACTTCAACTTTAGGTTGACGTTGATTGCGGTTTTCAGGTTGTTGCTCAGCTGCAACTTCCTGAGCAATCGCTTGCTCGTTCAATACGCTTTGATCGCGGTGGCGATTTGGGCGATTTGGACGTTGTTGGTTGTTGCGGTCGCGACGCGGAACAGACTGCGGTTGTTCATTGTTTTGAACATCTTGCTGCACTTGTTCGTTGTTGTGTTGACGGCGTGAGTTACGACGGTTTTCACGTTGGTCTTGACGGTTGTCTTGGCGCGGTTCTTGACGTTCAGAACGTTGCTCTTGGCGTTCGTTTTGACGTGCTTCGTTATTACGCTGTTCTTGACGGTCTTGACGTGAAGGTTGTAACACTTCTTCATGAACTTGATGCGGTTGAGCTTCTTGTTCACGTGGTTCTTTATGCTTAGTACGCTTTTTATTGTGACGTTTTTCTTCACGTTCAGCTTTTTCTGAATGGCTGTCACGTTCTTGTTTGTGCACAACAGAAGAAGGCGCAAGGTAAGCATTATTGTCTACGACAATAACAGGCGCTGCCGATGCAGGGGTAATTTGACCAAACTGGCCACGGCTTGCAGCACCGCTATTTACCATTTGTTCAATTGCAGCAGCGGCATTGTTTGCAGTACGCGACTGGTCAACGGTTGCAGCTTGTTTTTGAACAAATAAGTTTTCTAACCATGCACATGGACTAGATGATGCTGCAGGAGCGGCAACTTGTGCTGGTGCTTGTTGAGCAGCAACGGGTTGTTGCTTATTCTTTTTGTGGCCTTTTTCTTGTTGTTGTACAGGTGCTTGTTGCTGAGCAGCAGCGGCCTGTTCTTCACCTAAGTGCCACTCAGATGCTTCGTAACCCAATTCTTTTTCGCTAGAACGTGTTGCTTCAGTGCGTTCATAACTTGTCGGTGCAAAACCTTCAGGGTTATACGAAATTTCGTAATGTGGTGTTTCTAGGTGAGGGTGTGGAAGTACAGTCACACGAACATTTGAAGTTTGCTCAAGATATACAAGGCTGTGACGCTTTTCATTCAATAAGAATGCAGCAATTTCAACAGGCACTTCAACTTGAACTTCACCATGACGTTCGCGTAGCGCAATCTCTTCCACTTTACGCATAATCGAAAGTGATAAAGAGCGTAGGTCACGTACCATACCTGTACCATGACAGCGTGGGCATACATAACCAGTGGCTTCTTCAAGCGATGGACGTAAGCGTTGACGGCTCATTTCCATCAAACCAAAGCGTGACAATTGACCGAATTGGATACGCGCACGGTCACTTTGTGTTGCTTCACGAAGTTTAGCTTCAACCATACGTTGGTTACGGTCTTTGGTCATGTCGATGAAGTCGATCACAACCAAACCACCGATATCACGTAAACGTAATTGGCGAGCAATTTCTTCTGCTGCTTCAAGATTGGTATTTAGCGCTGTATCTTCTACGTCGCTACCACGTGTTGATTTTGCAGAGTTAATATCAATTGAAACCAATGCTTCAGTTTGGTCAATCACAATTGAACCACCAGAAGGAAGTTTTACTTCACGCTCATAGGCCGTTTGGATTTGACTTTCGATACCAAAATGAGCAAATAACGGTTCATTTAAAGTATAAGTTTTTAATTTGTCGATTTGACGTGGCATCACAGCTTTAACAAAGTTATATGCTTCGTTATACGCTTGCTCAGAGTCAATCAGAATTTCAGCAACATCATCACGTAAATAGTCACGAATCGCACGTGTAACCACACCGGCTTCTTGGTGAACCAACATTGGTGATGGACCTGAACTTGATGTGCTTTGGATTTGTGCCCAAAGGTCAAGCAAGTGTTGCAGGTCAAGTTGCAGTTCTTCTTGAGAACGACCAATACCTGCAGTACGTACAATTACGCTCATGCCACGAGGGACATTTAAAGACGCCAACATTTCTTTCAATTCTTCACGAACTGAACCTGAAATTTGACGGCTAATACCGCCACCTTTCGGGTTGTTTGGCATCAATACCAAATAACGACCAGCAAGTGAGATAAATGTAGAAAGGGCAGCACCTTTATTACCACGTTCTTCTTTTTCCACTTGAACCAAAAGTTCAGTGCCTTCAGTGATCAATTCGCGGATGTTTGAAGTTTGGCGAGGATCTGCTTTGTAATAAGAATTGGCAATTTCGCGCATCGACAAGAAGCCTTGACGACCTGCACCGTATTCAACAAATACAGCTTCTAATGAAGGTTCTACGCGGGTCACATGACCTTTATAGATATTCGATTTTTTTTGTTCACGGGTACGATTCTCTAAGTCAAAATCGTAAAGACGCTGACCAGTGACAAGTGCAACGCGAATTTCTTCGGCATGTGTTGCATTAATCAACATACGTTTCATGGGTGTAACACCTAATAGTGATACACAGAAGAACATCGCCTGACTCGTAGCGAGCATCAGATAGCATGGATCAAGTTGCACAGATCGAAAAACATCATCTGTGCATGTGTACCGACCTTCTTTGGGTGGGCAACGGTTTTTGATTCACGTATTGATGATGGCAATACGGCTTCAATCTTTTAAACGATTAAAGTCACCTGAACGCGTTTCACTGGCGGACAAACGGTGCATTGGATGTGAGTAACTTTCACTGTCACATTGCTCGAAGAGCATCCATTCATATCTGATAGAGCGTCTTGATACGGAATTATCATCGTACCTTTACAAACTGTGCAGATCCAATGCATCAAACGTTGTGGCCTGAACACGATTTCCAGGGAGCGACTGGTCTGATGTGTATCAGTTTACGTTTAAAAACCAACCTTGGTTGGCACATATTTTTTTGGGGCAAACTGTTTTATGTACCTACGGCACAATTAAACGCAACAGTTTGCAGTTTTGCCGATATAATAAGCCTTCGGCGTCGGCATAATTCTTTTGGGACCTTTCCGAGCTAAATGAGTAATTGCTTGAAAGTTCAATGACAGTAAATACTGAAATGAATCAACTTTTACTCAGTTACGGTGGTTTCCGTGCGCTGACTATATCAAACCTTGCATCATCTGCCTATGGGCTAAGCTTATGTTTCTTGCGAAAAGTATAGCTTAAATGATCAATTTTTAATCAATTTTAGTATTTTTTTAGGTCACAGTAACTGTATGAATTCTACGCAAGAATGGCAAAGCGTCACCTGGTTTGAAGTGGACGAGCATCAGGCGGGTCAACGTATTGATAATTTCCTGTTTAGTCGTCTGAAAGGTGTGCCTAAAAGTCGCATTTATCGTCTGATTCGTGAAAGCCAAGTTCGCGTCAATAAAAAACGCGTCAAAGCGGAAACCAAACTCAATATTGGTGACCAAGTTCGAGTTGCTCCAATTCGTTATGAGCAAAAAGATGAGTCTGCGGTTCCCGTATCGGACAAAGTGGCACAAAGTTTACTGAGCCGTGTGGTGTACGAAGATGAAGGCTTAATGGTGGTAAACAAACCTTCTGGTATTGCTGTTCACGGCGGTAGTGGTGTGGCGTATGGCTTGATCGAAGGCTTACGTGCCGCTACAGGGAAGAAATACCTTGAGCTGATTCACCGAATTGACCGCGACACTTCTGGTTTGGTGATGATTTCGAAAAAACGTAGTGTGTTAAAAAGCCTGCAAGACATGTTACGTGAGCACAAAATCCAAAAAACTTATGCTGCTGTGGTGAAAGGCGTGGTGAGTTTGGATAAGCAGCTCATTGATCAGCCTTTGCATCGTTACGAACTGGCAAATGGCGAGCGTCGTGTTCGTGTATCACCTAAAGAAGGTAAAGAGTCGAAGACGCTGTGGAACGTGAAAGAACGTTTTATGCATGCCACCTTGGTGTATGCGTCTCCACTTTCGGGCCGTACCCATCAGATCCGTGTACATGGTTTAAGTATTGGTCATCCATTGGTGGGCGATGAAAAATACGGTCATGAAACTGAATACCGTGGTCCAAAGCCACGTCGTTTATGTCTGCATGCTATGCGTTTAGAAATTCCGGGTTACCAAACCATTGAAGCGCCATTGCCAGAAGATATGCAAAGCCTTGTGGCGCAGCTACGCGCGCAAAAAGCCGACAAAGTGGTGAAGTCTTCAGAAGATGACGAGTAAGTTTTAAATACGAGACTTCTCTCCCTGAGCAGGACTGCTTCGTAAGTTTTCTTTCTCCCTCTCCTTTAAGGAGAGGGCCGGGGTGAGGTAAATAAATTGATGCACTCCAGAATCTGAATTACCAAACACTGAATCAAATCTAGGAAAACGTATGAACTCAGCTGTAAAACTAGTCATTTTCGATTGGGATGGCACTTTATTTGATTCTGTGGGTCAAATTGTAGCGAGTTTAAAATTTGCAGCAGATCAATATTCACAGCCGCTGACCGATGCTGATGCGAAAAGTATTATTGGTTTAGGTCTGCCGGAAGTCGCACAGCGGTTATTTCCGACGGTTCCTGAATTGCACAGCGACATTTTGCAAAGTTATGCCGATCACTATGTGGCCCATTCCAAAGGGGATATGTGGTTTGATGGTGTCGCGGATATGTTGCAGGAATTACGCGATGCCGGTCTACAATTGGCTGTTGCAACAGGAAAAAGTCGTAAAGGTCTAGACCGTGTCTTGGCTCAAACGCAAAGTCATGAGCTATTTTGTGCGACACGTGCAGCCAGTGAAACCAAATCTAAGCCAGATCCGTTGATGTTGGCAGAAATTTTGGCGGAAACAGGACTACGTGCCGATCAAGCCATTATGGTTGGTGATACGTCGTATGATTTAGAAATGGCCCTCAATATTCAGATGCCACGTGTAGGCGTGAGCTATGGAGTGCATACTGTAGAAACACTCCAGTGTTTTCAACCCTTACGTATTGCACATAGCGTAGGTGATTTGACTGAATTTCTACTAGAACACGTGAAATTACGTCTAGCTGTATAGTTTTAGATACAAACGAGTAAAAAGGGTGAAACTGGTTTTCACCTTTTTTATTGCCAATCATAGGGGGTAATACATCATTCATCTCTTTTGAGAAGTATTGAACTGAATTATTTTAAAAAACTGATAACACTAGATTTTTTAACAATAACAAGCGGTCCTCAAGCTGATTTATCTGTGTAGTTTGGCGCGACTATTTGCTTTTTTAGCACAAGCCAGGATAGGGTTTTGTTTGAATTTTATGATTTATCTTGTTGTTATTTATTGAATTATTTTTATTTGAAGAAAGTGGCGTACTTAATTTATCATAATTGAACATTGTTATTCGGGTATTAGGCTGACGCTAAAATAATCTTTCAATCTTATCTTTTAGTCGTATAAGCCAAGTTTTTTGGTCGAGATTCAGATTTAAGGACGAAAAAAATAGTGAATTTTATTTAATTATTTTGACTTAAGTTTTTGAATATTAATAATAAATAATGATTAATTTATAGCTAATAGCTATAGTCATAAATAAAATAAGTATTGGTATTCACTTTCTAAAATCTCGATGCTAAATGCATCTAAACATAACGTGTAGTATGTCAAGTGAAATGCTTTAGGCGAATCCTGACATGACTTTCATCACTTTGATTTTGATGGTGATCGGGATGAAACACGTTGTGCATCCAATTTTTGCAGTTTAAGGAAACATTGATGTCGAATTCTGCTGTTGTTGAATCAGTTGCGCAAGCATTACGCGATGCGGAAGTAAATCAGGCTGCGATTGCACCGATCCGTCCACAACTTGGTGGTGAAAGTGCTGATGTAGATATTGCTTATGCCGTTCAAGAAGTGAATACCAAACGTGCGGTGGCAGAAGGTCGTCGCCTTGTAGGTCGTAAAATTGGCTTAACTTCAAAAGTTGTACAAGCGCAGTTAGGCGTTGATCAACCTGACTTCGGTATGTTGTTTGCTGACATGGCGTATGGCGATGGTGAAGAAATCCCTGCTGGTTTATTGATTCAGCCAAAAGTTGAAGCAGAAATTGCTTTGGTGATTAACCAAGATTTGACCAAAGAAAAACACACCTATGCAGACATTATTAGTGCAACAGAATATGCACTGCCTGCAATTGAAGTGGTCGATAGCCGTATTGAAAACTGGAAAATCTCGTTGATTGATACTGTGGCAGATAACGCATCTTCAGCAGGTTTTGTACTGGGTTCTAAGCCTGTAAAACTTGCAGATCTTGACCTTGTAAATTGCAAAATGGTCATGACTCGTGGTGAAGAAGTGGTTTCACAAGGTGTGGGTAAAGCGTGTCTTTCTAACCCATTAAATGCAGCAGTGTGGTTGGCTGACGAAATGGTTCGTCGTGGTCGTCCATTGCTTGCAGGTGACATCGTATTGACCGGTGCCTTAGGCCCAATGGTTGTGGCAAATCCTGGTGATGAATTCAAAGTTGAAATTGAAGGCTTTGGTTCTGTGACTGCAGCATTTGCAGCGAAATAAGCTTGGGTTTTACGGAATTTTTAAGAGTACACATTCATGAAAAAGATTAAATGTGCATTGATCGGTCCAGGGAACATTGGTACTGACTTGCTTTACAAACTTCAACGCAGCGAATTTTTAGAACCAGTATGGATGGTTGGTATTGACCCGACGTCTGAAGGTTTGGCTCGCGCTGCTAAAATGGGTTTAAAAACCACTGCTGAAGGCGTAGATGGTTTACTTCCACACGTAATTGAAGACGAAATCAAAATCGCATTTGATGCAACTTCTGCCTATGTTCATGCTGAAAACAGCCGCAAATTAAATGAACTTGGCGTGTTAATGATTGACTTAACACCTGCTGCAATTGGTCCTTACTGCGTACCACCTGTCAACCTTGAAGCATTGCTTGAACAAGGTGAAGTGCCAAACGTCAATATGGTAACTTGTGGCGGTCAGGCAACGATTCCTATGGTTGCAGCGATTTCTCGCGTTCAGCCTGTGAACTATGGCGAAATCATTGCAACAGTTTCAACAAAATCTGTGGGTCCGGGTACACGTAAAAACATCGACGAATTCACACGTACTACTGCTGGTGCAATTGAGAAAGTCGGTGGTGCGAAACAAGGTAAAGCGATCATCATCATTAACCCGGCTGAGCCACCACTGATGATGCGTGATACTGTTCACTGTCTAGTAGAAGGTGAGCCAGATCAGGCAGCGATCACTGAATCTGTACATGCGATGATCAAAGAAGTTCAAAAATACGTACCAGGTTACAAACTGGTGAATGGTCCAGTATTTGATGGCAACCGCGTATCGATCTTCCTTGAAGTTGAAGGTCTGGGTGACTTCCTGCCGAAATATGCAGGTAACCTCGACATTATGACTGCAGCAGCTGCACGTACCGCAGAAATGTTCGCAGAACGTGTTTTAAATGCAGTTGAAGCTTAAGGAGCACCTTCATGTCTAAGATTATTATTAATGATATGACTTTACGTGATGGTATGCATCCCATGCGCCATCAAACTACACCTGAGCAAATGGTTGCGATTGCAACTGCTCTGGATGATGCCGGTGTACCGCTGATTGAAGTAACACACGGTGACGGCCTTGGCGGTAACTCTGTGAACTACGGTTTCGCAGCTGCAACTGATGAAGAATACCTGAAAGCGGTGATTCCAAACCTGAAACAAGCGAAAGTATCTGCACTTTTACTTCCTGGTATCGGTACGGTTGATCACCTGAAAATGGCACATGATGTAGGTGTAGCAACTATTCGTGTAGCGACTCACTCTACTGAAGCAGACGTTTCTGAACAGCACATTACTGCTGCTCGTAAACTGGGTATGGACACTGTGGGCTTCCTGATGATGGCGCACATGGCAACACCTGAAAAATTACTTGAAGAAGCACAAAAAATGGTGTCTTACGGTGCAAACTGTATTTATGTAACAGACTCTGCAGGTTACATGCTTCCTCAAGATGTGACTGACCGTGTAGGTATCTTACGTGCAAACTTGGGTTCAGAGATTGAACTCGGTTTCCATGGTCACCATAACTTAGGTATGGGCGTGGCAAACTCTGTTGCGGCTGTTGAAGCGGGTGCGATCCGTGTCGACTTGGCATCTGCGGGTCTAGGTGCAGGCGCAGGTAATACACCACTAGAACTATTTGTTGCAGTGGCGAACCGTATGGGTATGGACACTGGCGTAGACTTGTTCAAAGTTCAGGACGTTGCTGAAGAATTGGTTGTACCAATGATGCATCAACCGATCCGTGCTGACCGTGATGCAGCAACTCTAGGTTATGCTGGTGTGTATTCTTCATTCCTATTGTTCGCAAAACGTGCTGAAGCGAAATACGGCGTATCTGCTCGTGAAATCCTCATGGAATTGGGTCGTCGTGGTACGGTTGGTGGTCAGGAAGATATGATCGAAGACCTAGCATTGACCATGTCTAAAGCAAAAGAAGCCAATGCTTAATTTGCTTTAAAAAAAAAGCGCCCGAAATGGGCGCTTTTTTTATGTCTGAAGTAGCTGTTTTGGTTTGAGATGGGCTTGAGATTACGTTGAGATTGATTTGAGGCATGGAAAGCGGATTGAAATAAGAAAAGTTCTGCGAACCAATGGCTGATTTCGAGCAGCCATAGTAGTAAAATTTAACTTTAAGTTGTTGATGATTATATAAATTAAATATCATGTCATAGCTAAATTTTATAACTCAAATAAGGATAAATCTCAGTAAAAAACTTTGTTTAAACTTAAAAGCAATTAATACAGCGCATGTAATTGCAAAAAATAAAAAACTTTAAATTTTATGTTAATAAAACATGGGGTTAATTTAATCAGTTGTTCTAAATGATAAAAAAGAGTTATTGTTTTAATCTCTAAGGAAAATAAGCAGAAATAGCTTCCAAAGTTCAAGTCGTACAAAAGCCTGATAAACCTTAATACTGTAGTCGGATTTTTTTCCAAGGTATTGTTGAGCATGATGATGTCATAGCTTAATTTGATCACTGGGAATAAGCCATGCGTCGTCAAAATTTATGGATAGCAATTCTTGCTGCGACAGCAACATTAGGAACATCTGCAACTTATGCGGACTTTGTTGACGACAGCCAAGTACAATTGAAATTTAAAAACTTCTACTTAGACCGTCAAATTAAAGAAAATCCGGCGGGTAACTGGGGTTCATGGTCACAGGGTGTGACTTTGGATGCCAAGTCAGGGTATCAAGATATTGGTGCAGGTATTCAAGTGGGTGCTGACCTTTTGGTTCAACATGCATTTAAACTTAATGCACGTGATAAAAACCCAGACTGGATCTTGCCGCACGATGGTAAAGAATCAAAAGATAACTTTGGTAAAGTGGGCGTGACCCTTAAAGCCAAAGTATCTGAAACTGAGTTGAAAGTGGGTGAGTTATTACCAGTGTCTCCAGTGTTGGTTTTCGATCCATCACGTCAGTTAATGACGACTTATAGCGGTGCATGGTTAGAATCGAAAGAGATTAAAGATACTAAGTTAACTTTGGCATACATTGACGGGATCAATAACCGTTATGACAACCAATTCCGTGATTTATCAATGTTCTCTCCAGGTAAAAGATTACCAGATGGCACCATAGGTCATTATGATCTTGGGCCAACTTCTGATGGTATGTATATTGCGGGTATTGACCATCAATTTACACCTGAAATTGGTGGTAGCTATTGGTATGCCGATGTTCAAGACATTTACACACAGCAATATGTCGGCGCGAACTATAAAACTAAGTTAGGTGACAAAGCCAAACTGGATAGCCATATCCGTTACTTCGATAACTCGGATTCGGGTGACAAACTGTATGGCGAAATTGATAACCAAGCGTTATCGGTTGGTGCGAAAGTGAATTACGGTTCGCATACCTTTGGTTTGGGTTATCAACAAATGTTTGGTGATAATGCATTCCCAACACTGGGTGGATGGGTGCCGCAGCCGTACTTAGTCAACTGGGGTATAGCAACATTTACTGCAAAAAATGAAAAATCATGGGGCTTTACTTATGGCTATGATTTCTCAGAAATGGGTGTGAAAGGCTTAAATACAACTGCTGTGTATTTCACAGGTTCAGATGCAGAAATTGCTGGTCTTAAAGATCAAAAATCTGATGAGCTTAACTTAATCGTGAACTACACCGTGCCTGAAGGTAAGTTGAAGGGCTTAGGCTTCCAGGCAATGTATATCGATGCCGATTTCGATTACAAATCTGACTTGCAAGAGTACCGTGTCGCGACAACTTATACCTATAAGTTCTAATTTCTCAGGATAAAAAAGAGGGAAGTGGATTCATTGCTTCCCTTTTTATTTGCTGGGTTATTTAAAAAAGAAATACCTCAAAGATTTTATGGATATATTTTTGAGTTATATATTTAAAAAACAATAACTTAAATTATAGTCTATTTGTTGTTTATGATCGTAAATATGTATCAGTTAGCAGTGGCTGAACAGGTAATATGAGACTGTAAAAACCACAAAATCCAAAAGAGTCCCCCTTGTGTTTAAATCCGTTATGGATTGAAACATAAGCTCTACGCAATACGAGGAGCATGTATGAGCACTGTTCAGATTCCTGACTATACAACTGATTCATTCTTTGGTTTAGAAGATAAATGGATTGAAACTGCTGAAGGCGAATTAACGCATTACCACGAAGTGGGTGAAGGCACACCAATTCTATTTTTACACGGTTCAGGTACAGGTGTATCTGCTGCTGCAAACTGGTGGTTAAACCTTCCACAAATTGGTGAACAAGCACGTTGTATCGCTATCGATACGATTGGTTATGGTCAAACTGTTGTTGCACCGAATACTGCTTATGGTATCCGTGCTTGGGTTGATCACGCTGTACGTACGTTAGATGCCCTAGGTATTGAAAAAACTTGGTTAGTGGGTAACTCACTCGGTGGCTGGTTAGCATTCCAAATGGCTTTGGACTATCCAGAACGTGTATTGGGTATCGTTTCTATGGGTACAGGCGGTGCTAAACAAACTGCAGCACTTAAAGCACATGCAAACCCTGTATTAACCGAAGAAGGCATCAAGAAAACCTTGTCTATGTTTGTTGTAAACAAAGACTTGATCACAGACGAATTGGTAAAAGTACGTTTTGCATCTGCTGCAAATGACTATGCATCAAATCGTTTGATGGATGTTGTTGGCGCACGTGACCGTGACCGTTTCGAATTCCCATTAGATTTTGAAAAAATGAAAGACATTACTGTGCCAGTATTGTTGATTCACGGTGTACAAGACGTGGTGATTCCTGTATCTCGTACGTGGGATATTTTGAATACCGTTCCTCATGCTGATGCGCATATCTTTAGCCAATGTGGTCATTGGTCACAAGTTGAAAAAGCTGAAGAATTTAACACGGTTATTAAAGATTATTTAACTGCACGCGGTGTTTAATCGAGCAGCCGAGTTAATGCAAAAAGGGATGGTTTTACCATCCTTTTTTTTATATAAATCTTTTGACAGAAATATTTTAAATGAGTATTATTCTCATTAATGAGGCGGCAGTATAGGGTCTAAATCAGTAAAAAGGCATAAAATAAGCTCATCTAAATGGTTGGGGAAGGGGAATTATTTATTAGACTTAAGTTGTAAATCGGCTATTTTTAGCAATTTTTATCAATGTCTAAACTAAAATTTATAAGTTATTTTCCATCAAATCGATATGCTTGATAGATAAAATGCGTCGATTAAAACATTTAAACGATTAAAAAAGCGACTTTTTAGCCATAAAAAAAGCACCATTATTTATTTCAAAAATAATGGTGCTATATCTATAAATTATGACTTGGCGAAAATTAACGCTGTTCGCGATTGATATCGAGATAAAAAACTTTGGTTAGCAGTTCAAGGAATTTATCTACAGCCACAGAACTCGCCGTTTTTCGGTAACTTACGTACAGGTCTAGATACGGTAATTCGACATCTAAAGGACGAATCACAGTATTGTTCATGGTCAATGGCGCGATGTATCCCGGTAGGATCGTGCAGCCTAAGCCCATGCCGATGGAGTTAATGTTAAACAGGATATTGTCGGCTTTTTGCACGATATTAAATTGAATATCATGGGTCGAAGCAAAGTCCAAAATGGCTTCATGCAACGTGCCAGATTGTTCACGTGCAGGAATGATAAAATCAATCCCATTCAATGCTTTAACTGGAATGCGCTCGTACTTCGCTAAAGGGTGATCTTTGGGTAAAATAAAGATCAGCGGTTCACGCAGTACAAACTGACTTTCAATTTCGTCGCTGTGGAAGTTATTGCGGGTAAAAGTGATGTCCAGTTCACCTTTTTGCAGTAATTTCATCTGATCACGGTTATTTAAACTGAGTAATTCAATTTTGAGTTCTGGGTTCTGAACACGTAGATTAGGTAGTACATAAGGGAAGATTTTCATCTCTGCGACAGGGACAAAACCAATGCGCAGCATCTGTTGCTTGGCTTGTGAAACCTGACGTGCCATCGCCACGGCCTTGTCTGCTTGAGCTAGTGTCAAACGTGCTTGTTCTAGAAATACGGCACCTTCTTCTGTGAGCTCAACTTTACGTTTAGTCCGGTGCAACAATTTTACGCCGACATCTTCTTCAAGATCTTTAATTTGTTGGCTTAAAGAAGGTTGAGCAGTATAAAGTTTTAACGCAGCTTTACTGAAATTGAGTTCTTCAGCGACAGTAATAAAGTAGCGTAAGTGTCGTAATTCCATATAATCAACCCGTGGAGTAATCCAAAAAATGTCTTACTTAGAAGTCCGTTCAGTATAATCTATAAACAACTATTGCGTGAAGATTATTTTACCATTCACGAAATAAATGGTGTTCTCGGCAATTTAAAAAAAATGCTATAAAAAAAATCTACCGTAATAATCCATAAAATCTCTTAATTAAAACAAAATAAATATTTCCCGAATATCGCTCTAAAATCCATCATCGTTGAAAAGTTGAGTCTATTACTTTGTGCCTTATGGTCACAGGAGAGCTTTTCATGAGTGGAAAAATTGATGTGCGCGAAATCGATGCTTTAGTCGATGCACAAAATGGACGTATCACGCCATCTATCTATACAGATCCAGACATCTACGAACTTGAATTAGAACGTGTGTTCGGTCGTACATGGTTATTCCTATGCCATGAGAGCCAAATTCCTAAAGCCGGCGATTTCTTCAATACCTATATGGGTGAAGATCCAATCATCGTGGCACGTCAAAAAGATGGCTCAATCAAAGCATTCTTAAACCAATGTCGTCACCGCTCTATGCGTGTGAGTTTCGCAGACTGTGGTAATACACGTGCATTTACTTGCCCGTACCACGGCTGGTCTTACGGCATTGACGGTTCTTTAAAAGATATTCCACTTGAAGACCGCGCGTTCCCGCACGGTGCTTGCAAAGAGAAATGGGGTCTTGTTGAAGTTAACCGTGTTAAATCATACAAAGGCTTAGTATTCGCTTGTTGGGATGAAACTACACCTGACCTAGAAGAATACATGGGCGATATCGCTTGGTACTTAGATGGTGTTCTTGACCGTCGTCCAGGTGGTACAGAAATTATCGGTGGTGTACACAAGTGGGAAATCGAGTGTAACTGGAAATTTGCAGCTGAACAGTTCGCATCTGACCAATATCACGCATTGTTCTCTCACGCATCTGCAATCCAAGTATTGGGTGCAAAACCAGATGACGAATCATCTAAGAAATTAGGTGCTGCACAAACTGCTCGTCCTGTTTGGGAAACTGCGAAAGACGCGATTCAATATGGTTCACGCGGTCATGGTTCAGGCTTCTTCTTTACTGAAAAACCAGATGCAAACGTTTGGGTAGATGGTGAAGTGGCGAACTACTTCCGTGAAACATTTGATGAAGTGAAAGAGCGCCTTGGTGAAGTACGTGCACTTCGTCTTGCTGGTCATAACACCATGTTCCCAACATTGTCTTGGTTGAACGGTACTGCAACGCTTCGTGTATGGCACCCACGTGGTCCAAACAAAACTGAAGTGTGGGCATTCTGTATTGCAGACGCTGAAGCATCTCAAGAAGTGAAAGAAGCATTCGAACGTTCTGCAACACGTGCATTCGGTCCTGCTGGTTTCCTTGAGCAAGATGACTCTGAGAACTGGATTGAAATTCAAAAAGTTTTACGTGGTTATAAAGCCCGTCAAAACAAATTAATTATGGAAATGGGTAAAGGTAACGAGAAAGTACGTGAAGATGGTATCCCTGGTATCACCAACTACATTTTCTCAGAAACAGCTGCACGTGGTATGTACCGTCGTTGGGCTGACCTATTGATTCATGAAAAATGGGAAGACGTTGAAGCTGCGGCTGACGAATATGAGAAGGAGCTTATGAAATGAGTCAAATTAGTTTAGAACTCCATCACCAAATTAGTCAGTTTCTTTATCGTGAAGCAAAATTGCTTGACGATTGGAAGTTCCGCGATTGGTTAGCTGTATTAGCTGAAGATATTTCTTATACGTTACGCACAACACCAAACGCGCAAACACGTGACCGTCGTCGTTCGATTGAGCCGCCAACAACTTGGGTATTTAACGATACAAAAGATTTGTTGGAACGCCGTGTAGCTCGTTTAGAGACAGGTATGGCTTGGGCTGAAGAACCTCCTTCACGTACAACACACATGGTTTCAAATATGATTGTTGAAGCGACTGAAGTTGAAGGCGAATACGACGTTTACGTAACGTACTTGTTGTACCGTACCCAGAAAGAGAAAGATGTAACAATCTACTGTGGTAAGCGTCACGACAAGATCCGCAAAGTCGACACTGAGCAAGGTTTCGAAATCTTCAACCGTAAGATTACCCTTGATCAGGTGACTTACAACTCACATAACCTGAGCGTGTTCTTCTAATGAATAAGATTTTTGTTTGCCAAGTTGACGAATTAGACGAAGGCGAAGCATTGAAAGTAGATTGCGGCGTTAACGGTATCGATGCGCTTGCAGTATTCAACAACAATGGCGAATTTTTCGCGATGAACGACCGTTGTTCACATGGTAATGCTTCAATGTCTGAAGGTTACCTTGAAGATGATGGCACTGTTGAATGTCCACTTCATTCGGCTCGATTCTGTTTGAAAACTGGTCAAGCATTATGCTTACCAGCAACAGATCCTATCAAGACATTCCCTGTGATTGTTGAAGATGGTGCTTTATACGTAGAGATGGCAGGAGAGTAATCATGGGTTGGCTACAAGGCGAAGTTGCACTTATTACCGGTGGTGGTTCAGGCTTAGGCTGGGCATTGGTTGAACGTTTCTTAGAAGAAGGTGCAAAAGTTGCCGTTCTTCAACGTTCTCAATCGAAAGTTGATGCATTGAAAGAACATTTTGGTGACCGCGTGCTTGCGATCGCAGGAGATGTAGCCAGCTATGAGGATAATGTTCGTGCAGTTCAAGCAACTGTAGAACATTATGGCAAACTTGACTGTTTCGTCGGAAACGCAGGTATCTGGGATCATTACGCAGATATCGTCAATACATCGGGTGAACAGCTGGAAAAAGCTTTTGATGAGATTATGGGTATTAACACCAAATCTCTCATCTTAGGTGCCAAAGCTGCACTTGATGCATTGATAGCTTCGGAAGGTTCTATCATATTTACTTTGTCTAACTCAGCACTGTATTCGGCAGGCGGAGGCCCTGTATACACAGCGTCTAAGCATGCTGGCGTTGGGATCATGAAAGAATTAGCCTACGAGCTTGCGCCTAAAGTACGAGTGAACGCTGTTGCTCCGTCGGGTATGAATGTAAACATCAAAGGTGCTGCTTCTTTAGGCCAAGAAAACCTCGGTCTACTCGATGCACGCGATCCTGAGAAGATTGCACGCGGCATGCCGCTCAATTTCTTACCCGAACCTGAAGATATGACTGGTTCATACGTGTTATTGGCTTCTCGTCAAAACAACCGCCCATTAACTGGTGTTTTAATTAATGCTGAATGTGGTCTGGGTATCCGTGGTTTACGACAACCACGTGCTGGCTTCTTTGACGAGATTTAATTCGCCAAATACGTAAAGGACTTACTCGGCAGCCGTCTTGGCTGCCTTCCGTTTAGGAGTCACCCATGGCCGTTAAACTTATTTGTGCATCGCACAGTCCCCTAATGGAATTCGCTTCTCCGCAAGAGAAATACAAAGAGGAAAAAGTTCGCGAAACTTTTGCCAAACTCGCTAAAGAAGTTGAAGACTATAATCCAACATTGATCATTACTTTTGGTCCAGACCATTTCAATGGTTTCTTCTATGACCTCATGCCATCTTTCTGCGTCGGTATTCGTGCCAAAGCAGCAGGTGATTGGGATTATGGTAAAGACAATGATCACATCAACGTACCTGAAGAAACTGCAGTGAATTTAGTACGTCGTGTGTTGGATGAAGGTGTTGATGTTGCGTACTCATACCGTATGCAAGCAGATCATGGCGTGACTCAACCATTACATTTCCTATGTGGTGGCAAGCTTGATCGTTATCCAACGATTCCAATTTTTATCAATGGTGCTGCTGCACCGATGCCAACAACCAAGCGTACAGTCGCTTTGGGTCGTGCAGTCGGTCAGTTCATTAAATCATTGAACTTAGAGAATGAACGTGTACTTGTTTTGGGTACAGGTGGTTTGTCTCATGATCCACCAACGCCGCAAATGGGTTCAGTTCCACCAGAAGTGGAAGAGTTCCTGATTGCAGGTCGTAATCCAACTGAAGAGGCACGTAATACACGTCAAGGCAAAATCATTGCTGTCGGTCAAAAACTCGCAGCGGGTGATACTTCTGTCGCAGTGCCTTTAAACCCAGAATGGGATCGTGCATTGCTTGATACTTTCGCCAAAGCTGACTTTGCTGCCATTGAAGCGATGACTGAAGCTGAAATTCGTGTTGAAGGCGGTCGTGGCGGTCAAGAAGTTCGTTCTTGGATGGCTGCTTTTGCTGCACTACATGAAGTGGGCGAATACGACATGACAACACATTGCTACGAAGATATTAGTGAGTGGATTGCGGGCTTCGGCATCGTATCTGCAGAATTGAAATAAGGAACAAACCCATGAGCCAAAATGGTATCGAAACCATCGTTATTGTTGGAGCTGGTCAAGCTGGTGCTAGCGCCATTTTAGAACTCCGTGCGAACAAGTATGAAGGCAAAATCATTTTGGTGGGTGATGAAACACATCTTCCTTATGAACGTCCGCCTTTGTCTAAAGACGTAATTCTAAAACCTGAAGAGACCAAAATCGAAATTCTGTCAGAAGAAAAATTGGCAGAACTCGGTGTTGAACATATTCGTGGCAATGGCGTTGTGAAAATCCATAGCGATGCGAAAACAGTTGAACTGAAAAATGGCGAAATTGTTGCATTTGACAAGTTGCTTCTAGCAACCGGTGGTGCAGCACGCCGTTTACCGAATTTCGATGCTTTGGGTAAACACGTTTATACCTTACGTAACCTTGAAGATTCACAAGCATTGGTGCCTGTATTACAAGCGGGTCGCCGTATTGTATTGATCGGCGGTGGTGTGATTGGTCTTGAGCTTGCATCTTCAGCACGTTCTAAAGACTGTATCGTGACCGTGATTGAAATGGGTCCGATGGTCATGGGTCGTTCATCTCCACGTGTTTTAAGTGAATTCTTATTGGCACAGCAACGTCTTGCAGGTGTAGATGTTCGTCTTTCGACTTCTATTGCTGACTGTAAGCTTGATGGCGAAGAAGTAGTGATCACGCTTGAAGGCGGTGAAGAACTTCGTGCCGATGCAGTGATCTATGGTATTGGCATTGTGCCAAATGCTCAACTTGCGGTTGATGCAGGTTTAGACGTTGATTTTGCCATTAAAGTGAATAATAACTGCCAAACTTCGCATCCAGATATTTATGCAGCGGGTGACGTTGCGACTCAGCTTCGTGACTGTGGTAACCACCGCCGCGTGGAAACATGGGAAAATGCGAACTTGCAAGCAGGTATCTTTGCTCGTCATGTAATGGATGTAGAACATCCAACCCCAAATCCAGCGTGGTTCTGGACAGATCAATTGAATATCAACTATCAATTTGTAGGTGATATGGCTGCAAGCGAATGGATCGTTCGTGGTGAAATTAAACCTGAATTGGCGGCTGAGTCTTCATTTGTATTGTTTGGTGTAACTGACGGTGTCATTGTTGGTGGTATTACGGTGAATGCTGCAAAAGAGATGCGTCATTTGAAAAAATTGATTAGCAAGAATGCGGCGTTTGAAGCGGATAAATATTTAGATTTAAGCCAAGATTTACGTAAACTTGTAAAGTAAGCTGAATGTCTAAGAGGAGCAGACTTGCGGTAACGTAGGTCTGTTTTTTTATGTCTTTAGTTTTAGCATCGCACTTATAAAGCTATTTTTGTAGTCCATGTATACAGTTTTAGCTTATATAGATCTATTCAACGGTTTTAATCCTCCCAGCCCTCCTTTTTCAAAGGAGGGAGTAGTCTTTGTGAAGAATGGATTTCGTTTGGATGGTTCCCTCTCTTTTTTAAAGAGGGGCTAGGGGAGATTATTGATCGTTTGAGGAGAAGTCCTTATACCCCAAACGATCGGGTGGCATTCATACCGCCTCCAATTTAGTTGATAAAGGGGAGAACAATAATTGGTCTTAAACTTTATTAGTTAATGGTCTTACGAGTAGTTCCAGATCTGAATAGTGGGTTTCAGGTTAAGTCGTTAGAACAATCAAATTTGAGAATGAAATGAAATCTTCACTGCCGCTGACGGCAAGTATATATGCTCTTTTGGTACTGATTTGGGCGACGACGCCGCTCGCGATTGTGTGGAGTGTGCAGGAAATACATCCGATGTGGGTGTTGATTATCCGTTACTTCGGCGCATCTATTATTGCGCTGTTTCTGTTGAAATTGATGCGTGATCCTTTGCCGTTTGATGAAACCTCATTAAAAAGTTATGTGGCAGGGAGTTTGAATTTGATTGGCGCACAGTTGTTTATTTATCTCGCAGCCAATTATCTCACCTCTGGTTTAATGGCACTGATTTTTGGTTTTTCACCCTTAATTGCCGGTTTGATTGGGCATGTAATTTTAAAAACACATAAATTGGTCGCTTTGCAGTGGTTGGGCATGGCGGTTGCAGTGGGTGGTCTAACTTTTGTCTTTGCAGATTCTGCTGATAGCAAAGTCAATCCAATTGGCGTTGTACTGATGCTAATCAGCATGGTGTCGTATATTAGTTCGATTTTTTGGGTGAAGCAGATTAATGCACCGTTAAAGCCAATGTCTCAGGCAACAGGTTCTCTGATTGTTTCTGCCTTGGGTTCGGTACTCATCATTCCTTTTATCTGGCAGCATTTTCCAACCGAATTGCCAAGTGGCCGTGCCATGATAGGTTTTGTCTTTACCATGATCATGTCATCTATTGTGGCAATGCTGTGTTACTTCTGGCTGATCAAACGTTTGGCGGCATCAACGGTGTCACTCAGTAATGTTATGACACCTGTCATAGCATTGGTTTTGGGAGCGACGTTGAACAGTGAACATATTAGCTCCAATGCCTTTGTTGGAATCGTGGTCGTGATGTTTGGTATTGTGATGTACTTTTGGAAAGAGTGGCGCGAGTAATATTTTAATAAAGTACGTTGAACCGTGTACATCTACAGAATTATAAGGAAGCTGCGGCTTCCTTTTTTTTCTATACCTTTGCGCTAAAGAGCGTGTTTCACATGGAACATGATGGCATTGTCGAAACAATCGACAGTTGGTGTAAAAACAACAAAATAACAAACAACAGCTACAGTCAGTTTGAGTACTATGGAATGAGTTATAAAATCAAATAGATCTGTTTGATAAAAATAAATTTAGGACAATTTTAAATGTCTGAATCTAACAAAATCGTGGTATATGCAGCGCTCTTCGGCAATTTAGCGATTGCACTGGTGAAGTTTGTCGCTGCCTATATCACGAATAGTTCGGCCATGTTGAGTGAAGCTATTCACTCTGTGGTTGATACTTTAAATGAAATCTTACTGCTCTACGGTATGAAAAAATCGCAGCAGCCAGCAAATGCACGCCATCCGTTTGGCTATGGGAGAGAGCTGTATTTTTGGGCTTTTATTGTGGCGTTGATGGTCTTTGCTTTGGGTGCGATCGTGTCGATTTATCAAGGGATTAGTCATATTTATCACCCCGAAGAAATGCAAAATCCGATGATTAACTATATCGTATTAGGTATTGCGATTTTGTGTGAAGGGACCTCTTGGTTTGTGGCATTGAAAGCATTTCGTAAAATCAAAGGGAAACAGGGCTATTTTGAAGCATTTCGACGCAGTAAAGATCCGACGACATTTACCGTGTTATTTGAAGATTCAGCAGCGCTGATTGGTCTGTTTATTGCCCTGATCGGTATCTATTTATCACACGCGCTGAATATGCCAATGCTTGATGGTCTGGCATCAATTCTAATTGGGGTTGTACTCGCTATTTCAGCAATTTTACTTGCACGTGAGACTAAAGGATTGCTTATGGGGGAAACCGCAGACCCGCAGTTGAGGCATAATGTCTTGATGGTGGCAGAGCAAGATCCTGCGGTGCATTCTGCCAATGGGGTGTTAACAGAGCAGATGGGGGCACATCAAGTTTTGGCATCTTTGAGTCTTGAATTTAAAGATAATTTAACGTCAGATGATATCGAAGCTTGTGTCAACAGAATTGAAGCACAAATTAAACAGCTTCATCCTGAAATTGTGGCACTCTTTGTCAAGCCTCAATCTCGGAAGGTTTGGCTTGAGCGCATGAAAGGTCGTCTTGATCAGTAGGTCTGCGAGGTTAAATACTTTGCATGGTTTGTCAGCACAGTGAATGAATTTTAAATACACATGAATCAAAAAACTCAATCAGCACAATTTCAAATCAGTACTGAACGCTGTATGAAACATACGTGGACGAAGCCTGTATTTGATTATCTGGCAACCGACCATTTTAATGGGGAAAAATTCTTTAATACCATTCGAAATCCAGATCCGTTTACGCGTAAAGATATGCTGAAATGGATCATGACGCGTAAAAGCGACACGTGGAAAGTAGATCGTGAGCAAGAATACCAACAGTTTTTTGCCTCTTCGCGTAGCATTCCGCAAAATCGACCTTTGGCTAAAATGGATGATTGGTTGGTATGGTTTGTCGGGCATGCTACGGTTTTGATTCAAATTGGTCCATATAATTTTTTGACCGATCCTGTGTGGGCGGAGTATGCAGGCCCACGTCAGGGGACTGGACCACGACGCGCGTGTCCTGCAGGCATTGCTTTAGAAGAATTACCCACCATTCATGGGGTTTTACTGAGTCATAACCATTATGATCACATGGATTTGGCAAGTCTAAACTGGTTGCATGAACAATTTGTCATGCCGATTTATACCGGTTTAGGTAACGCTTATTATTTGCCAACACATTTCAATGTCATCGAACTCGATTGGTGGCAATCGGAAATGTTTGAAGATTTACGCATCGTCTATACGCCGGCACAGCATGGCTCAGGGCGTGGATGGCGCGATCAAAATCATGCCTTATGGGGCGGGTTTTCTATCGTACATAGCACAGGGCATTTTTTCTTTGCAGGTGATACCGGTTATGCCGCACATTTCAAGCAAATTCATACACGCTTAGGCGCACCGCGTGTGGCGTTATTGCCGATTGGGGCTTATGAGCCACGTCGTTTAATGAAATATTTGCATATGAATCCCGAAGAGGCTTTTCAAGCGCATAAAGACTTACAGTCTAAATGTTCATTGGCCATGCATTATCGGACTTTTCAGTTGACCGATGAAGCTAGAGATCAGCCGGAGCATGACTTACATCAAGCCATGCGTAAAACGTCAAAGTTAATGAATCCATTTTTGACCATGCATGAAGGCAAAAAACTGATTGTTTAAGGATTAATTAGAAGGTAATTGGAATATTTAATGCCAAGAAAAAACCACCTTAAAAGGTGGTTTTTTATTCAAAGATAAAACTTAAAGCAAGCCAGGATTACCTTGAGCTGGATCAGTAGCACGAGCAGCTTGCGCATCCGCTACAGTTAAGCCTAATGCTTTTGCAACACCTTCACCATAAGCTGGATCACATGCGTAACAGTTACGGATATGACGGTATTTGATGAAGTCGAGTGCATCGCCCATTGCGCCAGCAGTGTTGTTAAACAATGCTTGTTTTTGTTCATCATTCATTAAGTTGAATAATGCACGTGGTTGACTGAAATAGTCGCTGTCATCTTCACGATAATCCCACAAGTCAGCATCACCAGTAATTTTCAATGGTGGTTCTTTGTATTGTGGTTGCTCTTGCCATTGGCTGAAGCTGTTTGGTTCATAATGCGGTGTTGCACCATAGTTACCATCCATACGGCCTTGACCATCACGACGGTTCGAGTGAACAGGGCAACGTGGTGCATTTACAGGAATTTGGTAATGGTTTACACCCACGCGATAACGTGCAGCATCAGCATAGTTGAATAAACGCGCTTGCAGCATACGGTCAGGTGAGAAGCTAATGCCCGGCACCAAGTTACTTGGTGCAAAAGCGGCTTGTTCAACATCTTGGAAATAGTTTTCAGGATTACGGTTGAGTTCGAATTCACCCACTTCAATCAACGGATAGTCGCCTTTAGGCCATACTTTGGTTAAATCAAATGGGTGATAAGGTACTTTTTCTGCATCAAGTTCAGGCATAATTTGAACGTACATTTTCCATTTTGGAAAATCGCCGCGTTCAATTGCATTGAACAGATCGGTTTGTGAGCTTTCACGGTCTTTGGCAATAATCGCTTCAGCTTCAGCATCGGTTAAGTTTTTAATGCCTTGTTGAGTGCGCATGTGGAATTTAACCCAGAAGCGTTCATTATTGGCATTAATAAAACTGAAAGTATGGCTACCAAAACCATGCATATGACGGTAACCATCTGGAATACCGCGGTCAGACATCACAATAGTAACTTGGTGTAGAGCTTCAGGAAGTAAAGTCCAGAAATCCCAGTTATTAGTTGCACTACGCTTATTGGTTTTAGGATCGCGTTTCACTGCTTTATTTAAGTCAGGGAATTTACGAGCATCACGTAGGAAGAAGACAGGTGTGTTATTACCAACTAAATCCCAATTACCTTCTTCAGTATAGAATTTAAGGGCAAAACCACGAATATCGCGTTCTGCATCTGCAGCACCACGCTCACCCGCTACGGTAGAGAAACGAGCAAAAAGTTCAGTTTTTTTACCAACTTCTGAGAAAATTTTAGCGCGGGTATATTGGGTAATATCGTTAGTCACGGTAAACGTACCGAAAGCACCAGAACCTTTGGCATGCATACGACGCTCTGGAATTACTTCACGAACGAAATTACCGAGTTTTTCATTAAGCCATAGGTCTTGGGCAAGTAAAGGACCACGTGCACCTGCCGTCATACTGTTCTGGTTGTCTACAACAGGAGCACCAGCATCAGTTGTTAGGTGGGTGACAGGACATTTTTTAACGTCGTCGCTCATTGAGTATCTCCATTATTATAATCATGTATTAAAGTTGGGAGTTATAACCTTTCAATTGATAACACGCTCAACAGCACATGACATTAACCGTTTTGTTAATTCATTTTAAAGTGACAATGTGACAACAGTTTTTCTCTCATTCTAAAATTTTTCAAGCAGCAATCAATCGAAGAGAAGTCATAAAACTGTAGCCGTTAAAAGCTTAAAAATCTTTATATACTTATTGACTCTAAAGCTTTCTGTGGCTTTTTACAAATGGAAAAATAGTTTTGAATAAATGGTTAATTCGATGAATCAAGTTGTTGAATTTAAATTATTTGTTTATATATTTGTTTTAACATTTTATCGATGAATTAAACTCAAATATATCGCTATGATAGGTAGAACAGGACGAAATATTTAAACCCATATTTTTATTATGGATTTTGGCCTTAATATAGGTTTTTTAGCTGATTCTAGTTAATGAAAGACATTTTTGAGCTATTAATATTGGAGAGTTTTTCAACATTAAAGACATTATTTAATACTTAAAATAAGCTAAAAATACAGCTGAAGAAATATTGGCAAGTGGTCTAAGTTGATTTAGAAAATTGTAAATAAATTCTTTATGGGGCGATGGTTGGCACACCTATCTTTATTGTTGTCAGGTCAGGTGTTGTCACTCCAGCTTGAATCGATTCCTACATCATATCAACATACTAGGCAACCTTACGTGATCGCATATCGTAGTTGAGGGGGTTAATGGCGAACCCATTTTGACCTCGGGATATATTTTACTCCCAAAAGGATAAGCACTTAAACAAGACTGGACCGTATTGGCATGAGCACATGGCACGACTGTGTGGCTGATACAAGTGCTCCTTCAAGTGATTATACAATGGGCCTGTATATAGTTTGCAACTAGTCATAGATGGTGCAATCGACAGTTGTTTGAGGCATGGCTATGTAGTGGTTGCAACAGATTATCAAGGACTGGGTAAGCCAAAACTACACCCTTATATGAATGTAGTCAGTTAAGTTTATAATTTGGTGGATTCTGTCCATGCACTGCATTCTTGGAAGCCGAAGCAATTTAATAAAGACTGGATGGTGATGGGGCATAGTCAAGGTGGTGCAGCTGCTATTGCGGTTGCAGCTCAGGGGCAAAAAGATGCGCTTGAATTGAATCTTAAAGCTGCAATACCCTTGGCACCGGATGGTTATCAATATGAATGTATTGCTGAATACGTAGAAACCAATCCAAATCCAGATACCAATGTAGCGGCATTTTTCCCCATCGTGTTGTTGGGAGCAGCCGAAGCAGATCGATCAATGTAGATCAACAGGTTAGTCCAGATATGCAGTCTTTACTAAATCAGGCCCGTAAACGCTGTTTGTCAGAACTACAAACTGAGTTAAAACAAGCACCTCAGCCAATCTTTTAAAAAATTCAGACTTAAGGCCATCCCCAAGCTATTTAAAACGTCAGTCGATTGAATATATGACCCTAACCGTAACACTGATGTTTGTTTAAGGCGCCGCAGACCATTTGTCGATCACCTTGGTACTCAAAGTTATTACCAAAAAGTGTGCAAATAAAAAATTACCAGTAGTCTATCAGGCGATCCCAAATGGCGATCATCGTGGTGCATTAGGCCATAGTCCAAAATATACGGCTGAATTTTTAAAGAGCTTACAACTGGCCAGCATTGCAAAGGCGTATAAATGAGACAAGTAAGCTGGCAATAAAAGCTTAACTTCTAAAGCACTTTTATTGACGGATGAAACAAGTGATGAATGATTTTCTTCTACCGTAAAAATGAATTTCCTAAATATCTAAAATAACTGGTTTAAGAGCCGATTTTTTGTAAATAACATGACTTTATTTTATTCACCGATGCATTTGAAACATCATTAGACTTGTCCGCGAAGTCTAATCGCGCAACATATGAATTATATCTCGCTTTAATTCATCCCACTCCCCAAAATCAGGCTCAATCAATAAAGTTTGCGACACAAAGCCATAACACACCCGCTGCATATTTAAAGCCATCTGTTTGAGCTGTTCATCATCCTGTATAAATGGCTCAAGCATACTGCGCCACATTTGCACCATCATGGCATAACTCTTACGGTAACTTTCAATATCTGAAATCTGCCGTTCTAACAAAAACACCTGTGACCATAAAAACTGCTGTGCTTGAATTTGCTCAATTTGAAAATGAATAATTCGCTCTAAATACGTCTGAAACTTCAAATCTGTGGATAACTTGATCAAGCTATGTGCATAACTTTTTAAGCTTTCCGCATTGTGTTTCACATGTAAATGAATGGTTAGCGCAATCAAATCTTCCTTTTTAGAAAAATATTCATAGAACGTTCCCAAGCCCACGCCTGCAAGGTCGGTAATTTCCCGAATGGTAATTTGGCTGGCAGGACGCTCATGCAAAAGCCGAACAAAACTGTCCTGTAAGGCTTCTTGCGTCAGTTTGGCACGTGATTGACGTGGCTTACGCCGTATTTGAATGGCTGAATGCTTCATATTTTTAAGCGCGGAAAACCGAACGTCTATGCTTTAAATTTTCTCTATACTGAAATGAAAAGCCAACAAGAACAAGCGGAAAATATAGACGATGAATACATTAGAACAGACATGGATGACGCATCAAATCAGCAACCAATTTGATGAACTGGAAAACTACAATCTATTTTCAAGCGATACGGTTTTACATGAAATCTTAAAGCGCTATGGCAGCCACGATCAGCCGATCTTATGCGAAATGGGCAAAGTGGCAGGTTCGAGTGAATACTTTCAGCATGGGGCTTTAGCCAACAAACATACCCCAATTTTACATGCCTTCGATGCGCGAGGCCGCCGTACTGACTTTATCGAGTTTCATCCTTCATGGCATAAATGGATGGGACTCAACCGCCAGTTTGATACCCATGCACATCCATTTAATCAGCCAAATTCCAAGGCAAAATGGGTGGAGTGGGCAGCACGTTTTTATTTAGCAGGTCAGGTCGAGTGCGGCAATTTATGTCCAAATTCAATGACGCTCGGCAGTATTCCACTCATTCAGCGCGAACCTGAACTATGGGCGAAAATTGGCGAGAAACTACTATCGACTGAATATGATGAACGCGATGTACCGATTGCGCAGAAAAAGTCGATTTGGCTCGGTATGGGCATGACCGAAAAGCAGGGCGGTTCAGATGTACGTGCTAATGAAACTATAGCTGTGCCTGTGGCAGAAACAGGACGAGGCAAAGCTTATTTACTCACGGGGCATAAATGGTTTTTCTCTGCACCGATGTGTGATGCGCATTTGGTGGTGGCAAAAACCGAACAAGATGGCTTGGCTTGTTTCTTTGTGCCGCGTTGGTTGGAAGATGGCACGAAGAATAATATTCAGGTGCAACGCCTAAAAGAAAAAGTCGGTAACCGCAGTAATTCAAGCTCGGAAGTCGAATTCAAAAATGCATGGGGCATTATGATTGGTGAGGCAGGGCGTGGCATTCCAACCATTATTGAAATGGCGAATTATACCCGTCTGACCTGTTCGGTCGGTTCGAGCGCCATGCTGCGTCAAGCTTTGGTGCAATGCATTGCCTATACTCGTCAGCGTCAGGCTTTTGGTAAACATTTGATTGAACAACCCTTAATGCGTGCAGTTTTGGCAGATTTGGCTTTAGAGAGTGAAGCAGCGACGCAGCTCAGTTTCCATTTGGCGCAGTGCTATGAATCAGATGATGCCTTGTCTGTGGCATGGAAACGCATTATGACCCCTGCAGCTAAGTTTTGGATTTGTAAACGTGCAGTCGAACTAACTGGTGAGATGATGGAAGTCTTTGGTGGTAATGGCTATGTCGATAACGGCATCATGGCGCGCATTTTTAAAGAAGCACCTGTGAATACCATTTGGGAAGGTTCAGGCAATGTTATGTGCCTAGATGTGCTGCGCGCGATTGGGCGTGATCCTGAATCTATTGAGGTGCTGTTTAAAGATTTGGCCAGTACAGCAAGTACAGATGAAAGCTTGCAAACAGAATTGCAGGACTTGTTCAGGTTGTTCCATCAATCGCCTGAAGATTTACAATTTATGGGGCGCAGTTTGGTCAGTCGTTTAACGGTACTTGCACAAGCGGTGTTATTGAAACGCTATGCGCCTGATTATGTAGCAAATGGTTTTATTCAAAGCCGTTATAGCGCTAAACACGGGCAAGTGGTGGGGATGTTGGATGCCAAAATGGTCGATGTAGAGCGTTTGCTGGAAAGGGCTTTTGCAAGCTAAATACAACGTATTTCCGTCTCTCAATGGGAGAGGGTTAGGGAGAGGGAAATAATGTGGCAAAGCAAAGTTTTTATGGCCTTGAGACTAACTAAGCTGTATCAAAAAGTCATAGGAAAGTGCTTGAAAAAATCTAAAAATAGACCAATATATGCACTACAGCACGAAGGTGCTGTATAGGCAAAAGGTGAATGCAAATGGCAAAGAAAAAAGTCCTGCCTGAAGTTGAAGTTCGCAACTTTGTGGCAAAACACATGAACAATTTTAACAAAAGCCAAACTTTTGTAGATCGAAAGAAAAATGCGAAACGTGGCTATGACAAGCACAAAAAAGGGAGATACTCAAATGACTATCTCCCTTTTTATTGGTCTGTATTTTTATAATTTAACTGACTATTCGTGTCGCTGATTTCACCATATCACCTAGACCATGAGTCTTAAAGTAATACTCCATTAAGCTTTTCACCATCAGTGGATTATTCATGCTTAAGGCACGATCCAAGAGCTCTTTTGCATCTGGCATCGGCACATGGCAGATGGCTTTACGAACTTTCAGGATATTACTCGAACTCATCGATAGGGTATTAAAGCCCATTGCCATCAATAAAATAGCGGTGAGTGGATCACCAGCCATTTCCCCACAAATACTAATCGGCTTGTCGTATTTATGACATTCTTGCACCAAACGAGTCAGCGCACGAAGTACGGCTGGGTGTGAGTGTGAATAGACATTGGCAACACGTGGGTTATTACGGTCAACCGCAAGTAAATATTGGGTTAAATCGTTTGATCCGACCGAGAAGAAGTCAACCAATTCAGCAAACTCATCGATCTGTAACAGCACACTCGGCACTTCGACCATGATGCCGATTTTGGGTTTGGTAATCTTCACCTGTTCTTCTTCTTGCACCGCTTGCCAGTCACGATCAAGCAAATACAACGCTTCTTCGACTTCGCTGACACTGGTCACCATCGGCAGCAAAATATGCAAGTTGTTCAGGCCAATACTGGCTTTGAGCATGGCACGAATTTGGGCTGAAAAAATCTCAGGATGATCGAGAGTAAAGCGAATTCCACGCCAACCCAGTGCTGAGTTTTCTTCTTCAATCGAGAAATAAGGCAGGTCTTTATCTGCACCAATATCGAGGGTACGCATCACCACTGGTTTATTGGCAAAATGACTCAGCTGTTGACGATAAATAGCGCGCTGTTCTTCTTCACCAGGGAAGCGATCACGCAGCATAAACGGAATTTCAGAACGGTATAGACCGACACCTTTGGCGCCACGTTGTACACCGCGAACCACATCGATCATCAAGCCAGTATTTACAAACAATCGAACTGCAACACCATCAGGGGTGATGGCATCTTTGGTTTCGTATTGCTTCAGATCTTTAGCAATTTGCTCTTCTTCTTTTTGAATCTCTTTATAACGTGTGCGTAAACGACGAGGTGGATTGATGAATACACGACCTTGATGTGCATCGACAATCATTTCGACATCATCGAGGGTATTAATTGGTAGTTCAGTCACACCGACTACGGTTGGAATACCGAGGGCACGTGCCACAATCACCATGTGTGAGTTCATGGCACCTTCAGTGGTTACAATCGCCGCTATTTTATCGACAGGGAGTTCAACCAAGGCAGCCGTAGAAATTTCCTCACCAATTAAAATGCTTTCATCGGTGATTTCACGGTGACTGGCATCTGCTTCTTGCAAAAAGGCCAAGATACGACGCCCTAGATCTTTTAAGTCTGAAACACGTTCGCGGAGATAGTCATCTTCCATCTGTGCAAAGAGCGCAATGTGTTTATCAATAACAATGCGTACCGAACCTTGTGCCCAGTTACCGTCACGAATTTCACTTTTGATTTCCGCGGGGAGGGCATTGGCATCGAGCATCCGCAAGAACACGCTAAATAATGCCCGCTCTTCGGCCATGAGGGCATCTTGCATCTTTTCATCGAGAGACAAAATTTCTTGACGAACTGCGTCTATGGCATTGTCGAGTAATTCGAGTTCTTCACTGATGTCATCGGCTTCACGATCGGGGACTGAAGCCAAATCAGCAGGTGGATACAGGATGACTGCACGACCTAGCGCAATACCGCCTGAACCTGAAATACCTTGGAAAGTTTTATAGGCAGGGAGGTTGTTTGGTTTACGAAAGACTTCAATATTCCCGACGGCATGTGCATGGGCAATCACCCCTGAAAGTTGAGCGCACAGGGTCACGAGGAAAGATTCGGCAGCTTCGCTAAAGTCTTGAGGCTCTTTGTTTTGAACCACCAAGACGCCCATAACTTTACGGCGATACATCACCGGAACCCCGAGGAAGGAATTGTAAATTTCTTCCCCCGTTTCTGGCAGATACATAAAGCGTTCATGCTTCGGTGCATTGTCTAAGTTGACGATTTCTTCACGTTGTCCAACTAAGCCGACCAAACCCTCACTGGTATGCAAAGAGACATGCCCAACGGCTTCAGGGTTTAAACCCTTAGAAGCCATCAGTAAATAACGATGATTTCGTTCATCAAGCAAGTAGATTGAGCAGACATCCACATGCATGGCTTCGGCCACTTGATTGACCATAATGTCTAAAGATTCATGCAAACTGGCCGACGCATTAATCTCTTGGACTATGCGTCTTAAGGTATCCAGTTGCATGTTCGACATCGTGTCTGCTCCAAAATTTATTCTGCTTTATTTATAACAACACTCATCCTAAAAATCTGCATCCATTCTGCAAATTTTTACGGTTTTTGCGGAAGCTGATTGCACAGCTCCACCATGGCTTTACGATATACATCGCGTTTAAAATTCACCACTTGACCCAAAGGGTACCAATAGCTGACCCATTGCCATTGATCAAACTCTGGTGGGTCTGACAAATCCAGCTGAATATGCTGTGCCGAAGCCGTCAGTTTTAATAAAAACCACTTTTGTTTTTGACCAATACAAACGGGGTCTGAATCCGTACGTATATACCGATGTGGCAAACGATAGCGCAACCACCCTTGGGTTTGTGCTATCACCTGGACGTGTTCGGGCAGTAAGCCAACTTCTTCTCTCAGCTCACGGTAAAGTGCCTGTTCGGGGGTTTCTCCATGTTGGATACCTCCTTGTGGAAATTGCCAGGCATTGTGACCAATGCGCTTTGCCCATAAAACTTGTCCAATGTCGTTTGCCAAAATGATCCCGACGTTGGGTCGGAAACCTTCTGAATCGATCATTTGGCTACCTAAATATTGTGTAATTTATGACTTTGCTCACGGGGACGTTTATTTCTGTGTCCATCTCGAAAAAGCAAAGTGTAAAAATGTTAAAATTGTTATGATCTTAACGAATTTCTATCGACTAGCGGAGATAGATTTACAATTTTTTTCTTAAATTTCAGCTTTTACGAGTATTTTCATGAAATTGGCACTGTTTGACCTTGATCACACCTTATTAAATACCGACTCAGACCATTCTTGGGGGGAGTTTTTGGTCAATGAAGGCTTGGTTGATCCAATTCATCATCGTGCCATGAATGATAAATTTTATGATGATTATAAAAAAGGCCAGCTTGACCCGATTGCTTATAACGAATTTGTATTTGAGTTTTTAACTCAACATGACAATGCCTACTTAACTGAGTTACATCAGTTGTTTATGAAAAAAGTCATTCGTGCGCAAATGCGTCCAGAGGGCTTTGCTGCCATTCAGCGCCATCAAGATGCAGGGCATCAATTGGTCGGGATCACCGCAACGTCTGATTTTATTACCGCACCGATTTTTCGTGAATTTGGTATTACTGAAATCATTGCAACCAATGCCGAAGTTGTGGATGGTAAATATACGGGTAAAGTGATCAATACTCCGTGCTATCAAAAAGGCAAATTAGTCCGTTTGAATCAATGGTTAGAAGGTCGTGATGTGACAGAATCTTGGGCCTATTCAGATTCGATTAATGACCGCTTCCTATTGGAATATGCCGATCATGCCTTTGCAATTAACCCAGATGACCGTTTAGAAGTCCTAGCAAAAGAACAAGGTTGGGACATTCAAGACTGGTCAATTCAAGCCTAAAGATGAACATGAAAAAAAAGCATCTTGAGATGCTTTTTTATTTGACGTTCTTTTGATTAAACTTCGGCTCACTTATTTGAACTATCGCTCCATATGCAGACAGAAACTTCTTTTAAACATTTAATTCAAATTTTTATAGGGCCACGTGCTCAATCTTATTTAATGTTCATAGAACAACAAGGTGGACAGCACAGTGGCCTGAGTTGGGCGGGGTTAATTTTTGGGCCCTATTGGTTACTCTATCGGAAGATGTATCGCTATTTCTTCTTATTCTTTGCGGTTGGTTTTTTGATTAGCATGTTGGCGCTCATCATCGGTGTGCCTGAACAGGTCTTGATGGGGCTGTCATTGATTCCTAACGCCGTACTCGCAGGGATCGGAAAGCGGCTTTATAGCGATTTTGCTGTGCAAAAGACCAAAGCCTATATGCAGCAGCCGAAATATAGTGAGCAGGTGTTTGCTGAAGAAGGCGGAGTGAACTGGGGGCTGCCTTTATTGTTGGTATTTATTCAATCGGTCGTGATGATTATGCTCAGTTTGCCTTTTATTCAATTTTCACCGCTGTAGAATTCTGTAATTGAGTGCGTGTCCGTTCCGTGTTATATCCTTAAAACAGAATAATTTTGTATCCATAAACAATAAGTTTTAACACGGAGAATGACAATGAGTGTACGTCCACGCATGACTCATCTATTTGAACAACTGGGTTTAGATTCGAGTGAAGACGCGATTGCTTTATTTATCGTGACGCATCAACTCAGTGCCCAAACTAAAATTACCGAAGCAGATTATTGGACAGATGCTCAGCGCCAGTTCTTGGCCGAAAAAATTAAGTCAGATGGTGAATGGGCGATTATTGTCGATCAATTGAATGAATCATTACATGAAGATTCGTTGACGAAGTAAAACTGACGGGTCTGCCTTGGTATTTAATGGGATCGGCTGAAAAAGGTGATCCCATTTTTAATGCAAAAGAAATTTAAGCGATCATTCAACATATAGAAAATCATTCACTTTTGCTAAACGCTCAAACAGATCAATAAAAAAGCCACCATAACGGTGGCTTGATTAATAACTGAATTTTGTAGGTAAAAATTCAATTAGATGTGTTTCATCAATTCAACCAGCTTTTGTGCAGCAAGTGACTGAGTACGGCCTGGGTGCCATACCATGCCCAATTGACGATTCATGTTTGAAGGTAAATTCAATTGTTTTAAATCTTGGTTCAATAAGGTTTTAGGAAGGACAGACCAACCGAGACCAATGGAAACCAACATACGAATCGACTCAAGTGAGTTATTGCTCATGGTAACTTTTGGCTTGAGTCCATACTTTTCAAACTCAGCCAAGGTAATTTGACTGGTATAGGTTTGCGCTGCAGGTAAAAGACTTGGGTATTGGATCAAATCCTCTAAGGTCAAATGTTCGACTTGCGCCAAAGGATGGAAAGGCGCAACCACGAATACCAGTGGATCATTCCATGTCGTGATGTATTTTAAACGGCTGTCACCTTGTGGTGGTAAAGTCAAAAATGCCAACTCTAAGTCACCTGCCAAAACTTGCTCATGGGCTTGTTCAGAATCAACAAAGTGTACATCTAAGGTCACTTCTGGAAACTGTTGTACATATTGACGCAAATGCGCCGGTAAATGGTGTAAGCCGATATGATGGCTAGTGCCAATTTTCAGTTTACCTTGAACCTGACCTTGCTCATGGCTGAGCGTATGGTGAATATCGCCCAACTCATTCAGCCAGCTTTTTACTTTTGGCAAGAGAGAGTTTGCTGCATGCGTCGCTTGAACACCACGACCCGCCGATTCAAAAAGTTTGACACCGAAGTATTCTTCTAAACTGTGAATACGTTTGGTCACAGCAGGTTGCGTAATGAAGAGCTGATCTGCTGCCAAAGAGATCGAACCAGTTTCCATGACTTTTACAAAGGCTTCAAAGGCTGCGAGATTCATCTTCATTCCTATAAAGAATTTTTATGCGTAGTCTCATTGTTATAATATTTTAAGAATAAATCAAAGGAAAAGTTGTATCTTTTGATTTAAAACTAGGCGTTCAAGCCAGATGACGCTTTAAATCTGAGGGAATTTTCTTAGTTCCATAGCGTTATTCGAGTACTTGGTCGCTGCATGATTTAAGGTTGGACTGTGACGTTTTCAGCTCAAATGCGTTGTTACAAAGTTGTTTTTTAAACCGAAACCAGAGTTATGCATAATATAAAAATACAGGGCTGGAAAGTACTTCAACCGTTTGACTTGAAAAGGAGCGATGGCGTTTCTTGTTAACTCAGCATTGAACTAAAAAAAAATGAACTCAAGTTTTGATGGCTTGGGGAATATACTTTTCATTGAATAATTAAAGCAACAGGTACAGTCAGGGCGGCATCGATTAGCGATGCTGTACCTCACAGGGAGAAGGCGATGGATATTAAACACATTAAAAATTTATTGGATATTTTTGAAGGGACAGTCGAAAAGCGCTGTGCGATATATGAAATCGCAGATGATGAAGACGACGAAAACCGTGCAGCTGCCGAGTGTAATGCGGCAAAAAACAAACTGATTCTTGCGATAGAACAATTGGTTGAGGCACATGATCAACTGGCTTTACAGCAAAAAACCAAGCTTTGATGTTCTGTCTACAATTGAATCTATAGGATGAAATCGATGGAAAGTTAAAGTGGATGGAGTCAAAGAACGTTTTAAGGTCATTAAAAAAACCACCGTGATGGTGGTTTTTTTACAAGGAGCAGGGTTGGATTAAGCGGGGATATTTTCCTCTGCTGCTTTATCTTTCTTTTCCCATGCTTTTTCGTGGAAGAAAAAGGCAACCGCTTGAACAGTTGGTTCAAGTAAACTTAAGGTAATAGCCATTGCAATACTGCCTGTCACGTAATAACCAACCAACATCGCAACCGTGATATGCATAATGTAATAGCTCAAGGTTTTTTTGAACATGCGCTGATTATTTTCGACGAACTTGTTAATGTGTGCCATGAGAATGCTCCTTGTTAAATTGATAAATCTTGGCAAGGAGTTAATAATAATGATTCTTATTTGCAATGTAAAAGAGAAAATTCAATTTATGATCATTGAATTTCTAAATCACTGCTTAAAAATGGCAGAAAGTGAACAAAAAGTCGGAGAAAATTCTAAAGTTTCATCTGCTGAAAGTATTGAAGTGAGCGTGTTTTGAACGCATCAATGGTGATTAAAATGCAGCGGAAATCAGCAGTTAAATATCATTCCTATAAGTTTTTAAACTAATAAAAATGATAAATTAGATTTATGTGAATACGTGGTTATAATCGATTTAACGAAAGAATTTACCCAGTCCAGTGGAGCAAATCGACATGGCAGGCGAAACCCAAAAAGCGGAAACCCAAACAAAAAAAACCTTGTATGACAAATTGTGGGATGACCATCTAGTAAAACAACGAGATGATGGCTCTTCATTATTGTATATCGACCGTCATTTATTGCATGAAGTGACTTCTCCACAAGCTTTTGAAGGGCTACAACTTGCAGGTCGTAAACCATGGCGTTTAAGCGCTAACGTGGCAACGCCAGACCATAACGTACCTACTTCTACAAAGGAGCGTGCTGAAGGTATTGCGGGTATTGAAGATGATACCTCACGTATCCAAGTGCAAACTTTAGATGACAACTGTAAAACTTTTGATGTGGCCCAGTTTGATATTAACGATGTACGCCAAGGGATTGCGCATGTGGTTGGGCCAGAACAAGGTTTAACCTTGCCAGGTATGACCGTGGTGTGTGGTGACTCACATACTGCAACGCATGGTGCTTTTGGTTGCTTGGCTCATGGTATTGGCACATCTGAAGTTGAACACGTGTTGGCGACTCAATGCTTAGTTCAAAAGAAAATGAAGAACATGTTGGTGCGTGTTGACGGTCACTTGGGTCAAGGCGTAACTCCTAAAGACGTGGTTTTAGCAATTATCGGTAAAATCGGTACGGCAGGTGGTACAGGTCACGCAATTGAGTTTGGTGGTCAAGTATTCCGTGATATGTCGATCGAAGGTCGTATGACGGTGTGTAACATGGCGATCGAAGGTGGCGCGCGCGTGGGTATGGTGGCTGTCGATGACAAAACCATTGCCTATGTAAAAGACCGTCCATATGCACCGAAGGGCGAACAGTGGGATGCTGCAGTAGAATATTGGAAGACTTTAGTGTCTGATGAAGGCGCGCATTTTGATACTGTTGTGGTGTTGCAAGGTGAAGAGATTGAGCCACAAGTGTCTTGGGGGACTTCTCCTGAGATGGTGATTCCTGTATCTCAAGCAGTGCCAACTTTAGAACAAGCTAAAGATGACGTACAGCGTAATGACTGGACACGTGCATACAACTACATGGGCTTAGAAGCGGGTCAGGCATTGGCTGATATTCAATTAGACCGTGTATTTATTGGTTCATGTACCAACTCACGCATCGAAGATATTCGTGCAGCGGCTGAAGTGGTCAAAGGTAAAAAAGTGGCGGCATCGATTAAGCAAGCCATGGTGGTACCGGGTTCAGGTTTAGTCAAAGCACAAGCAGAAGCAGAAGGCTTAGATAAAATCTTAATTGAAGCAGGCTTTGAATGGCGTGAGCCGGGTTGCTCAATGTGTTTGGCAATGAATGCCGACAAATTGCAACCGGGTGAGCACTGTGCATCGACGTCTAACCGTAACTTTGAAGGTCGTCAAGGTAATGGTGGTCGCACGCATTTGGTAAGTCCAGCAATGGCAGCAGCTGCGGCAATTGCAGGTCACTTTGTGGATGTGCGTACATTCTAGTTTAAGCCCTCATCCCAACCTTCTCCCTCAGGGAGAGGGAGTTCCCTCTCCTTTTAGGAGAGGGTTAGGGAGAGGTCACGGATTCAGTGAGAAATAAACATGAAAAAATATACCGTTGAACAAGGTATCGTTGCACCATTAGACCGTGCCAATGTGGATACAGATTTAATTATTCCAAAACAATTTTTGAAATCTATTAAGCGTACAGGCTTTGGTGCCAACTTATTTGATGAGTTGCGCTATTTGGATGAAGGCTATTTAGGTCAGGACATTTCAAAACGTCCGATTAACCCCGATTTCGAATTGAACAAACCGCGTTATCAAGGTGCGTCGATTTTGATCTCTCGTGCAAACTTTGGTTGTGGTTCGAGCCGTGAGCATGCGCCTTGGGCATTAGAAGAATATGGTTTCCGTACTGTCATTGCACCAAGCTATGCGGATATTTTCTTTAATAACAGCTTTAAAAATGGCATGTTGCCAGTGATCTTGTCTGAAGAGATCGTCGATCAGTTATTTAAAGAATGTGCTGCATCTGAAGGCTATCAATTAACCATTGATTTGGCTGCGCAAGAAGTACGTACACCGAGTGGTGAAGCATTTACATTTGAAGTCGATCCATTCCGTAAACACTGCCTATTGAATGGCTTGGATGATATCGGTTTAACCTTACAAGCAGCCGATGATATTCGCGCTTATGAAGAAAAAACCAAAGCATCTCGCCCTTGGGTATTTGCAGACATTAAAGCTTAAGTCAGTGTCATTGTAGAACTTCTTAGTAGTCAGTCGGCTTAAGTCTTGCTAATATCAGGCGAAACAAAATTTATACGTTAGCCAGAATTTATCAGGTTGGGTTCGAAAAATGAAAAAGTTCTTCGGTCAGCTGGTTGTAACGGGAGCGCTGTTCGCAACGCTCTCTGCCTGTCAAAGCTTTGACACGGCACGCATTAAAAATGTGAAAGAAACTGAAAGTACAAAAAATAATGCTCTGATTTACTGTGCAGGTACAGCGCATTGTGAATTTGAGCGTTTTGATCAAATACAAGTGGTTGATCCAAATAATCAACATGTACAACGTGCTGCGATTAAAGCAGGCATTGTACGGTTGAATGGTCGTTCATTGTCTGAGCCTAATCCTTTGTATTTGTCTGTACCTTCAGGTCAGCATGAAGTCGTGATTCGCTATTATCCAATTTCTCAGGAAAAAGCAGAGCGCTTGCATGTCATTCACAACTTTAGGTCCAAACACGAGTACACCTTTAAAATGTACCGAGAGCGTTCAAAAAACACAGGCAGTTTACTGGATAAATCTGCGCCTGATCCGCTCTGTGTAGACTTAAAGCAAGGTGCAAAAACGATTCGACGTTTCTGCCGACCCTACAATGTCCTCACAGGACTTGGTGAGTTTGTAGAAAAGAAACTTTAAATCTGACTGGTAATCAAGCCAGCGTATAAATGGAAAGACTCATGTCAAAACATATTTTGATTTTACCAGGTGATGGTATTGGTCCTGAAATCGTGAAAGCGGCTGAACAAGTGCTGACACGTGTAAACGAGAAATTCAACTTAGGTTTGACTTGGGAACAAGGTCTTTTAGGTGGTGCAGCGATTGACGCGCACGGTTCACCTTATCCAGAAGTAACAGCAGCACAAGCGAAGACTGCTGATGCGATTTTATTGGGTGCAGTGGGTGGTCCTAAGTGGGATACCATTGAGCGTTCAATTCGTCCAGAACGTGGCCTATTAAAAATTCGTTCAGAATTAAATTTATTTGCTAATTTACGTCCAGCAATTCTTTATCCGCAGCTTGCAGATGCGTCGAGCTTAAAACCTGAAATCGTAGCAGGTTTGGATATCTTGATCGTACGTGAGTTAACTGGCGGGATCTATTTTGGTCAACCACGTGGTATTCGTGAACTCGAAAACGGCGAAAAACAAGGTTTCAATACTGACGTATATGCAGAATCTGAAATCAAGCGTATTGCCAAAGTTGCTTTTGAAATGGCGAACTTACGTGGTGGTAAAGTGTGTTCAGTGGATAAAGCCAATGTACTAGAAGTGACTGAGCTTTGGAAACAAACTGTAACTGCGTTAAAAGAAGAGCAATATCCTGAAATTAACTTGTCTCATATGTATGTTGACAATGCTGCAATGCAATTGGTTCGTGCGCCAAAACAATTTGATGTGATCGTGACTGGTAACTTGTTCGGCGATATCTTGTCTGATGAAGCAGCGATGTTAACCGGTTCTATCGGCATGTTGCCATCGGCTTCTTTAGATGAAAATGGTAAAGGCATGTATGAACCTTGCCACGGTTCAGCGCCAGATATCGCAGGTCAAAACATTGCGAACCCATTAGCTACAATTCTGTCTGTTGCTATGATGCTACGTTATACCTTCCGTGAAGAAGCGGCGGCAAAAGCAATTGAAGATGCAGTAGGTAACGTCCTAGATCAAGGCTTACGTACAGGTGACATCATGTCAGAAGGCAGTTTACAAGTCGGTACAGTTGAAATGGGTCAAGCTGTAGTTTCTGCATTGAACTAATGTTGAATCAAAAAAACGCAGCGTTTATGCTGCGTTTTTTTGTGCCTAGAAATTATAAACCCTAGAGTTGATGCCCTAACAGGTGCGACCAGTTAATCGGACATCAGTTGCAATATTATGCTTTATGCGAAATTGAATAAGGCAGTTTAACTCCACCTCATAGCGTGTATTTCCACTAGGAATCGGCACAGCAGCACCGCTGCCCATGCCCATCGCAGGATTTTCCGCCATCGGTAAAGGAATACTAATCGGGCGTGCGACACGATAAAAGGAGATAGTCCGAACTGACCTCCACGGGAGAAGTCCTTTGATAGCCCAGTTTGCTGAGGTCGAGTTCTGCTTGAATCGTTTGGCTCGATTGACCAATAAATGAGGCTAAATAGCGTTCACGTTCAACGGATGAGAGAGTTGAAGTCGTGGTACAGCCAGCCAATAACACAATGCTTAGAACGCATCCCATGCTCAGTATCGGGTGAATAAAACGCTGATCTTCGTAAACCTGATGTTCTAAAATAAATTTCATGGGTCAGTTCCTCACGAAATAAATACAGTTTAGTCAGATCGGTCTGTATAACACTGTAGTCATTTGATACACGGTCATCCGAGCAAGATTAGCCTCTAGTATTCTCATGCAGGATCAACAAGCTCTGCCAACATATTCAATGGATTCAACTATTTGATTGCGTAATTTGAACTCGATTTTACATTCCATATCGACAGTGACACCACCTTTAGACGGCGTTGGGATAGGGGCGCCCATGGCTATACTGGTGCCGATATTTGGTGTACCAATCGGGATTGGCATCGAGCGTAAAATGGTATAGCTAAGTTTTTCATTGCTTTGTACGGGTGCTCCCATCACTTTATAGCCCAATTGACTCAAGTTGAGCTCTTTACGAACTTGATCAGCTGGCTGTCCAATATAGTGTTGTAGGGATTGATTGAGTTGCTTTTGGCCTGTCGTGGCGCAAGCAACACAAAAGATAGCACCGACTAATCCTAGATGTTTCATATGATTTTATGTCCTTATATTTTGAATTTTATAATCGAATTTTTATGTTTTTAGACTGTAAAGGAAAGCAAATTTGCAGTCAATTTTTATCATTGCATTGAAATAGATACAAAAAAAAGCCACTGATAAAGTGGCTTTTTCGCTTCGCTAAAACTTAGCGCGCACGGTAAGTGATACGACCCTTAGTCAAATCATAAGGTGTCATTTCTACTTTAACACTGTCGCCAGTCAAAATACGGATATAGTGTTTACGCATTTTGCCAGAGATGTGAGCAATCACTTCATGACCGTTTTCTAAACGTACACGGAACATAGTATTAGGAAGCGTCTCGGTGACAACGCCTTCGAACTCGATGAGTTCCTCTTTATTGGCCATAGCCTACCTGAATGAATAAATTAGCAAGGCGCAAATTATAGTCAATTTTTTTTCAGAATACAAGCCGTAAAAGGCTTTGAACTGATCGACTGTCAGTAAAATAAGCGAACAATTCAGTTAAATATTTTCAACAAAAAATGTGCAGTAACTGTTGTCAGTTTGGTCAATCGCAGTTAATCTAAAATCAATCTTTTTAGGTATAAATGAAGTACATACAAGGAAGGTTCTGGAGTGGGTCAGCTAACTGATGCATCTGTTGTGTTGCGTTTAGGGTATCAAGCGATTCGTCGTGCCGGATTGCCAACAGAAGAAATTTTAACAAAAGCGGGTGTGGCATTAAATCAGGTTGAAACCAATGACCGTACCCCATTGAATGCACAATTTGCATTCTGGGTGGCTGCAGAAGAGGTCAGTAAGGATCCTGACATTGGTTTGCATCTGGGTGAGCATTTGCCTTTATATCGAGGGCAGGTGATTGAACACTTATTCATTTCATCTGAGAATTTCGGTGAAGGTTTAAAGCGGGCTTTGGCGTATCAACGCCTCATTAGCGATGCCTTTCATGCGCAATTGGTGATTGAAGATGACCGCTGCTATTTGACCAATGGTCATCAGCCTTGGGCAGAAAATATCGTGAATCGTCATTTTTCTGAATGCGCGATGTCGGGTGTTTTGCGTTTCTTTAAGTTTATTACTGAAGGGCGTTTTCAGCCAATTTATATCGACTTTAACTTTAGTCAGGGCGCGCCAGATGATGAGTATTTCCGTGTCTATGAATGCCCTGTGAGTTTAGGGCAGAAAGAAACCCGATTATATTTTGATCCGGCTATTTTAGAGTATCAATTGTGGCAGGCAGAACCTGAGTTATTACAATTGCATGAGCAGTTAGCGATTGAAAAACTTCAGGAGTTGGCGCGTTATGATTTGGTTGGTGAAGTTCGCCGTGCTATTGGTTCAACGCTTGAAAGTGGTGAAACCACACTCGAAACGGTCGCTGCACAGCTCAACATTACCCCACGTCGTTTACGGACTCAGTTGTCAGAAGCCAATACCAGTTTTCAGCAAATTTTGTCAGACTATCGCTGTCGTTTGGCTAAAAAATTATTGGCCAATACCAATGAAAGTGTGGAGCGCATTGTTTACTTAACGGGTTTTTCTGAGCCAAGTACGTTCTATCGCGCATTTAAACGCTGGACCAATGAAACGCCCGTGGAATACCGTAAGCGGAAGCAGCGTTAAGGTTGATCTTCGATAAAATCCTTCCCTAAACAGAATCCCCCCTTTGAAAGGGGTACTTTCATTTTTAGAACCTAGCAATGGCGAAAATGACACTCATCCCTCTGTGAAAGGGAGGTTGGGAGGAATTTTTTATTCAGGCATATTTAACCAATGAGGTCCCAGCGGAACTTGAGGAAGTTCAAACTGTGCTGGATAGTCTGCATGGATAAAATACAGCCCATCGGGCGGTGCGGTGACACCAGCTGCTTTTCGGTCTTCAGCCGCAAAAATGTCGTCAATATGGTCAACGTCATACATACCTTGCCCAATTTCCAATAAACAGCCCATGATGTTACGCACCATGTGATGTAAAAAACCATCGGCCTGAATATCTAGGACCAAGTAACATCCGTGTTGGATCAAGCGACAATGGCTGACATGACGAACTGGCTGATTGGACTGACAGGCTGCGGCACGGAAGCTTTCGAAATTATGAGTGCCTTCAAATTTGGCCGCGGCACGTTGCATTTTCAGCACATCTAGCTTGGCATAAACATGGGTCACTTGCTTATGTAATAAAGCTGGACGTTGTGGATTGTTATAGACCACATAGCGATAACGACGTGCTTGCGCTTTAAAGCGGGCATGGAAGTCCTGATCCATTTCCTTAATCCATTGGATGGAAATATCACGGGGTAATTGGCTATTGCTGCCCATTAACCATCCACGAATGGGACGAATCGCCTGAGTATCGAAATGTGCCACCATATTGGTTGCATGGACGCCGGCATCTGTTCGGCCAGCGCCGTGCAACATGATTGGCTCATTGGCCACTTTGCTGAGGACGGTTTCAATGGTTTCTTGCACGCTTGGTACGCCCGGTTGCTGAGTTTGCCAGCCCTTGTATTGCATGCCACAAAACTCAATCCCAATCGCAAAACGTTGCATAGTTACCTCAAATGACTTAATCGTTCCAATGCGCAGTCCAGTCTGCGGCACTGCTGTATTGTAAATACATTTTCAAACATTTAGCATAAAGATCTGCATGACCCAAACAATTACTCAGTAATATTCCACTATCTTTGACCCAGTCACTCACAGCATAGCGCTGATCTATACCGCCATGAACAACCTGTGTACTTAAAATAATTTGGCAATTTTTTTGTTGTATAGCCTTCAATACATTGAGTAATTCAGCATCAACGGCAATGTTGCCTGTGCCAAAACCTTGCAGAATTAAAACATCTGGCGTGTGTGAAAGCAGGGCCGCTAAATTTTGACTGTGTAGCTTGGTTGCAATCGGTTGCCACATCCAATTCAGGCAATTGAAATGAGCTGCTTTGTCTAAATCATTGGCTTGAACAATATACGGCGATGTCAGCATTGAAATTGGCTGTGTGGTTGGCAGCCCATCAAAGGCTTTCAGATCGGTTGTATGTACTTTTAATGCGGATTGAGCATGCATCAGTTGATGATGAAAGGCCAAATAAACCCCAACACTCGATTGATGTACCGATTCCAATGCAAAATTTAAATTGTCGATGGCATCGGTAAATTCACGGGTGTTGTCACCAGCCACATTAAACAGCGGATATTGGCTGCCTGTAAGCACGATATGAGCAGACTGTGCCATAAAGTGTGCAAGTACTGCGCTGGCATAGCTAAGCGTGTCTGTGCCATGAATAATTACGAAATGCTGAAATTGTTGTAATTGTAAACTTTGAATTTGTTGGATCAGTGCCAGCCAGTCGGGTGCAGTACAAGCACTACTGTCACGAATGACAGGTGCAACAAAACATTCAATGTTTAGGTGTAGTGGCAGCACATGCTGTAATTTAGGTAAAAACGCACTCGCTGGCATGGGGCTTAACGGTTCACCGATACAACCGAAGGTACCACCCATATAAATAAGAGCAATTTTTTTCATCATAAAAAAAGCAGCCTTGAAAGACTGCTTTAGTTTAAATCGCTTTTGCTTAAGATGCGATTTGATTCAGTAACTGATCTGCTTGTTGACGTTGAGCTGAAGAAAACTCAGCTTCTTTTTCAGTCAAAATTTCACGTGCAGCGTCATAAGCACCCAGTTTGATGTATTGCGCTGCCAACTCAAGATTCAATTCAATTTCATTGACTTCAACCAGTTCGGGGAAAGATTGAACCAATGGATCGTTTTGGTCTGTAGCAGATGGGGTTGAAGGTGTGGCTAAACCGCTAATGTCAAAACTCACACCACTTGAAGCAGGTGCGGCAGGTTTCTCTTCAGGCGTAGACTCTAAGTTAAACTCTGTTGCAGGAGCGACAACGGCTTCTTCTGTTTTTGCTGTTTCAAAAGCACCTAAGTCAAAGTTTAAGGCTGGAGCTTCAACTTTGTTTTCTTCTACAACCGGTGTTTTTGTTGTAAATGAAAAATCTAAAGGCTCGATTTTTTCTTCTACAGTTTCTGTTTTGGTTTCGACAGCAGCTTCTGTACTTGGGGCAAAATCAATTGGTTTGATTTCTTCAACAGCAGGAGATGGCTGAGCAATCTCTTCGGTTTTCGGTGCTGCTTCAAGTACAAGCTCTGGTGAAATTGAAAGCGTATCAAATTCAAGCGGCTGTATTTTTTCAGCAGGCGCACTTTCAACAGGGGCTGAAATGTCTGCTTTTGCAGGCGTTTCAGTGGTGAAATTAAAATCTAGAGGTTTAATTTCAGCTGCTTTTGGCTCAACAGGTGCAGCAGTTGAACTTTGCATTAAAGCATCAAAATCAGAGGTATTTTGAGCTTTTGATGGAGCCTCTTCAGTGATCGGTGATACAAAGTTAATGGCATCATCTTTCACATTTTGAGAATTTTCAAATTCTACTTTTTTTGCTTCAGCTTGTTCTAAAATTTCATCGAGTTCAAGTGAACGAATATGGCTTAGCAATTGGCTGATGGCAAATTCGTCTTTTTGTAAAATGTGAATATCTAATAGATATAGATATAACTCATGTTGTGAGTTGTCACGTTTTAACGATTGATTGATTTGTGCTTCAGCAGAAAAGAAATTACGTTCTGCAATTAATTTTTCAATTTTGCCACGAGCATCGGTCGTTAATGGCGTCATTGATTTTTTTTCAATGACACTGCTTTCAACTACTTGAGTTTTCTTCGGAGTCGCTTTGGCCGAAACACCCGTTTTCTTGGTTTTAGTGGATGTTGGTTTGGCTTTATCTGATTCTTGATCTTTTTGGCGTTTGTTTAAAAAAACCAATACGATCACTAAGATCACTAATGGAATCACATAAATCAGCATGTTTTAACCCCTTGGAGATAGAGCGATATAAAGTTGCACTCATCCCTATAAAATCTTGATTGGTAACGTTTTAGTTTATTGGCTTCTTTTATCTGCTTGTTGAGCTTTCAACTGTTGTTGCAGTTGAGCAAGACGAGCATTTAATAATTGAATTCTGTGATCCTTTTGATTTAGCGCCAATTCTAATTCAGTTACGTTTCTCTGTAATTTAACGGTTTTTTCACGAGATGTCATAACTTTTAATGACAACTCTTTCGAAGTTTTATTCTTTTCTGCTGCGCTGTTGGCAGAAGATTGTGCCGAATCTTGCGCTTTCTCTGCCACCAGACTCATTTCAGCTTGATTCAAGCGGTATTTGGTTTTGCCTGACTGCTTCGAAGGCACTTTGGCAAGTTCTGCAGCAGAGACTTTTACAGGCTGTTTTGCTTGCTGCATACCATGCAGATTTAAGGCAGCACCACGGCGCAGACGGTTTACATCGCCTTGAATGAATGCATGTTCGTTGCTGTTTTTAATTTGTTGCATGACTTCAGAAACAGGGCGGTTTTGTTCTGTCGCAATACGTGAGGCAATCCCCCAAAGGCTTTCATTTGAGCGAACCACATATTTTGCCGCTGGTGTTGCTGTCGATGAAGCCGCGGTACTTGTTGGTTTTGGTGTAGATGCTTTTTGAGCTGTCGTTGTTGGATTTTCACGTTTTTGTGCTGCCTGCTCCGCAGCAAATTTTTGTGCCAATGGGTCTTTAGATCTTGCAGTTGATGCTGTTGCAGTTTGTGTGGCTTGCATTTCTGAACTGACAGAGCCGGTCGAATTGGTTTTTGTAACTTGCGAAATTGATGTTTCAGAACCAGATGAAGTATTTGCGCTATTTTGCTCCGCAGGTGCAACGCTATAATTTTGTACATGCGTGACAGGTTCAATCGCAACAGGCGTTGAAGTTGCTAATTGTGCTAATTTTGGCGGTGCTTTGGTACTGAGTAATAGGGGTTGTTCTGCAGCTACGGGTGCTTTTGCGGTATACAGTGTGCTGACAGGTAAATTTAAGGCAATATCTTTTTCATTTACAATAACGACAGGTGCTAAAGCACGCTCATTGGCACGTGTTTGATTCGCATTCGACGGCGCTGGATTGCGTTTTAATGGTGTGCGAATTTGTTGCAGGCGTGAAGCATTCCCTTCTTTAATATTGACAATAAAATTAAGTTCTGCATCGGTCACTGGACGCGAAGAGGTAATGGTAATTACCCCATTGCCCGAACCATCACGACGCGTAAAGAAGTTTAAATGCCCCGGTGGTTGATGCCCTGTACCCATACTCAACAAATCTTCTGCCGTGGCTAAACTTGCACTGAGCGGCACAGATGTATTTGAGTGGCGAAAATGAATCTCAGCGTACAGCAATTCCCCGGGTGCTGACTGGACTTGTACAGGATCAATGCTGATCGCTTGAATGTTTTGAGATGCAATAACGGCTAAAATGGCGATCTTTAATTTGTTATATACGGTCATCTTAATCTTTAGCTCGAATATATGTCGCATGGCGAAAATTATAGATTAGCGAGTTGTCAAAGAATTGTAAAATATTTACACGACAGTTACATAAAAAAGCCGATCAATTGTGATCGGCTTCCTGTTCAGAGACTTAAAAATGCTTAAGCATTTTTATAATCAATGAGAATTCTTAGCATACGACGTAAAGGTTCAGCAGCACCCCAAAGCAATTGGTCACCTACAGTGAATGCACCTAGGTATTCTTTACCCATGTTGAGCTTACGGAGACGACCAACTGGAACAGACAAGGTGCCAGTTACAGCAACAGGAGTCAGATCAGTCATTGAAGCTTCACGCGTATTTGGCACCACTTTAGACCAATCGTTGGCACTAGCGATGATATCTTCGATTTCATCTAGTGGCACATCTTTACGAAGTTTTAAAGTCAATGCTTGTGAGTGACAACGCATCGCACCAATACGGACACAGTGTCCATCGATTGGAACGATTTGCTGGTTGCCTAAGATCTTGTTGGTTTCAACTTGACCTTTCCATTCTTCTTTCGACTGACCGCTTTCAAGCTGTTTGTCGATATAAGGAATGAGAGAACCCGCTAAAGGCACACCGAAGTTTGCAGATGGGAAACCTTCGCCACGTTGTAACTGTGCAATTTTAGAATCAATATCTAAAATTGGTGAACGTGGGTCATCCAGCAAGTCTTTGGTGTTGTTATACAAGTAGCCCATACCTGAAATCAGTTCACGCATGTTTTGCGCGCCTGCACCAGAAGCCGCTTGATACGTCATAGACGTTGCCCATTCCACTAAATTATTTTGGAATAGACCGCCTAAACCCATCAGCATAAGTGAAACGGTACAGTTACCGCCCACGAATGTTTTTGTACCTTTCACTAAGCCGTCTTTGATGACGTTCATATTTACTGGGTCAAGTACGATGATCGCTTCATCATCCATACGTAAAGTCGATGCAGCATCGATCCAGTAGCCATTCCAGTTTTCTGCTTTAAGCTTAGGGAAAACTTCAGTCGTATAATCGCCACCTTGGCAGGTGATAATGACATCCATTTGCTTCAGACTATCAATGTCCGTTGCATCCATAAGTGCTGGGGCAGTCTTACCACCAAACGCAGGGGCTTCACCACCTGCATTACTGGTAGAAAAGTAAAACGGTTCGAAATAAGCGAAATCGTTTTCTTCAACCATACGTTGCATAAGGACGGAACCAACCATCCCGCGCCAACCGACCAGACCTACTTTCATGTCACTTTGCCTCGGTGCGTTAAAAAAATAAAAAGGGGGTTCGAGTGTACCAAAAGGGCGCATAACTGCAAGCGCTACATAATGAAAACACCAATAATATTGTGCAATATATCTTGTTTATGTTACATGCAAAACTGATATAAATTTATGAATCAATAAAAAATAAAGAATATAAGGGAGGCGTAATGATTTGGATTGAAATACTGGCGGGCTTCGTCATTTGGTTGACATTTTGGTCACTCATACCACGAGATGAATGGTGGTTTCGTGGTGCAGATTTTCCGCGTCTGCAAATCTTGGCTTTGGGCATCTTTGCCTTCATAGGCTTAATTTTATGGAATGCTGAATGGGACTTGGCGCGTGAAATCATTTTAATTGGGTTGATTGCTGCTTTGGCATATCAATTAAAAATGGTTTTGCCTTATACGTTTCTGTGGAAAAAACAAGTCAAAAAAGTTCGATCAGACCAGCTAGATAAACAGAAACAAATTTCAATCATTGTCTCAAATGTACTTACGCCGAATACTCAATATCACTTATTATTGGCACAAATACAAAAGCATCAACCTGACTTAGTACTCACGCTAGAAACCGATCAAACTTGGCAAAATGAATTGGCAGTGATTGAAGCTGATTATCCTTATCGCGTACCCGTACCTTTGGATAATTTGTATGGGATGCATTTGTATAGCAAGTTAGAACTTAGTGAAACTGAAGTCAAATTTATTCTCAGTGATGAAATTCCTTCGATCCATACCCGAGTCACCTTAGCATCAGGAAATCAGGTTCAACTGTATTGTTTACATCCCAAACCGCCAAGTCCAACAGAAGCCAAAGATTCAACTTTACGCGATGCAGAATTGCTGATTGTGGGCGATCAGATTAAAGATTTAGATGAAAGTTGCATCGTTATGGGGGACCTGAATGATGTGGCATGGTCACGTACTACACGACTCTTTCAACGAATCAGTGGGCTTTTAGACCCGCGTGTTGGACGTCATTTCGTAAATACCTTTCATGCCAATTATCCACTGCTGCGTTGGTCGCTCGACCATATTTTTCATAGTACAGATTTTGCATTGGTACATATGGAACGCTTGCCCAATATCGGTTCAGACCATTTTCCAGTCTATGTGGTGCTGCAAACAGGCAGGGTATTTGAGCAAATCCAAGAAGAATTAGAGCAAACAGATGAAGATGAACAAGAAGCGCAAGAGGCAATTCAGGAGGGTATAGAAAAAGCTGAGGAAGAGGAGAAGATTGTGACTGATGAAATCGCCCATGATTATAAGGATGGTACGAAGGCACCTTGATTTTGTTTGATTTAAGAGAAAAGTGTAAGAAATAGCTTACACAGCTTTCGGCTTCTGACGAATGGTCAGGTCAAGTGTATTGACTTATTCTTTGTTCATCGGCACATGGAACTGGGAACGGAACATCCCACTAAGGAAGACGAAGCCGATGGAAGCATCATGGAACGGATGCAGGAAAGGAAAGCCAATAAAAAATAAAAAGAATACTTGTGAAAGCACAACCTCATAGACCCGAGTTTTGCAGGATGCAGAACTCGGGTTTTGCTTTTATGATATAGATATTTTTGCTTTTCTTTTGATCAATTTCTTTATACAGTGTGCCAAGAAAAAAGCGATGAATTTCCAATAAAAATATAGGTATGAGGCGTTCTATGCTGTCCGAATGGCACCAGAAAATATTGCAGATTACACACTTATCTACGGATGCACTTTCCATTTACCTTGGCTTAATCCTGTTCTTTTTTGTGGCCTTTTGCCATCACCGCCAATTGAAATCACATTATGCGATTTGGACCGTTGTGGTCGTCGCAGTGGGATTGGAATTGTTTAATGCACGCCATGATATTTTAGATAGAGGTTTTTGGCGTATAGGGCAAAGTTTGCAACATATTTTGAATATCTTGTTACTGCCGCTAATCCTCTGGTTAATGGCTCGATACCGTGTGTGGAAGGGCTAAGTGGAAGCGCGAAATTGAAGGGCTAAATAGTAGGGTTGAATCACCATTGAGTCATTCATAATAAAAAAGGATATTGTGCATTTCACAATATCCTTTCTAGATGCAGATCTAGTTGCTGAATTAAAAATATTTCCAGAGCGTTATCCTGCACAGCAAAGATCTATGGCGTGTAGTCAATCAAGCTGAATGCTGAGAGACCACCTGCGTATACAACTCCAAAGTCTGGTCACACATCTCTTTTAAACTAAACATACTGATAGGCTGCACGTGTTGTGGTTGGTCTAAATGCAACTTTAAAGTGTCGAGTAATTGTGTTTCATCATCGACAGTGACTAAACCTTGCGAATAGACATTCGATAAAATTTCAGCTACGCCACCACGGTTCCAGCCAATCACAGGTGTACCTACAGACAGTGCTTCGAGTACAGTCCGTCCAAAGGTTTCTGCTTGGCTCGACAAAGATAAAACCAAATCGCTAAAAGCTAACCATTCACGGATATCTGAACGGTGACCGACAAAAGTAATCCGATCACTCAGTCCTTTCGCCGCAATGCTGTCTTGCATTTCTTGTAAATAAGCTGCTTTTTTCGGATCAGCACCACCGACTACCACCGCATGTACGTCGGGATACTGTGCTTGTAGCTGTTCCATTAAATGGATCAGGGTTTCATGACCTTTCAAACGGGTGATACGGCCTGGTAAGCAAATCAGACGCTTATTTTCTAGTTCAGGGAAGTCTTTTAGGGTTTGATTGAGCCACTGTGCTGAGGGTTGATAGCCATGTGGAAAAGCAGCAGGGTCAATGCCACGATAAATACGCACAATGTCTTCGGTAGGGCAGTTTTTGTAGTTATCCGTGATGTATTTGACAACACTATCCGAGACCGCAATGACTTTTTCAGCCTGTGTCATGATTTGACTGTAGCGATTTATCGAATAAAAGCCATGTACAGTTGAAATCAGGTGAGGTCGCTTGTTTGCTGGAATCCCTTTGAGGGCAAAATGCGTGAGCCACGCAGGGACACGTGAGCGCACATGCACTATGTCTGGTTGATGTTGCTCAATCAGTTTACGTAGAGGACGAATTTGCCATAAGCTTGATAAGGCTTTTTTATGGATTGCGAGTGTGAGATGAGTTGAGCCTTCGGCTTCTAATTGAGTCACCATACGGCCACCATTTGAAACCACTAAGGACTCATGACCGGAGGTCACTAAAGCACGAGCTATTTCTAAGGTTCCTCGCTCGACACCACCACTGTTCAATTCAGGTAAAAGCTGTATCACTTTCATAGCATTTCTCTTTTTTATGTGCTGAGTTGAACTCAATAGATTTTGTCATAGCCTTGTGGGCGGGTTTTAAAGCGGCGATGGAACCACATGTATTGCGTCGGTGCGATTCGCAGCTGATTTTCAATAATTTTATTGGTTCGTACAGCATCCGAAACTTCATCGTCACTCGGAAAATTGTCTATAGCTGGTTCAATCAGCACATGATATTGAGGGTTGCTGATGTCGCCATCTCGATAAAAATACAACGGGATCGCCTCGGCTTTAGCAATTTTTAATAAGCGACGATGTGCAGTAACAGTGGCTGCTGGAGTACCAAAAAATGGTGCCATGACCCCTTGTTTTAAACCAAAGTCCTGATCGGGACTGTACCAAATGGCATGGCCATTTTTCAGATTACGAATCAAGCCACGCATATCATCATGGTCGATTTGGTTGGCATAGATGGTGGCACGGCAACGCACAATCAACATATCCAACAGTGGATTATTTTGTGGACGATAAACCACATCCGGTTCAAAGAACTGTGCGCATAAATAGCCACCTGCATCGAGCAGGGTAGAATGTGTGCCGAGGAGCAATATACCTTTATCTTCAGCTTGTGCATTTTGAATATGCTCTAAGCCTTCAATTTGCACCCGATTTTTGAACCACTGCGGGCTGTACCATGCATTTAAAGTTTCAAAAATGCCTATCATTTGGTCGATAAAAACCTGTCGTGCATTGGCTTCAACTTGTTCTGACGCCCATTCAGGAAAGCAAACTTCCAAGTTGCGAATCGTGGTTTTACGACGTGACTTAAGATTATTAAATGCGACAGAACCGAGGAATTGCCCAAGTCGATACTGAATTGCCCACGGAAGAATCGCCAAAATCATAAGAAATACAATCCCTATCCAAATTCCCCAATACTGAGGAAGTAAGAAAGACCATTGGAATTTTCCGGGTTGATATGTTGGCTTTTGACTCATAGGGCTAAATCAAAGATTAAAAAATAGGGTTCAGTTTAGCATGAAGCTGAATTGAAAGAGAAAGTTCAACCTCATGCTGCATCAGACTTAACCTTTGACTTAACCTTTGACTAAACCGCCATCGACAATCAAATTCTGCCCGGTGACCGCACGTGAGTAAGGGGACAAGAACATCATGATGGCCGCAGCAAATTCTTCAGGCGTGGTCACTGTGCGTAAAGGTGTCGATGCTGCGATTAAATCAAACACGGCATCGGGCGTCGCTTTACTGGCATCGGTGCTTTGTAATAAGCCACCTGAAAGCATATTCACATTAATCCCAAACTCACCCAGCTCATGCGCCGCTGTGCGAGTGAAGGCCAAAAGTGCCGCTTTTGCTGCAGTGTAGTCGTGGTAAGGCACGACAGGGTTTTGTACCAGGTTGGTACCAATATTGACAATGCGACCAAAACCCTGTGCTTTCATCTTGGGAAGCGCTGCTTGCGTGGTGTTGAGTGCAGCGACGACGGCTCCATCGAATTGTTGCTGTAAGTGCTGTGCAGTCAGTTCTTCAATTTTAGGACGGGCATCGCCATTAAATTGAAAATGGATGAGGGCATTATTTACGACAGAGGTGATCGCGGTACCAAAATGTGCTTTTGCTGCAGCAAAGAGCTGTTCTACTTGAGCTTTATCTGTGACATCTGCTTGATAGGCAAACACTTGCTGAGGAAATGCGGTCGCCAACTGTTCTGCCGCAGTTTGACTGGATAGATAGTTCACGACCACGCGTGCGCCTTCAGCTATTAAAGTTTGGCTAATTGCCAAACCGAGGCCACGTGCGCCTCCTGTAACCAAGACAATTTGATCTGAAATTTGCATGCTCGTGACTCAATCTTATATTGAACGTCACCATAGCAAGCTTTTCGCATTAGCGGAATCATCTTTACAGACGCTGTATACTCCAATTTGAAACTGAGTTATCCGATCTAATAATTCAGCCGAGTCATATGACATAAAAAAAGCCATATCGAAATACGGCTTTTTCTGTGTGGAATATTTGTAGATTTAGCCTTTAGCGAGCGTTTCTAGCTCATCTAAACGTTCCATTTTTTCTAGCATTTCGTCATCAATTTCAGCTAGACGCTGTGATGCTTTGGTCGCAGCATCGGCGTCAGTCATGAACCAAGAACCGTCAGCTAATTTTTCAGACAATTCAGCTTGCTCTTGTTCCAATGCTTCAATTTCAGTCGGCAGTTGTTCTAGGGCACGTTGGTCTTTATAGCTGAGCTTGACTTTTTTAGGCACCGCAGCGGCAGCCGCTGCTTCGGCTTTAGCCATGGCTTTTTTCACATCGCTTTTTTGATCCACGACAGTTTGGTTAGGACGCTGTTCCAAATAGTCTTGGTAACCGCCGATGTATTCATCGATTTGACCTTTACCATCAAAGACCCAAGTTGAAGTCACCACGTTGTCCATAAATGCACGGTCATGCGAAATCAGTAACAGTGTGCCTTTGTACGCGCTGAGCATTTCTTCTAACAGTTCAAGAGTTACCATATCCAAGTCGTTGGTCGGTTCGTCCATCACGATAAGGTTCGATGGTTTCAGTAGCAGTTTCGCCAACAGAATACGGTTACGCTCACCCCCAGACAGTGCTTTAACTGGTGTACGTGCGCGTTCTGGAGAGAATAAAAAGTCTTGTAAATAACTATAGATGTGACGACGGCTACCGTTTACATCGACATGGTCTGAGCCTTCAGAGACGTTATCTTTCACTGATTTTTCAAGATCAAGTGCATTTCGAAGCTGATCAAAGTAAGCAACTTCAAGCTGTGTACCTGTTTTTACTGTACCAGTATGTTCTTGCTCACCCAAAATAGCTTTGATAAGAGTGGTTTTACCCACACCGTTGTCACCGACTAAGCCGATACGGTCACCACGTAATACCAGTGCCGAGAAGTCTTTGATGATTGGTGCGCTGTTGCCAAATTGCACAGCTAAGTTTTCAATTTCAAAGACCACTTTACCTGAGCGCTGCGCATCTTGCGTTGCCATGCTCACTTTACCTTGTTGTGAACGACGTGCTTTAGACTCTTCACGCAACGCTTTTAGAGCACGAACACGACCTTCGTTACGGGTACGACGCGCTTTAATGCCCTGACGAATCCACACTTCTTCTTCAGCGAGTTTTTTATCGAATAGCGCATTTTGCTTTTCTTCCGCTTCCATTTGCTGAGCTTTGAGTTCGAGGTAACGAGAATAGTTGCCTTCATAGCTACGCAAAATGCCGCGGTCAAGTTCCACAATACGGGTTGCGATGCTGTCGACAAATGAACGGTCATGCGAAATAAACAACAAGGTTAAGTTGTTTTGATCGAGTAAGAATTTTTCGAGCCATTCAATACTTTCAACGTCCAAATGGTTGGTTGGTTCGTCGAGTAGCAATACATCGGGCTGCGTTAAGAGAGCACGTGCCAATAGAACACGACGCTTACGACCACCAGACAAATCTGCAAGGTCAGCTTCTGGGTCTAGGCCCATTTTACTGAGGATAGCATTCACTTTGGTTTCAAGTGACCAGCCATCCATTTGATCCATCTGATGTTGTAAGTTACCCATGCGCTCACAGGCGTCCATATCGCCGAGTACGCAGGCTTCGCTGGCTTCATGATAAGCACGTAGAACAGTTGCAGCTTCACCAGCACCATCGGCTACAATATCAGCGACTTTGCCCGAATCCATGGGTACATCTTGCGCAAGCATTGAAATCGTAATGCCATTTTGCAATGAAACTTCACCGCCGTCTGGCAATAAAGTTCCCTCAATCAGTTTAAGTAAAGTAGACTTACCTTCACCATTACGACCGATTAGACACACTCGTTCGCCACGCTCTAAACTGAAGTTCGCGCCGTCGAGTAGGGAAGGTCCGCCAAACGCAAGCTGGACGTCCCTTAAAGTAATATAGGCCATAATGTTTCCTGAAATCTTATATGAGGAGTGTAAATTGACTACACAACAAAATCTTGATGAACAGGCGTCATTTTCCGCACCCATTGAAGATTTGCAAGTCCGAATTGCATTTTTAGATGATTTAGTTGACCAACTGAATGGTCAAGTTGCGCGTCAAAACGCCGAAATCGCTGATTTAAAGAAACAAATGCAGATGTTGTATCGTCGTATTGAATCGGCAGATTTATCTGAAGGTATTGCGGCATTTGACCCGATGACCAACCGCCCACCGCATTATTAATGTCGATTTTGAATGACAGGCAGATGACGAATCAGCGCCAAAGCTGTGGATTGGTGTAAATTTATTTGACCTTTTGCAGCGTGACAGGTCTAATGCACCGCATCTGCTGATCGAAACCCATTATTTCATCTCATGAGTCAAAAAGTTGTCCTGCTAGATTTGGAAAATAACCCGCCCACAGCAAATCTATTGCGCAATATCATTGAACATTACAGTACTTTGTATGTGTTTAGCTGCAGCGGAAAATTTGAATATGCACTTGAAGATTTGACTGAAATTGCAGGGTGGATCGCGAGTGGTCAATTGGTGGTTTTGGATATTCCAGAAACGCCGCAAAAAGAATTTGAATATGCGGTGATTGTGGGGCAACTGATGGCCTTGATGGATCCAGATGCGCATATTGAAGTGATTTCAGCAATGCCTGATATTGAATTACTGATGGAACAATTGAACGGCACTGGACTCAGCGCACATCTTATTCAAATTCAATCAGAACAAGAAGTTTCACATAAAGTGAAGTATAAAATTCCTGACCTAGAAACCATTCGGAATAAACCTGATTTATTACTGATTAAACACTATTGTGATGGTCTGGAAAAACTCAGTGGCAAACCCAACAGTTTGGATAAACTGAAAAACTCATTGATGAATATTTTGCAAGTCTCTAGCGAAAAAGCTCAGCATTTGGTCGGTATGTTGATCAATCTAAAAATCGTCAAACGCTTTGATGAGCAGATTTCGATTCGAAAAAAAGTACTCAAACAATGGGTGCAGCTAGATTTAAATACGACTGCTGAAACAACATTGCCGATAAAAACAGACCTGAATGCATTTACTGCTTCACTCGAAGATCAAACCTCAAATACTGATGATACGGCGTCGATGATTCAGGCTGCACAGCAAGGCTTATTTAAAAATTTCAATAAGATTGATCCTGTGCAAATGGAAGTGATCCGAAAATTGCATGAATTAAAGTCAGATAAACCAAAAGATATCTATGCCTTACGTGATTTATTGGAGCAAATGTTCCCACAATCTGACGTTCGATTATTACTTAAAGAGTTGATCGAAAAAGGATATATCTATTGGAATGGTCACGAAGTGCTGTATAGCCACGAGATGTTCCTGAATTAATATAAAATAATTAAATGGGTGAGCTATGAAAAAAATATTATTACTTGATATTGAAAATTTGCATAAAACTGAAAATGAGTTGCTAACTTATTTAAAGCAATACTCATCTATTTATTTAGTTTACGCCAAGTCTCCAATAAGTTTTAGCTTGGATGGTTTGGTTAAGCTCTCTCCATTTATTATGAATGGCAAACTAAAAGTATTAAAAATGCCAAAGATTGGGAAGGATGCAGCTGATTTTGGACTAACATTTATTGCAGGCCAACTTTCTACACAAGTTTCGGCTAAGGAATTTAGTTTTGATGTTATGTCTAATGATCATTCCATGGGGTATGTTGTTGATTTATTAAAAATAGCTAAATTTGAAGCTAAAATTATTCATGAAAAGCCGCTAGTTTCTGTTCATGTAATTAACGAAGTGAAAGCTGAGCAAAATGTGGGTGAGCTAATTTTTCAATATTGTGAATATTTAACAAAAAATGCAGCTAGACCTGCAAAGTTAGAAAGTTTATTAAACTCACTTAAAGCTATACTTAAAGTGAGTGATGATGTTGCCAAGGTTTTAGTTGAGTTATTAAAAAAACACAAAATTATCCGCTTGGATAATAGTAAAATATTTTATCAAGATCCAAGTTTGCAGAAGTTTTTGAAATCAAATAAACAAACTGCTGAAACTGCTGAAACTGCTGAAACTGCTGAAACTGCTGAAACTGCTGAAACTGCTGAAACTGCTGAAACTGCTGAAACTGCTGAAACTGCTGAAACTGCTGAAACTATTGAGCAAAAATTGATTGAGATAAGAAATAAATTACTCGCTCATATGGATGTAAATAACCATACTCCTCCTAAATCTTTAAGTGGTTTTACTAGTATTTTAAAGAGATGTTTGCCTGAAGATGATGTTATTAACTCATTAGAATTATTGAGGAAATATAGATTGATAGAGGTTAATAGTAAACGGCAAGTTAGTTATAACCCGATATTGCTAACTAATATTATTCATTAAGCATGCTTGCGTTTTATATTGCGCTTATGCAACTCTAATAAAGGAATATAAAGGTTGTGCTATGGAAAATACTGGAATCTGGGTTACCGTTTTTATTGTGGTCTTTGTACTTGGGTCGATTTTTGGACTTCGAGTAAATCCTAGAGAAAAAGCCTTGGGCAATATGCGCGAGAAGGCGCGTAAGATGGGGCTGCACCCACGTTTAGTGGCTGCACCTGCTTGGACCAAGATTCCAATGGCATCTGAAAAACGTGCCAGTATGGTGGCGTATTACAGTGTGCTGATTCCAGATGCGCGTTTGCCTTTAATGCGTGCTTTAGTAGTCGATGACAAACTTGAACTGGTACATGGTGATGACAAGTTCAAGGATTTAGCCATTACATTAAAGGGCATTTATGCTATTGATATGCAGGCAAACTGTGTAGGACTCTATTGGAACGAAGAATCTGACTTAAGAGCCACACAGCTTGAAGATATGAAAGCATTTTTACATTCATTGGCTGAACTTTAAATTTTAAAAAACCTATTAAACAGGAATGATGGTTAACTATGGCGAACGCTCCTCGGTCCACATCTAAAAGTACCACAGCAAAATCTGCCGATGCTGGGAAAAAGCGTGCGTTAGTGATTGTGGAATCGCCTGCAAAAGCGAAAACAATCAATAAATATTTGGGCTCTGATTACATCGTGAAATCATCGGTGGGTCATGTCCGTGATTTACCTACAGGCGGCTCGAGTAAAACAGCAGAGAAAAAGCCAGTAACTCGTGCAAAATTAACTGAAGCTGAAAAAGCCAAAAAAGCACAAAAAGCTTTGGTTAATCGTATGGGTGTAGACCCTGAAAATGACTGGAAGGCACAGTACGAAGTCCTACCGGGCAAAGAACATGTTGTTGCGGAACTGAAAAAGCTTGCATCGCAAGTTGACGAGGTCTATCTCGCAACGGATATGGATAGGGAAGGAGAAGCGATTGCTTGGCATTTAAAAGAAGTCATTGGCGGTGATGACTCACGTTATCAACGCGTGGTGTTCAACGAAATTACCAAAAATGCCATCCAAGAAGCGTTTAAACATCCTTCTCGCCTCGATACAGATAAAGTCAATGCTCAGCAAGCCCGTCGTTTCCTCGACCGTATTGTGGGCTTTATGATCTCGCCACTCTTATGGGAAAAAATCGCCCGTGGTTTATCGGCAGGTCGTGTGCAATCTGTGGCTGTTAAACTTGTGGTTGAGCGTGAACGTGAAATTCGTGCCTTCGTTCCAGAAGAATTTTGGCAAGTTTTTGCAGATACCAAGTCGAAGAAAGACGATATCCGCTTAGAAGCGGTGAAGCAAAATGGCAAGACTTTAAAACTGCACAATAAAGCTGAAACGGATGCTTTACTGAACCTGATTAAAGATGCCGACTACACAGTTTCAGCACGTGAAGACAAACCAACCAAGGTTAATCCAAGCGCGCCTTACATCACGTCTACATTGCAACAAGCAGCAAGTACACGTTTAGGTTTTTCTGTGAAGAAAACCATGATGTTGGCACAGCGGTTATATGAAGCCGGCTTTATTACCTACATGCGTACAGACTCAACATTCTTGAGTGATGACGCTGTAAATATGGTTCGTGGTCATATTGAAACTGAGTTTGGTCAAAAATATTTACCGGCTAAACCAAATCGCTACGGCAATAAAGCTGGTGCGCAAGAAGCCCATGAAGCGATTCGTCCATCAAATGTCGCGCTAAAAGGCGATAGTTTGGTGGGTGTAGAGCGTGATGCACAGCGTCTTTATGACCTGATCTGGCGTCAGTTCGTTGCATGTCAAATGACCCCTGCAGAATATTTATCATCAACGATTTTAGTTAATGCCAATGGCGTCGAACTCAAAGCCAAAGGCCGTACATTGGTCTTTGATGGTTTCACTAAAGTGCGTGGCCAAAACAAATCGGATGATGATGTACTGTTACCTGCTGTAAAAGTCGGTGAAGTACTGAAACTTGAAAAATTAGATCCATCGCAGCACTTTACTAAACCACCTGCGCGCTTCACTGAAGCATCATTGGTCAAAGAGCTTGAGAAAAAAGGGATTGGTCGTCCATCGACGTATGCTGCGATTATCTCAACCATTCAAGACCGTGGTTATGTGAAGCTCGATAACCGTCGTTTGTTCGCCGAGAAAATGGGTGAAATCGTGACAGACCGTCTCGATGAAAACTTTAATAACTTGATGAACTATGCCTTTACCGCCGATTTAGAAGGTCAGTTGGATAAAGTCGCGGATGGTGATCGTAACTGGAAAGAGTTACTCAATAGCTTCTACGGTGATTTTAAAACACGCTTAACCACAGCTCAGGGTGAAAATGGCATGCGCCGTAATTTACCTGTAGAAGTGGATGCTGTGCACTGTAAAGAATGTGACCGTCCGATGCAAATTCGTACAGGGACTACAGGCGTGTTCTTGGGTTGTTCAGGTTATAACTTACCGCCAAAAGAGCGTTGTAAGGGAACTTTAAACCTGACACCTGTAGAATCATTGGCTGCACTGTCTGATGATGACTCGGCAGAAACAGCAGATTTAATGTCGAAAAAACGCTGTCCAATCTGTGAAACAGCCATGGATAGCTATGTGATTGATGGTGGGCGTAAGTTGCATATCTGTGGTAATAACCCAGACTGTGCTGGTTTTGAGCTTGAAGAAGGTGAGTTCAAAATCAAAGGTTATGATGGTCCAACCATTCCTTGTGACAAATGTGATGGCGAAATGCAATTGAAGACAGGCCGTTTCGGTCCTTACTTTGCATGTAATAGCTGTGACAATACACGTAAAGTATTGAAGAGTGGTCAGCCTGCACCTCCACGTGTAGATCCAATTAAAATGGAACATTTACGTTCAACCAAACATGATGACTTCTTTGTCCTTCGTGATGGCGCAGCAGGTTTATTCTTAGCTGCAAGTAAGTTCCCGAAAGTACGTGAAACTCGTGCGCCTAAAGTGGCTGAACTACGTTCTGTCGCAGATCAGTTGGATGCGAAATATCAGTTCATCTTACAAGCACCAGATGTCGATCCTGAAGGAAACCCAACATTAGTAAAATTCAGCCGTAAAAACCAAGCGCAATATATTGGTTCTGAAAATGCTGAAGGCAAGCAAACCAAATGGTCTTTGGTGTACCAAGATGGTAAGTGGGTTGAGGCTTAAGCTTTAAAATCAATAAAATGCTGACTTCGGTCGGCATTTTTTATGTCTTTTGATCAAGGATTTTTTAAAGTAAGTAATCGATTGAGCTTTTAAATTGTCCAAGACATTTTAAGAATGTTCTGTTTTAATTCTGAAAATAAATGCTAAAAATTAATTGAGATCTTGGGGAATGTGGAAAAAAATTCGGGTACTGTGTTTACTGCTGATTCTACTAGTGGTCGCAGTCAATGCCTATAAAGACAAAAACCAAGACTGGAGTAAACCGATCTTTGTATTGTTACATCCAATTAATGCCGATGGTCGAGAGAGCACTCAAGCTTATATACAGCAGCTCTCTGTCAATGATTTAAATGATGTTCAACAATATTTACAAGCGACAGCACAGAAATACCGAGGGCAACCGACTTATTTGTATTTTAAGTTAGGTCGTGAGCTGAAAGTTTTACCTCCCAAAGTACCCAATGACGCCGGTATGTTGGATGTTATCTTATGGAGTTTGAAATTCCGCTACTATGCTTGGCAACAGCATGAAAATGTAGACGGGGTTTCGAGTGTCACGCTCTTTCTAAATTATTACGATCCGAACCAAACCAAAGAACTTAAACATTCCACAGCCTTGGAAAATGGTCGAATTGGATCGGTGAATTTATTTGCATCGAATAAACAGACAGCGCAGAATAAAATCGTTTTAGCACATGAGTTATTACACGCTTTTGGTGCAACTGATAAGTATGATTTGGCTACAGGTCAGCCGATTTTTCCTGTCGGTTATGCAGAACCTGAGCGGCAGCCTTTGTTTCCACAAAGCAAAGCTGAACTGATGGCAGGGCATATTCCTACCTCACAGACGCAAAGTAAAATGCCTGAAGATTTAGCTGATACTGTGGTGAATGACGTCACAGCGATTGAACTGGGATGGAAAAAATAATGTGGATAAAACCTATCTTATCCACAGTCTAAGTCAGGAGTGTGGATAAGATTTGGACTTTTCTTTCATTTTTCTTCATCATGAAGTTGCATAATCCATTGAATAACGAATAACTTGAGAAAAAACATGAGAACAGTAGGCAACGATTTAATTCGCAGTCAGCTCCATGAAAACCGTAAGTGGTATCTCGGTTTAGGTGCTTTATTGGTGGTCTTCGGATTGGTCCTTTTGGCAGCTTTGCCATTTGCGACACTTACGGTGATTTATATTTTTGGTGTGCTGATGATGTTAGGTGGCGTAATTCACTTCATCGCGGCATTTAAAATTTTTGAAGGCGGTTACCGCTGGTTCTGGGCACTATTTGGTGTGCTGTATTTGGTTGCAGGCTATTATGCATTTACAACGCCTGTCAAAACAGCCATTGTCCTGACCAATTTATTGGCGATTATCTTGATCATTGCAGGGGTCATTCGTATCTTTAATGCTGTGCTATTTAGAGCATTTCAAGGTTGGGGATGGACGCTATTTTCAGGTCTATTGACCTTGATTACGGGTGTGATCATTTTGATGTCGCCTGATGCGCCATTTTGGGTATTAGGATTATTCTTGGCGGTTGATATTTTATTCCAAGGGGTCAACTACCTTACTTTGGCTTCTTATATTCGACGTGAAGTGCCGAAAAGCTCAGCAGAGCAGTAAGTTGCTTGCGTCTCCGATAAATAAAAAAAGAGTGCTGAGGTACTCTTTTTTTATTCACTTTTAATGTGTACAACCCGTTAAGGTTTAACGCTATAGCGGCTACTAATTGCAATTCGGTTCCATGTGTTGATGACAATCGCGAGCCACTCAATCGCACTGATTTGTTCATCTGTTAAAAAGGGCAAAGCATCTTCATAAACTGCATCGGGAACTTGGCCTTCAGCAATTAACGTGATCGCTTCGATCAAGCTCAAAGCTGCACGTTCTTTTTCATCGTAGTACGCAGTTTCACGCCATGCATTCAGTAGGCTAATACGTTCAATGCTTTCACCTGTTTTCAGTGCATCGTGTGCATGCATACGAATATAGAAGGCACATTCGTTGATTTGGGATGCACGTAATTTGAGTAAATGAGCTAATCCTTCACTTAGGCCAGCTTCATTTATTTTTTGCATTGCCAGTGCATCAAGTTCTGCAACTTTTTTATATAGCTCAGGTGCAGACTGACCTAGGTTGATTCGTGACATTTCGAACCTTTCTGATGTTTTTAGATATACCTGCTATTTTAAAACCGTTATGGTTGAGGATAAATTTTATTTTGAGCATTTAGATGACCACTTTTGTTCTTGCGCCAGATTCATTTAAAGAAAGTATGAGTGCTCAACAAGCCTGTGACGCGATGCAGCGTGCAATTTTAAAGCTCATACCTGACGCCAATGTCATCGCTGTGCCAATAGCAGATGGTGGTGAGGGAACTGTAGATGCGTTACTCAGTGCTTGCGACGGCCAAAAAGTGACGATAGCGCTTACAGGTCCTTTGCCCAATCAAGCTGTGACGACGTATTTCGGTTTGATCGACGGTGGAAAAACTGCGGTGATTGAAATGGCAAAAGCCAATGGAATTCATCTTGTCGATATTGCTCAGCGAAATCCTTTACTGACGTCAACTTATGGTACGGGCGAAATGATCCAGGCTGCTCTAGACTTCGGAGTAAGTAAAATTATTATTGGCTTGGGCGGGAGTGTGACCAATGATGGCGGTGCAGGTATGGCGCAGGCCTTGGGGGCACAATTTTTAGATGAAAATGGCTTGGAAATAGCAGTTTGTGGTGGTTGTCTGGATCAAATTAACAGTCTTGATTTGACGCAGCTCGACTCACGTTTAACGCACACAGAGATCATCATTGCTAGCGACGTCATGAATCCATTATGTGGTGAAAATGGCGCATCCCATATTTTTGGCCCGCAAAAAGGAGCAACGCAGGAGATGGTGCGTCAGTTAGATCGGAACCTCAATCATTATGCCAATGTCGTTGAAGCGACACTGGGTTGTACTTTACGTGATGTCGCAGGTGCAGGTGCTGCAGGTGGATTAGGTTTTGGGTTGATGGCTTTTGCGGGTGCATCGATGCAATCAGGTGTGGAATTGGTCATTGAACAATGTCAGTTGAATGAAAAAATAGCACAGGCAGATTATGTGCTGACAGGTGAAGGGAAAATTGATCATCAAACTAAGTTCGGTAAAACGCCATTTGGTGTGGCGCAAGTTGCAAAAAAGTTTAATAAACCTGTGATCGCCTTTACTGGTCTAGTGGGTGAGGGGATAGCAGAACTCTATGATTTAGGTTTCACACAGATTGTTGGGATTAATCCACCAGATTGTAAGTTGGAAGATGCATTAAAAAATGCGGAACTAAATTTGGAACATTGCTGTCGAAATGTGATGAGATGTTTGAAATAAAAATCAAGGTAAAATTTATGAATGCATTTAGCGAGTTTTAAGATAATCATAGTTAGAAAATATGATTAATTTGGTTGAGAATCTTTGCAATATTTTTCCATTGGTTTTTGATTTTTTGGAATTATATTTTCAATGTTTTTTATATTTTCTATTGCATTTTCTTTTGCCCGTTTCGCTTTTAATAATTCAGAATTCTCTGAAGCAATTTCATATTGTGCTTTACTCATTTTATAAGTTGCACATAAATTATCGGATATAAGCTTATGATTGCCAGAAATTAGAGCTACAGCTAGATCATCATGGAGTTGAATTCCTTTCTGATTATTTTTACTTATCAAGTGATCAAATTCAGTTTGAGTCAATTTTTTTTGCGTAAGATGGATGATTTGTAAATATTAAAAGTAATAAAACTGGCTGAAGGAAATGGCTAATTAGCTTAAAATTTTTCATAAACTTATCTTTTTCTAGTTGTAATTTTGATCCTACATTAGCATGTATTTTTTTTCAATCTGCTAAACTATACCTATCCATGAAATGATGAGTACATATGAGTTTAGCCAACCTGATTGATGAATTAAATCCTCAACAAAAACAAGCCGCAACAACAGAAGCACAGCATAGCTTGGTTTTGGCAGGAGCAGGTTGTGGTAAAACCAAAACCATCGTGGCGCGTGCAGCTTATTTAATTGATCAAGGCGTGCCTGCTAATCAAATTCAAATTTTGACTTTTACTCGCCGTGCGGCCAGTGAAATTGTCGCTCGTGTGGAGTTGGCTCTGGGTGAGCAAGCTAAAGGGCTACGTGCATCAACCTTTCATACCTTTTGTATGTACCTATTGCGCCGCATTCCAAAAGCTTTTGGTCTAGAACAGTTTTCGATTATTGATCGTGATGATCAGCTCATGATGTTCCGCCTGATTCGTGGCCGTGATGATAAGAAAAACCCCAATCACTTGCCCAAGCCGAAAGAACTCTGTGATCTGTATTCCTTTGCGCGGAATACGCGCCAAAAACTTAGCATTGCCATGGAAAAGCAAATGCCAGAGTACTTTGCGTTGAAAGATCAAATCGCGGATATCATGAAAGAATACGAAGCCCGTAAACGTGCGCGTAGTTTTTTAGATTATGACGATATCTTGGCGATTGTGGCGAAAGCCTTGGCAGAATCAGATGGACTGGTCGATTATGTTGCTTCGATTTGTCGCCACATGTTGGTTGATGAAATGCAGGATACCAATCCGCTGCAATGGGCGTTACTTGAGCCACTAAAGGACCGTGCCAGCTTGTTCTGTGTCGGCGATGATGCACAGTCCATTTACGGCTTCCGTGGTGCAGACTTTGAAAATATTCATCATTTCAAAGAGCGTGTACCCGACGCACAGATTTTTAAACTCGAAAAAAATTATCGTTCAACCCAAGAAATTTTAGATCTGTCGAATTGGTTGTTGGATGAAAGCGAAATTAAATATGACAAACGCTTAGATGCTTATCGTGGGGAAGGGATTAAGCCGAAAATGCATATTTTCCCGAATGAGTTTGATGAAGCCAAATGGATTGCCATCGACATCAAAGAACGTCATTACCTCGAAGGCAGCAAATGGTCGGATCATATGGTGCTTGTGCGTTCAAGCTTTGCTGCTCGTCATATTGAAGCAGCCTGTATTGCCGCAAACGTGCCGTATCGCTTTATTGGCGGAATGAAATTACTTGAAACAGCCCATGTCAAAGACTTGCTCAGTGTGCTGCGTGTAGTGGCCAATCCTTTAGATGATATCGCGTGGATGCGCTTTTTAACCTTGTGGAATGGTGTGGGTGATGTCGGTGCGAGTAAGTTATCGCAGCAGATTTTACTTGAGCCAGAAATGCAAGCCATTGCAACCAAGTTGGAAAATTTTGGCAAAGTACCTGACCAAGCGATTCTGATGATGAAGCAAATGTCGGTGTTGAAAGATCAGGTCAAAGAATGTGTAAGCTTGGCTGTTCAAGCGATTTCTGAGCAGCTAGAAGAAAACTATAAAAAAGATTGGAACCGCCGTCAGGGTGATTTTGATTTGGTGAAACAACTGGCATCCAAACATACGCAGTTGAGTGAATTCTTAGAAGAATATGTCCTTGATCCAGTGTCCATTTCTGAAATTGAACGCCAATCTGACAGTGATGTCGTGACTTTAATTACCATTCATTCGGCAAAAGGAACGGAGCAAAAAGTCTGTTATGTGGCGAATGTCACGCCAGGGCAATACCCGCATGCACGTGCCCAAGGCAATTTCGATGAAGTGGAAGAAGAGCGTCGCGTGTTATATGTAGCGCTGACACGTGCGCAAAATGAACTGATTTTGACTAAGCAAAACTTGAACCACTGGGCGCGTGAAACTGTCGATGAGCAAGGGCGTAAAGTAGAAAGTTACTTTATGAATGATTTAACTCGAAATTTATGTAGTTTGGAAACACACTATAAAACCCGTCAGCAAACCGTAAAAAGTGCGTTAATCGAAAGAAAATCGATTAATTTAGATTTTGGTATCGATCTCGATTAAAATAGATTTTTGACGTGATTTACACGCAAGTTAAAAAGCAAAATAGACAAATGCTTTTTGATGATGCTGTCTATTTGGAAGATTGAATGAAAATTTTAGTACGTAACTTAGAGCGTTCAGTTACTGAAGCAGAATTGGTTGAACTGTTTAAACCATTTGGCGCAGTAGAGTCTGCTGTTGTTGTTATGGATGCAAGCACAGGTAAATCGAAAGGGTTTGGTTTTGTCGAAATGCCAAATGGTCGTGAAGCTGTAAAAGCGATTAAAGGCCTGAATACTTTGAAAGTCAAAGGTGCGGGTATTCGCGTAAAAGCGGCTGAAGATAAGCCTAAAGCATAAATTCAAAAAGGAGCGTAACGCTCCTTTTTTTATCGGTGATCTATGAAAAAATGCTACTCGGCTTTGTCTATTGTTGCGCCATCTGGTTCGAACATTGCGTGTGGGCTTAAAACGCTTGAAGTCCGCTCATGGCAGCCCGAACATTTGCCTTTAAAAGATTTAGTGATCGTGGAAAATCAACGCTACTTACATGAAAGCGGAGATGAAGATATTGGACGTGCAGTGGCGAAGGTCGATGTATATGACGTTCATGCATGGACTGAAACAGAGGTAGAGCAAGCGCAGGCGACATATTGGGCAGCAGGGTACTGGGCTTGGCGTCTGGAAAATATCAGGATGATTGATTGGGATATGCCTGTTCCTGCCAAGCGTGACATTTATTTAATTGAAATCGATCATCCATAATATTTATTGTGAATTTCCTAAAAATCCGTTTAAGCTTATTCATGTAGAAAAACGCCAAAATTTAGGGAATTGTTCATGTCTCGTGTTGCTCGCTTTCATGCTGATCGTACCAATCAAAAGTTATATTTTACCCGTCTTGCATGTCAGCAAGCTGAGCAGACCGATCATGTTCAACAAGCTCAGGCTTATCGCGAAGCAGCAGTTTTTCATTTGCATGGTGCAGTACTTGCGTTTTTACAAGAGTTGGTGCGTTACTATCGTTTAAATGATCCTGCGCCCACGTTAAAGTCGATTGAAACGCTGATGGCTGAAAAAGGTCAGGTATCACCTGAAGTGACTGTTATGCAGCAATTGGCAAAGCAGGGTTTTATTGCAGAGCTGAAACGCGCACATCGTATGTGTCAGTATGCACCTGAACCGTCTGCACCAGAGCCAGAAGATGAAACGTCTTCAAATTTAATTATTAAAGTCACTCAAACACCGCAAGCATGGTTGCCAGATACCGCTATTTTGCGTGAATGGCATCGTGATCTAACCCAATTGATTGATGGATTTCGTAACGAGATGGTGGAGTTCTAATCGGACTATTGCTACTTGAAATAAATTTATTTAACCCGATATAAGATTATCTAAGTAATACAAAGTGCAGATGCCTTTATCACCATGTTGCGCATGGAGGGATATATGTCTATAGAACAGTTGAAAGAACTCTTTGGGAACCAGGAAGCAATTTTAGAGCTGGTTCAATTGGAAGGTGGTGAGTTGGCATTGCGTAATGCAGGCTCAGAAAAAGAACCTTTGGTGACTATCCAATTCAATGAAGAATTGCGCAATATTTTGGGCGATCAAATGAATGTGATCGCTCAGCAAATGATTCAGGCTGCACTGTTTGGTTTGTTAGAAAAACAAGTGGATGAATGGCATGCTGAAGTGGTCGATGAAAAGCCTAAATATATGAGCTAATCATATAGCTGCTGATTTTGTGGATCATGATGAGGAAAACGCACCTTTCGGTGCGTTTTTTTTATACCCAAAATGGCACTTAGATTTTGCCCAGTTCAGCAGGTGAGATCAGCATCGAACCTAAAAATACAATGAAGACCCCGATGAGCTGTAAGAAAAATGGATTTTTGGCATCTTGCCAATACAGAATTAGAAAGACGATGGAAATGGGATAAAACAATAGACAGCCTAGTCCCCATAAAATACTGGTTTTAAATGCAGCGATGAGAAAGCCCAGACCGCCAATTATAATAATGGCAAGGCCTAAATAAAGAATGAACATGTTTATCTCGTATCTTGTTTGAAGTATTTAACATGATGCTTCGTTTGATGCTCATTTTATCAATATGTTTTTTAAATTCAATTATTTGTAATTTTAAAATTACTGAATTTTATCAGTTTAAAAAAGGCGATGCTTTAATGCATCGCCTTTTTGGTATTGCCCCTAAGCGTTTTATTTAGGCACTTAGTGTGTCGGTGTTTGGTGATGGGCAATTTGGATTTGATTTAAAATATGATTGCTCATATTTTTCGCCATTTCCTCTTTGGCATAATAAACCTCACCGACATTGTCACGACGAATGACTTCAGCTTCTTCTTTGCTTTCCGCACAAACCAACACTTGGATAGACGGATTCAGCATTTTGGCAATGTCGACAATTTTATGAATATCTAAAATATCCATGGGTGAAATGACCAAAAGGCGTGCGTGTTGAATATGGGCTTGAATTAAAACGCCGGGTTCTGTTGCCACACCAGATACCGCAGCGATGCCTTTTTCCCGTAAGTTTTCCACGATTTCACGGTTTTCTTCAGCAATAACCACTTTAATGTTTTCATTCATTAATTCGCGGGTAATACGACGACCGACTTCACCATGACCAATCAGCACCACCTGATCACGTAGATAATCCTGTGAGACCTCATCCGGCAACATGGCCAATGGGTCACTACTACGTTCCAGTAAACGAGCCAAATTCGAGCGCTCACGGATGAGTCGCTGCATAGGCTCGATGGCAGAAAATACAAATGAATTCAGCGTAATCGAGATTAAAGCACCTGCCAGTATCAGATTTTGTCCTTCCATAGAAAGGAGGTTTAGAGATACACCCAAGGTCGCCAAAATAAATGAGAACTCACCAATTTGCGCCAAGCTTGCCCCAACGGTTAATGCGGTATTGATGGGGTAGCGGAAGAACAATACTAATGCCATTGCAGCGATGGTCTTACCAATCATGATAATGCCGACTACTGCTAAGACATGAAGTGGTTGTTCAATCAAGATCCGTGGATCAAACAGCATGCCGACGGAGACGAAAAACAGAATCGAAAAAATTTCACGAAGCGGAAGAGTTTCTTCTTCTGCACGGTGACTAAAGTCAGACTCTTTGACCACCATACCGGCAAAAAATGCGCCCAGTGCCATGGATACACCAAATACCTTGTAGGCACCAAAGGCAATAGATACGGCTGCTGCAACCACGGTGAGCGTGAATAATTCACGTGAGCCTAAGCGCGCAACCACTTGCATAATCATTGGCACTAAGCGTTTACCAATGATCAGCATGAAGGCAATAAAGCCAGCAACTTTGAGTAAAGTTAGACCTAAGGTCAGCCAAATATTTTCATCGGCACTGCCTGATGTGAGCGGTTGACCGCCAAGCAGTACGGCAGTCGCAGGTAGAAGGACCAGGACCAGAACCATCACCAAGTCTTCAACCAAGAGCCAACCCACGGCAATTTTACCATTGACGGAGTTGAGTAAGCCGCGATCACCTAAGGCTTTGAGTAGAACGACAGTACTTGCACACGACAAACTTAAGCCAAACACTAAGGCTGAGCCCATGCTCCAGCCCCAAAGCATGGAAATTCCCATACCGAGTAAGGTCGCCACTGCAATTTGTAAAATGGCACCCGGGAGGGCAATACGACGGACTTGCATCAAATCATTGAGTGAAAAGTGCATACCCACGCCAAACATCAGGAACATGACACCGAGTTCGGCCAATTGGTTAGCGAGATGGATATCGCCAACTACCCCAGGTGTGTTTGGGCTAATAATAATACCGGCAATCAGATAGCCGATAAGGGGAGGAAGTCGCAGGCGTGCAGCAATATAGCCAAAAATTAAGGCAAAACCAAAGCCAACAGCAAGTAATATTATGAGTTCTACATCATGAGGCACTAAAAACTCCTTAAGCCTAAGTTAAGGGTAAAAAAGACAAGCACAAAAAGTGCCAAAAAGCATTTTGAAAGTTTAGCAATTCGAATAAAAAAAATGCAAAAAAAAACGACCTAAGTAGGTCGTTTTTTTCAAAAACTAAAATTATTTGATTTTAGCTTCTTTGAAGATTACGTGTTGACGGATTTTTGGATCAAATTTTTTGATTTCCATTTTTTCCGGCATAGTACGTTTGTTCTTAGTGGTAGTGTAGAAATAACCTGTACCAGCAGAAGAAACTAGGCGAATTTTATCACGCATGTTCGTAGCTCCTTAGATCTTTTGACCTTGAGCACGTAGGTCAGCAACAACCTTTTCGATGCCCAATTTGTCGATAATACGCATACCTTTAGTAGTTAGACGAAGACGTACGAAACGTTTTTCGCTTTCTAACCAAAAACGGTGGTGATGCAGGTTCGGCTCGAACCGGCGTTTAGTTTTGTTGTTGGCGTGTGAGACGTTGTTACCAACGACTGGACGCTTGCCGGTAACTTGGCAAACCTTAGACATGGTGTAACTCCATTGATTTAGCCAACAGCAAATCTGTATGGCCAGTCAAAAAAAACATTGAATTCATTCAAGGGGCGTTTTATATCAAAAATGCGCTTAAAAGACAAGCGATTTTGCATAAAACGAACGATCACCTAGTGTGATCGTTCATGCCTTGATCGTTTATCGAAGAAGTGTCTTCGAAATCAGTTTGTGGATCGGCTTATTGAACGGTGGAAGAATGAATTTCAAACTATAGAGTTTTGGATTCGACATCACCGAGCGTTCATGCGACAAACTGAAGAAACCTTCTGGACCATGATATTTCCCCATACCCGAAGCCCCCACACCGCCAAACGGCAGGTCATCTTGAGCAACATGGGTTAATACCGTGTTTTGTCCGAAATGTCCTGAATGGGTACGTGTTGCGACATAGTCGGCACGTGCCTGATCAAAGTCGAAATAGTATAAAGCAAGTGGACGAGGACGGCTATTAATAAAAGCAATAACCTCGTCAATTTGATCATATTCCATGATCGGAAGGATCGGACCGAAGATTTCATGCTGCATAATTTGCATGTCTGGAGTGACACCCGTTAAAACAGTCGGTGCAATTTTACGTACAGCGTCCACATCTTCATTTTGTGGGTTAAAACTGATGATTTGTGCGCCTTGATCACGCGCATCTTCTAAATAACCTTGTAGGCGGTTGTACTGCTTGTCATTAATAATCGAGGTGTAGTCCTGATTTTGGGCAATACTTGGGTACATGGCTTCAACGCACACTTTATAGTGATCTAAAAATTCAGCTGTTTTACCACGAGGTAAGAACACATAGTCAGGTGCAACACAAGTTTGACCTGCATTCCAAAGTTTACCAACCGCAAGACGCTGTGCGACATCTGCAAGGTCAATAGACGGATGAACCAATACAGGTGACTTTCCGCCTAATTCTAAAATCACCGGAACTAAGTTTTCAGACGCTGCCGCCATGACGGTTTTACCGACATTGGTCGAGCCAGTAAAAATCATTTTGTCGAAGGCAAGGTGACTAAACGCATCTGAAATTGGGCCACCACCGTTGACGACTGCGACCAATTCTTGAGGAAATGCTTCTGCGAGAGCTTTTTCTAGCACATCACCGAATGCCGCAGAGGCACTCGAGATTTTGATCATGGCATGGTTGCCCGCAGCCAAAGCACAAATCAGTGGGCCTATAGAAAGAAGCAGTGGGTAGTTCCATGGCGTAATAATGCCGACGACACCAAGCGGTTGATATTGCACCCATGCTTTTGCAGGTTGATGAATAATTCCGACATGGCGTTTGGATGGTTTCATCCAGTCTGTCAAATGCTTGCTATAATATTTGATGTGTTCAAGACATGTGAGCAACTCACCAATCTTGGTTTCACCGATAGAACGGTTACCATAGTCTTGATTAATTGCATCAGCAAATTGATCTTGATACTTAACTAAGATACGCTTAAGCCGAGCCAAACGGTCAATACGTTCCTTCGCTGTAGGCAATGGGTAACGTAAATACGCTTGTTTCTGCTGTTCCAACATATTGTTGAGATGCTGGTGATCAAAAGAATGTGGTGTCATTGAAGTTGTTTTTGTCTGACTATTCATGTCGCACGACCATATCCAAATTAGCGATTAATTAATTTTTAGAGCAAATACTCTAAATAGTCAAGTTACTTTATGTGTTAGTGTTCTAATGCTTTGAAATAAATGGTTGTTTTAGGATGTCTCACACCAAAACCTTAAAAACGAAAGAACGTATTTTGCAGCTGAGTTTGCAGTTGTTTAATGAGCGTAGCGAGCGTTCAGTGACAACCAATCATATTGCTGCTGAACTGGGAATGAGCCCAGGTAACTTGTATTACCATTTCCGAAATAAAAGTGAAATTATTAAGGAATTAATGGAGCAATATCAGCATGAAACGCTAGAAATGTTAGCGCTTCCTGATGATCGTCAGCTTGATGCCAATGATAAAATTCGCTATTTCCAAGTGTTAAGTAGCCAATTATGGGCTTATCGCTTTTTACATCGTGATGTTTATCACTTGGTCGAAAATAATGAAGATTTCCGCAAAATGTATCCACGTTTTGCCGGTCAAGTCATGCAACAAGGGCAGAAAATTTATCGTGCCTTTGTTGACGCAGGCTTAATGCAGATGACCGATTCTGAAATTGAGGCCTTAACCATTAACTTGTGGATCGTGCTGACCAACTGGACCAACTTCCTTTATATGTCTGGCCATATTACTGACTCAAACACTTTGGAAGAAAAGTGGGTGTGGCAAGCACTACGACAAATGGTGTTCTTAGAAGGTGCATATCTACGTGGTGAAAGCCGTGAAACCTATGAGCGATTGCTCGAAACTTTAGGGCCGTCGGACTTATTTGCAAGTCTTTCAAACGCAAAGCATCAGGTTACTGAATAAGACTATTTAGTCTGGCTTTAAAAAGCGTTAGAATACTCGGCTCTTTTTTCAATTTAACTGATTAGTGATATAAACCAACATGAATATGTCGACCGCTAACACAGCACGCTTACTCATTACCTGTGAAGATAAACCGGGGATTGTGCAAGCTGTATCGAGCTTTTTGTATCATCAGGGAGCAAATATTACCGCACTTGATCAATACGCGACTGAAGCTCAAGGGGGGCGATACTTCATGCGTGTTGAGTTCGAATTGGACAATTTACAAAGCCGTAAAGAAAGTCTAACTCAAACATTTGCGAGCAATGTTGCTGAGCGTTACAACATGCACTGGCGTTTAGCTTTAGTCAGTGATGTGAAGAAAGTCGGTATCTTGGTGTCTAAAGTTGACCATGCATTGCTTGAGCTGTTATGGCGTCATGCACGTGGTGGTTTGCCATGTGAAATCACCAAAGTCGTGTCTAATCACGATGCTTTACGTGAATCTGTAGAAAATTTCGGTATTCCGTTTGAAGTGGTTCCCGTGAACAAAGAAAACAAACGTGAAGCTTATGAGCAAATTGATCAATTGATGCAAGGCAATGATTTATTGGTTCTTGCTCGTTATATGCAAATTTTAGACGAAGAATTTGTTCAAAAATGGGAAATGAAAGTGATTAACATTCACCATTCATTCCTCCCAGCCTTTGTTGGTGCGAACCCATATAAGCAAGCGCATGAAAAAGGTGTGAAGTTGATTGGTGCGACAGCGCACTATGTGACTGCTGATCTTGACCAAGGGCCGATTATTGAGCAAGACGTAGAGCGTGTAAGCCACGACTTTACTGTTGAACAATTGCGTGAGTTAGGTCAGGACGTAGAACGTAATGTGCTCGCACGTGCAGTCAAATGGCATCTTGAAGATCGTATTATTGTCGATGGTAATAAAACTGTTGTATTTCAATAAAACGAGATGAATTTTTGAATAAAAGGGCATACTTTAGGTATGCCTTTTTTATATTATGATTAAAAAAAGTCATTAAAACTGGCGAATTAATAGTTGCAAATGAAAACACTTCTCATTTATTATTGCCGTACTTTAATTGTGCTAACCGATGAGCATGATTGTATTTTTGACAAAATAAATGCAATCGCTTCTTCAAGGTAACTGAGTTTAATGAGTCAATCTCCCGCTCCAATGATGCAATCACCTAACCCGATGAAAAAGAAAATCATTACTGCGCTTCTCGCTGTTGTGGTAGGGCATATGGGGGTATTGTGGGCGGTCAGCAATATGAAAGCACCAGAACTTAAACCGATCGAAAAAGATCCGATTAAAGTTCGCTTTGTGAAGATTGTTGAAGAGAAAAAACCAGAACCTCCGAAGCCAAAACCAGAACCGAAGAAAGAGCCACCAAAGCCAAAAGAAGTTAAAATTGTAGATAAGCCTTTACCACCTCCACCGAAGAAAGTGGAAAAAGTGGAACAGGTGAAAAAGAAAGATGCGCCGAAACCAACTGTTGAAGCGGTCAAAAACGTACCACCAACACCTGTTGTTTCAACTGTGGTTTCTGAAACGAAAGTCGTTCGTGTTGAACCAACACCTCCGGCACCTGTTGCACCACCACCTGCGCCTCCAGCACCACCTGCGCCACCGACACCTAAAACTGTGAGCATTGGTAATGGTGTCAGTTGGATTAAGAAACCGAATGTTCAATTTGAAGATGGTGAATTAAAAGCGTCGTGTACAGTTGAAGTTGCGATTGCAGCAAGTGCTGAAGGTAAAATCGAATCAGCAACCATTAAAAACTCGACTTGTGGCGCTGCTGTGAACCGTAAAGTGACTGCAGCAGTGAAGCGTGCGCGTTTATCCAAATATATTGATAATGGTGTGGCAACTCCGACGCGAGTTGATCAACCATTTAACTTTAAACTTAATTAAGATTCCGGCTAACCCATTAGGAGTTCGAATATGAACTTTTCAGTTTATTGGCAACATGCAGATGCAGTCAGCAAAACACTGTATTTCGTGTTACTTGCAATGTCGATTGCGACTTGGACGATCTTCGTTCTTCGTATTATGGGCACACGTCAGCTCAAGCAAGTGGCGTATAACCACCTTGCAGATGCACTAAGCAAACTGAAAGCGAAATTTGCTCCTTTGGCTTTTGAACAACGTAAGGCTGTGGCTGAACAAGCATTACTACGTCAAATTTCGGTAGAAAAAGCCAATGCTGAAAAAGGCGTATCTGTATTGGGTACGATTGCTTCAATTGCACCGTTCGTAGGTTTGTTCGGTACTGTATGGGGCATTTTCCATGCTCTTGTAGCTGTGGGTAAAAGCGGTCAAGCGGGCTTAGCGCAAGTGGCAACACCAGTCGGTGAAGCCTTAATCATGACCGGTCTTGGTTTGGCTGTGGCGATTCCTGCGGTATTGGCTTATAACATCTGTGTTCGTTTTAACCGTACACTGTCGAATGAATTGCAAGATCAAGCACATGGTTTATTGATTGACACGATGTTGCAACAAGATTCTGCTGCGAAGAAAGAAGACGTGAAAACTGCACAGCAAAGTTTAGCTGGAGGTCAAGCTTAATGGCTTTTCAATTGGGTGAAGACAACGATGCTGGCATGAATGAGATGAACCTCATTCCGCTCATCGATATTATGTTGGTATTGATGATCATCTTCTTGGTGACTGCGACTGTTGCCAACCCATCAATTCCATTAACCTTGCCACAAACGACTGCAGAAGTGATTGATCTGCCGCCTGAAAGCGTAACCATCAGCATTAACTCAGCGGGTGATATCGCTTGGAATGGTGATATTGTCACGCTCGAAGATTTAGAAAGTCGTCTTAATACAGCTGGTCAGCAAGAACGTAAGCCTGCATTGGTATTAAAAGCCGATAAAGAATCACGTTATGACACAGTTGCACAAGTGATGTCGCGTGCGAGTGGAGCCGGACTCAGCGATATCGCCTTTGCCAGTGATAACTAAGCACTGAGCAAAGATAACTAAAAAAAGCGACTGAAATGTCGCTTTTTTTATGTCTCTATTTTGAAAATAGATGCCTTTGAATCAGATCACTCAGATTTGAGTAGGTCTTGAAATTTGCTACGTAATTTCATGAGTTTAGGTGGTATTGAAAAATTACAATAGCCTTGGTTTGGGTTACGCGCAAAGAAGTTCTGATGATATTCTTCGGCAGGGTAGAAGGTCGGCATTGGACTGAGTTCAGTCACGATATTGATGCCTTCAGCTTTTAATTCTTCAATACGGTGTTCAGCGATTTGCTTTTGTGATTCGTCCTGATAGAAAATCACAGAGCGATACTGTGTGCCGACATCATTGCCTTGACGGTTCAGCGTGGTTGGATCGTGGGTTGCGAAAAATACATCCAGCAATTGGCTAAAACTGATTTGGCTGTCATCAAAATTGATCTGAATGACTTCTGCATGTTGGGTATTTCCCTCACAGATTTGCTCATAGCTTGGATGCTGAGTAATTCCCCCTGCATAACCACTGACAACTGTTTGCACGCCCTGAAGTTGTAGAAAAACTGCTTCTACACACCAAAAGCATCCACCACCAAATACCGCTTGTTGCATAGTGAAATCCTATCTTGTTCCCTGATGTTTAATATGGGGTTATAGCTAAAAACTGCAATGTACGTCTGTATACTAATCACAAGTTTATGTGCATTAAATGTCTCTGGCATGACTGAACAGTGAATAAAAAAGTCTGCCGAAGCAGACTTTTAAAATGATTTAACGCGGTTGAACAGCGCTTTCATATTGAATTAATAAATTGCCATGACGGTCTAGTAATTTCAATGTTTTTCCAAACACTTGATAATGCGTTACTTTTTCGAGTGCTGCATGGTACTGTCGCTCTAGCCCATTGTTATTGAGACAAGCCATCTGTGTCGCTGCAATCGGGCCAAACGTTATGGTGTCTTTGCCAGCATTATAGCCGCCCATTATACGATTACAGCCATCTGCACCTGAGACACGTTTTGAAGCCGCATCGAATTGAATGCTTGGAATATTATGCGCATTGGATGCTGTTTTGATTGGGGTGTTGCCAATCTGAGTGGCAATCCAAGTACGGTTTTGTAATAGGTTTAAATTTTCAGTTATGGTGTTGTCTTGTGCAGGCATGCTTTCACAGCCTGTCACCACTAAAGTTGAAACCAAAGTTGCAGCAACAAATATTTGTTTTAGCATCGGAATTTCCCCGTGGAAGCATTTCAATTATCTAAGCAAATATCGCACAGATAAGCTAGCCATATTTGTATCAATATTTAAGAATTACAATTGATTGGCGCTTGGCTTAGACTGTGAATGCGGCAAACCTTGTCGGATTAACTTCGAATATTGTTCACTGCTCAGTTGCTTGATTTGAGAGACACGAGGGTTAACATGGGCTTTTTGATACCATGTTTTCATATCCCAATTTTGGTCTATGGCATGGAGGTCGTGCAAATAATTCGGCAAATAACCGGATGCAAATAAGCGGTAATCGGTTGGAAGTTGATGTTTGGAAACCGCTTGAATCATGTCAAACACCAGTGTTGTACAATTACTAGTGAGTGTGTTGTACCATTTGGGTTGAGTCTGCAGTTCATCGGCTTTATGTAGATATTCAATAAACAGCGCCTGCATTTCAGATTTTGGCATGTTTACGGGGAAGAAATAGACCTGTTCTCCGCGTGTATTGCTGCGGGTATAGATAATATCTTTTTCATCTGATGCAATGAGGCTCAGTTCATATTTACGGAAAAAACCACCAATCGCAGAGAATTCTTCATTTTTCTCTTTGCGAATTTCAATCGAAAACGTCAGCGGTGGTCGGTCAGCAAAATCAAAACTGACCAGTGTATGGGCAATTTGTGGCCCCATCCAATACGAGGTAATGATGTTGACGCCATTGATTTGACTCAGGTCATATTGGCGAGTTTCCCAACGCGGGGTAAAGCTACCATCGGCATGCCAGTCGAAATTACGCACATTGTGTAAGGTGACGAGATTACCTTGCTTTTCATAATGTAGAATTTCAGCTACTTCAGGATTCCATTCACGATCTTGACGCGCTTCCATGCCAAAATACCAAAATAGACCGCAAATAAAGCCCATAATATAAATTAAGACATCTTTACGACGGCTAAAAAAGTGTTGGGTAATATAGATGCCTAAAATGCTCAGGGCAAAAGCAATCCAGATTCCAATGATAATGCGGCTGCCTAACCAGCCTGCCGGTTGCTGTATCCACAAGGCGGCACAGAGCCAAATCGAAGAACAGAGGACAAACACACTAAATAGAGCATGAAGAATACTTCGCCCTATTTTTTTGAACATTGCTTGTTGGTCACTCTGTTGCATATTTTTCTTTTAGCTTAAGATTTTTCTTTATTTTCGGTAAGTTGCGAACTCAAAAGCAATCCCAGTTTTGTCGTCGATATGTTGTTCTGACGCCACTTTTTGAAAGTCCGCAGGAATTTCAGGATAATGCGCATCACCTTGAACATCCAGTTCAACATGCGTGAGTTCTAAACGGTCTGCGATGCCGATGGTTTGCTTAAAAATTTCACCACCACCAATAATAAACAAACTCGTTGGTTTTTCGGAACTTGCGACATCAGCAACTGCTTGCGTTAACGCCTCATCGATACTATATGCGACTTTAGTACCTTCAAATGACCAAGTGTTATCTCGTGTAATGACCCAATTGACACGTTTTGGTAGGGTACGTCCCATAGACTCTAAGGTTTTGCGTCCCATGACCACCACACCGCCTTGGGTGATGGCTTTAAAGTGCTGTAAATCGGCAGAAATATGCCACGGCAAATCATTACCTTTACCAATGCAGCGCTGCTGATCCATAGCGACAACGTGCACGATTTCTAAATTTTGAAATGCCATAGTTTGAACTCAAATAGCCGAATTATTTGTCGTCTATTAGAATGCAAAATCCCGCTTGAGGTAAAGCGGGATTTTGCTTTTCACTTGGGATTTCTGAAATTAAACCGCAACAGGGGCTTTAATCGCAGGATGTGATTCATAACCTACGATTTCAATATCTTCAAATTTAAAATCGAAAAGATCGGTAATTTCAGGATTGAGTTTTAATTGGCACAGACCCATTGGTTCACGTGTCAATTGCAACTGCGCTTGTTCGAAATGGTTGGCATATAAATGTGTATCCCCACCGGTCCAAACGAAGTCGCCTACACCTAGACCACAAACTTGCGCAATCATGTGTGTTAACAGGGCATAGCTGGCAATGTTAAACGGCACACCCAAAAAAACGTCAGCACTGCGTTGATATAATTGGCAGGATAATTTTCCGTTTTGGACAAAAAATTGGAACAAGGTATGGCATGGTGGCAATGCAACATTACCTGCCTCATTTGGGTTCCAACCCGACACGATTAGACGACGAGAGTTAGGATTGGTTTTGATTTCATTGACCAACCATTTAATTTGGTCAAAACCATCTTGTTCATATAGGCCATCGGCTTTTTTGGTTGCACCGAAATTACGCCATTGATGACCGTAAACAGGACCTAATTCGCCAGCAGGACGACCAAAACGCGCAGTTTGTTCTGCTGTAGACCATTCATCCCAAATCGAGACTTTGTTGTCTTGCAAATATTGAACATTGGTATCGCCTTTAAGGAACCACAACAGTTCAATCACGATAGAGCGGAAATGAACTTTCTTGGTGGTGAGTAAAGGGAAACCTTGAGAAAGATCGAAGCGCATTTGATGACCAAATACAGAACGTGTTCCCGTACCCGTACGGTCGCCCTTGTCGCCGCCGTTGTCGAGAATGTGTTGTAAAAGGTCTAAATACTGGCGCATGTCTCTCTCATAATTTGCTAAATTTCTTGTGGCACATATTAGCTTGTTTTGCGTGTGGAAGGAACTGTGATGGGCGCTTGAATATAGTCAGGTTTAAAAAATCCAAAACATACGGTGTTTATTGGGTGATGACCAAATTTTGCAGGCAACAAGCGCTGAGTTGTCTGGGCTGAAGACGCCTATTTATAACAATTACATCAAGTGTTAACGAGACAATATGTCTGTTAAATCAAGAATGAAATTAGAAAACTTAAGCTCTATTGTTTATATATTGAGCGATGTTACATTCGCAGCGTTGAAAAAAATACAGATAAGTTTGATTAAAAAAATACACGTGATTTTTCTCATTTTAAAGAGGTGGTTTTGGGCTGCTATTTTTGATTAAGAGTTTGATATCAAAAATAAATCCAATTGAATTAAAAATAGACGATCGTATTTAAATGTGAAGATTTGTTTAAGAAATCTTACATTTTTTACATGAAAAAACATAATTTACGCGGTACTATCACCCTCGTTAAAATTTTTGAATGCCTAAATACAGGCGGGAGTGTGGGTTAAAGAATGGCTTATGATCACAATGTAAACTTGAGTGAAGTGCATGCTCCAGTTCAGGCAAATATCATAATTCGTTCTCAGGCGAGTAAAAATACGGGCAAGTCCAATACCACTCAAAAAGCAGCGACTAAAAATGTGGTATCCCGCAATGGTCAGCGTATCGATATCGATCGTTTGACTGGATTTTTACAAGGCATTACCCGCCAAAGAAGTACTCAGAAATGTGCCCGCAGTGTTCGTTTAGCACTTGAGTCCGCAGGGGCACGTTTTAACGGTCACCCCGTTGCCGCAGCAGATTGGGGCAGCACATTACAAAAAATTGGTTATCAAAAAATTAATTTAGCGTTTGATCGACCAAAGAAAGGCGATATTTATATTATCGACCGCAATCAAAGTAGCCGTTATGGTCATATCGCAGCATATTCAGGTAAGGATTGGGTGTCTGATTATCGTCAAGCGGGTTATGCGGTCTATCGAACTCCAAATGTGAAATACAGCTATTACCGCTTAGCGGATTAACAGCCCATGGCTGCAAAAAGGTTAGTCTTCAAACCTTTTTGCACGCTGACTGTAGATCGAGACGATAAATAATCCAATTGCCGCAAAGCCCATACATTGCAGCGCTAAAATCCAGCGTTGCTCATTGGGTAGAAAATAAATTAAGCACACTAAACATAAAATTGGCAAACTAGCCAAACCCCATTTTAATGACGGAGACAGTGTTTTTAGTTTGTCTTGTCTGAGCTTATAAAGCAGATCAATCATCAAACCAATGGCTAAACTTATGCCCGCAAAGCGGGGATCAAGTTGTTTTTGTTCAGCGCATAGAAAAATAAGCACACAGGTACTGATACAAATGAAGAGCTTGATTTGTCGGTTACAGCGCTCAGAGTACCAAAACGTCAGCATTTAAACTTTACCTTCGGGCGAAGTTTTCTCGTTTTTATTCAGTAGAGAAATCGGGGAGAGCAGGCAGATCGCCAAAGCCATAAAGCCAATGCCTTGAGCACCCGGAATCAAAATTTCACCCTTATTCATGTTGATAAAAACCAATGCTAACAGCAGTGCAATCGGTATCCAGGTCAATAAACGATAGAGCAAACCTGTTGGGTTTTTTGCTGCAAAATGAATCTTGCAATAACGACAAATCAGGAAAATGACGCCTGTACCCATGAACATTAGAATGGCTTGAAGTGTTAGGGGTTCCATCCAATACAGAACACTGGTCAGTACGACCATCGCAATAAAAAACAAGATTTTTTTAAGTACAGAAACGCTGGGGTTAAACCAAAATTCAAGCATGGATCGATAGTTTAAAAATAAGCTGAATAAACTTTAGCACAGATCAGTTGTCTAATTCAGTCACTTCATGTGCAGTAAATACGTATGAAGGGATAAATTTCAGCGCATAAAAAAGCGAGGCTTAGACCTCGCTTGCTTAAAGACAATTATAAAATATTAATGATTTTTTTGTGGACCCCAGTCATAGATTTTTTTCTGGTAGGCATACCACATCATCCATAGTCCAATCAGAATCATCGGAACTGTCAGGAACTGACCTTTACTCATCCATCCGATGAACAGTTGACCATTGTCCGGCTCACGGAAGAATTCAACGGTGAAGCGTGCGATTCCATATCCGATGAGGAACAAGGCTGAAACGGCATAACGTGGACGAGGTTTTGAACTAAACCACCACAGCACGATAAACAGAATTAAACCTTCACAGAGGGCTTGATAGAGTTGCGACGGATGGCGCACCAACTGAAGTGGATCGGTCGGGAAGATCATGCCGAAAGCAAAATTAGGATCGGTCACTGCACGACCATACAGTTCGCCACCAATAAAGTTACCAATACGACCAAACATCAAGCCTGTCGGAACGCAGGGTGCAATAAAGTCGAGGGTCTGGAACCAGGTCATTTTATATTTCTTGCACCACAGTAACATGGCAATCATGACCCCAAGGAAACCGCCATGGAAGCTCATGCCACCTGTCCAAACTTGGAATAGCCACAGTGGGTTGGCAAGGAATTGATCGAAACCATAAAAGAAGACGTAGCCAAAGCGTCCACCAATCACGACACCCAATGCACCGTAGAAAATCAGGTCAGAGACCATTTCTGCGTTCCAGCCGTCACGTTGTTTTGCACGGTAGCTTGCCAAGCCCCATGCAAATAAAAAGGCCAATAAATACATCAGACCATACCAGTGAACTTGTAGTGGCCCCAGTGATATCGCCACAGGGTCGATATTTGGATATGTCAGCATCGCTGTTCCTTGTCATTATGTTTTGCACAGATTTTAGCTGAATGTGCTGAAAAATGTTGTACATTCAATGTGTAAAGATATTGAGAGTTGAATATGTGCATTGTGGCTTTTGCTTGGCAGGTCTTGGATGACATGCCACTCTGCCTGATTTCGAATCGTGATGAGTTTTATCATCGACCGACGGCAGGTCTAAAGCAATGGGTAGATAGTCCGATTATTGCAGGGCAAGACTTACAGTCTGGTGGAACATGGATGGGGATAACCGCTCAAGGGCGTTGGGCGATTGTGACCAATTTTCGTGATGGTCGTGATCAGACCACATATCCCACTTCACGTGGCGCTTTGATTCAGCAATTTTTAGAATCTGAGCAAACGCCCATTCGTTTTGCGCATGCACTTGAACAAATCCAATGTAATTATGCCGGCTTTAATTTATTCGTTGGCGATGCCACTCAAGCCGTTTATATGAGTAATCGCGGTGAAGCACCACAAGTCTTAGCCAAAGGGGTGTATGTCACATCCAATGGTTTAATGACTGAACATTGGGAAAAGACCCGACATTTACGCAAACGCTTCACGCAAGAATTTTTACCGATGCTACAAAGCCAGCAACCACAGGCGGACATAGACGCCGCTGCGTGGGATATTTTGGAAGATGAACGTAAAATCATTCCAGCATTGTTACCCAATACTGGGATTCAGGCGGAAATGGAACATTTGCTGTCTTCAACCTTTATTCAAAGTCCGGTGTATGGCACCCGCTGTTCAAATTTATTGTGTATGCGGGATTCACAGTGGCATTGGCAAGAAAAACAGCAACACGGTGAGCAACAAGGACAGATCACCCAGATAGAAGTGCATTTAAAGGTATAAAATAAGCCGACGATTCGTCGGCTTATTTTTTAAAGGTGTTTTATGCGGTTTTTTGTGTTGGCTGAGCTTGTTCTACCGCTTCGCCAGCAATCACACCACCATCTTTACGGGTGATGACAACGGTTGCAGAACGTGGACGTGAAGTCGCTGCTGCATTGGTTTGTGATGCAGGCCAGTGGCTGGTCGGTTCAGAATAGGATGCTGAATCTTCACCGGGATGTTGCACATTGATAAAAATCGCTTTGTAGTCAGGTGTCATCGTCACACCTGTGATTTCACACTCTTTTGGTCCAGTCAGGAAGCGACGTAAGTTTTCGTCATTCAGTTTTGCCCCCACAATGGTTTCTTGACCCGATGAGGTCGTGGCTTTCGTACCGTCACCGACTTGACCCGGAAGCGCAGCAAGCATCATACAGTTGGTGGTATCGGTATAAGCACCGTCATCGGTTTGAATCCATAACACACCACGTGGGTCGAACCACATCCCATCGGGTGATGACAAGTCATTGTTGTCATTTAAACCAGATAAATTAATGTTGCTCGCCATTTTTGCTTCAGCACCAAACAGGTAGATATCCCAAGTAAAGCTGAGTGCTGTGGTTGTATCACCATCTTCACGGAAACGGATAATATGACCGTTGACGTTGCCTTTACCACCTTCAGGGTCGGTGTAGTTACGTGGGTTGGCAGCATCTAGTGCATGCGTCGTACCACGGTTCGAGTTATTGGTGAGGGTCACATAGACTTCACCATTGTCTGGATGCACAGCGACCCATTCAGGACGGTCCATTTTGGTAGCACCGACAGCATCTGCGGCAAGACGTGCGAAGGTTAGCACATCTGCTTGTGAGCTAAACGGATAAACGCTGTTACTTTGGTTTAAACCATTGACGTTATAGCTCAATTCAATCCATTGACCTTTGCCGTCATTGTTAAATTTGGCAACGTATAACTTACCGTTGTTCATGTATTTGTCACCTGCAGCATAGCCACCGTTGACATCTTTTTTACTCCATTTTTGGTCGGATACAAATTTATAGATGTATTCACCGCGTGAGTCATCACCCATGTAAAATGCAAGGTTGTCATCTTCACGTAAGCGACTTGCACGGCAGTCTTCATGTGCAAAGCGACCCAGTGCTGTACGTTTTACGGGGTTTTCACGACGGTCAAATGGGTCGATTTCGACAATCCAACCAAAGGTGTTTGGACCATTACGATAATCTTCTGCTGCCTGAGTACCGGTAACATTCGCTGACCAACGGTCATATAAATCTTGTGACTCATTACTTCCAATCGCCGTTTCCCAACCATAGCGTGAGTTTGCACCCGCTTTTAGGCCATAACGGTTGAGTGCCACAATTTCAGCAGGACTACGTTTGGCATCATCGTCTTTTGCACGAGCGAAGTAACCAATGAAGTTTTCTTCTGTTGTCAGGTAAGTGCCCCAAGGGGTATAGCCATTACCGCAGTTGTTGTGTGTACCACGGGTTTGCTGGCTATTGGTTGAAAATTTCGTGCAAACTAAGCTTGAGCCTGCTACAGGGCCTTTAAAGTCCATTACGGTCGATGCGGTAATACGACGGTTAAATGGAGAATTTTGTACCAGTTTAACGGCTTGAGTCTTGCTGTCTTTTTCAATTTGAATCACAGAAACACCGTGTGCATTGACTTCACGGATGACTTCATCTTCAGGGCGACGACCATCCACTTTGGTTGGGCCTTGTGGGTGTAAGAAGGTTGGATTGATGTATTCATGGTTCATCACCAACAAACCTTGGTCAGACTGCTTGGCATCATAACGTCCAGAGGTGGTATTTAAACCAAAGAAGCTCATACCGTCATGGCAGTCACCAGAGCGGAATTGGAAGCTCGGGCCAGAAGGAACATTGTTATCATCCCACGCTGGGTATGCAGGGTTAATCGAGTCACCCATCGCATATAGCACATGCGCTTGATAGCCTTCAGGAACAGTCACAATATCGTCTAAATTTTTTTTCACCGGTGTGAAATTGAACTTGGTCGGTTTTTGATTTGGATCAGTGACAGGTGGTTTGGTATTGCTATTTGAACCTGAGTCATTGTCATCATTACACCCCGTTAATGAAGATGCCAATGCAAGTGCGACGGCACCACTCGCAGTCTTGGTAATCAAGCTACGACGGCTGATGCGCTGTTCTAAAATGTCACGAAAATGAAGGTTATCCGAAGTGTTGTTATCAAGTTCTTGATCTTCGTTATATGGCATGTTTGTCATGAATTTAAATCCTGGCAAAGGTGTGCTGGGTAAAAGTTGATCACATAAAACTATAGATAAAATATGACAATGCTTTGAAGCTAATGTTGCAAACTGATGAAATAGGCGTTTAGATTTCGCTGCATGAAAATTGCAAAACATTAAATGGGCGCATAAAAAAAGAGGCTATCTCAGCCTCTTAGGTGTAAAACTCACCAAAATTGTCGAAACATCAGTTTGTTTAAGTTACAGATGTACGTCGTTTTTCAATCAGCTTGCCAAAGAACAAACCCAGCTCAAAGAGCATCCACATGGGAATGGCCAGCATGATCATCGAAAGCGCATCGGGTGGCGTTGCAAACATGGCGACAAAAAAACAGCCGACGATAATAAAACGACGCTTCTCTACCAAGGTTTGAGTAGACACCACCCCGATCAAAATCAAAATTAACGTGATGATTGGAATTTCAAAGGTCAGTCCAAACACCAAAAAAAGCTTTAAGCAGAAACTTAAATAACTATTGATGTCCGTCATTGGGGCGACCGTTTCAGGGGAAACACTCATAAAAAAATGTAGGATGGATGGCAGGGCAACCCAATAGGCAAAGGCAATACCGGCATAGAAGAGGACGATGCTGCCGAATAATAAGGGCATCGCCAAATGCCGCTCTTTTTCATACAGTGCAGGTTTGATGAAGGCCCAAAGTTGATAAATCACGAAGGGCATAGCGAGCATTAGCGCGACAAAGAAATTCAGCTTAAACGGCGCCATAAACGTGGCGGTCACATCCGTTGCGATCATGGATGAGGTCATTGGCAGTTGAGCACGCAGTGGCTCTGACATCAATTGATAGCTTTGATTGGCAAAGGGCAATAAACAAAAGAACAGAATCAAAATGAGTCCTGTAATTTTGATCAAATGCCGACGCAAAATCACCAAATGTTTGGTGATTGGCATTTCTTCCAAATCAGGCACAGTGTTCTGTGAATTATTCAGTGAAAGATCTGTCATACGGCCACCTGATATTCTGCTAATGCATCGGTCGAACTTAATGTAGGAGCTTGGTCTGTTTTAATCTCGTGCTTTTTTTTCATTTGGGGTGTAGCCACGGCAAAGATCGTGCTCTGACCACGTTCGATGTACTGATAACGTGGGGATAAATTTTTATTGTCAGGTAGGACGGCTTCTTGTTGTTTTTGCGCAGTCTGTTCTATGGGGTGTTGCGTTTGTTGCAATTCATTCATCTGCGCCTGCATACGCGCTTCGAGCTGTTGAATACGTTGCATTTCTTTTTGCATTTCTTCACGAAGTTCGGACATGCGAAGTTCACGGTCAATATCTGTTTGCACGTTACTGATCAGTCGTTTAACTTTCCCGTACCATTTACCTGCAAAGCGGATACCTTCAGGCAGTTTTTCTGGGCCGAGTACGATCAGCGCAATAATGCTGAACACCAGTAATTCGCTAATACCAATATTAAGCATTATGACAACCCCTTAGCTTTGAACTGAGGAATTGGTTTTATTTTGAGCTTCATGCTCTAGCGTGCGAGGCTCATTAAGCTGCGTATTTGCTGCGTCTTCATCACGCATCGATTTTTTGAAATCTTTGACCGCGCCGCCGACATCTTTACCCAAGTTTTTTAGCTTAGAGGTACCAAAGAGTAAAATCACCACAATTGCAAAAATCAGTACATGCCAAATCGATAGTCCAGCCATCTTGTTATCCTCTTGTTGGTTTGCACAACATTTCAGCAGTTGTAGATGACAGTGAAGTGACCAAGATGTTGCAGTTTAAAGACAGCCGCGAAGCTTATGTTCAGTGTTACTATGCATGGATTGAGCAGTGAGGGTGGTGTAGTGGCGTTTCTTCTTCCGATATTGGGTTTTTTAAGTGGCCTCGGATTGGCATCATTATCAGGAACCGCATCGCTCAAATCGATTTTTTCTAGCTTACTTGCACGCTGTTTTATTCCAGCCGTAATCATCTACAACATGGTGTTCTATCAAGCAGGCAGTTTAGCGCTGATGCTCTTTAGCTTTAGTGTTGCCGTGCTGATGTTTTATTTATTTCGCTGGCTGTTAAAAGATAGTTTACGTGCCTTGTGTGTCAGTTATTTGAACTTGGCTTGGCTGGGTTTTCCTTTTGCATTAGCATTGTTCGGCCCTGAAATTAGTGCAGCGATGGTGGCTTTGTATGTCGGTGGTTCTATCTTTGGCAATATGTGGGCTGTTACAGCCGTCAGTTCAGCCCAACTACCATGGTCGAGCGTGATTCAAAAAGTGGCGATGTCACCGCCTGTATTTGCCTTGATGATTGCAGGTGTCTGTCGAATAGTTGGATTACAACATTTAGAAGAACATCAGATCTTAGATTGGCTGTATCAGGCTGCAAAAATTGGAATGAGTTTCACAGGAATGTGTGTCTTAGGCATGTGGCTGCGCCAAACTAAGGTACAGTGGCGTGATCTGATGAACAGTAGTCGTATTTATGCGATGAAACTCACCGTTGGCGCGGTGATCTGTGGTTTGAGTTATGCCTTTCTTCCGATTCCCCAGATCGAGAAATATATTGGGGTGATGTTCATGCTGTTCTGCTTACCCCCTGCAGCCAATATTGTGGCTTTAGAAACGCATTATCAAGGAACAGGCACTTCGGCACGTTATATTGCTTCAGGTACGATTATGAGCTGCATCGTCGTTAGTATATATGGGTTAATTTTGCATCTTTTTTCGCTTTAAAATGAAAAGTGAATTATAGATGCCCGCATAGGGCGACTACTTGAGCTGTTTTCGAATCTGCCAATCACGCACGAGGGCGTATATCATTGCGATACCTATCAGGCCTGGAAATCCAACCTGACCTTGCGACAGATTAAGCATGATCGACAGCACGATCACCACTGCAAAAATAGCGTAAGTGGTACGAAAGCCTGAGGTGAGCGGGTAGGTCAGTTGCGCCTGGCAATGAGGGCAGCTTAGTTTTTGAAAACCAAGAAAAGAGCGTGTCGGGATTTCAGTTGAAGTGTGATGGCAAGCGTTGCATATGATCTGTATCGGTTGAAGTGCCATAATTATTCTATTTTTATTCAGGGATTGGAGTTAATCTTTGGCATTAAGATTAACTCCAATGCAAATTATTTCAAACTTGCTTTAAATAATTTCATCGCCTGACCACGATGGCTGATTTTATTTTTTTCTTCTTTTGATAATTCAGCACTAGAAACGTTTAGTTCAGGCAGCCAAAACAGTGGGTCATAGCCAAAGCCATTTTCACCGCGTGCTGCTTCCATCACTTCACCGCGCCAAATCCCTTGGAAAATTTGTGGGAGTGGGTCTTCTGCATGTTGGACCAAAGCCAAGACACATACAAACATCCCTTCGATGGCTTCACTCTCTTTACGGAGTGGTTTGAGGTCAGCAAGCAACTTGGCATTGTTAGCGGCATCATTGCCATGTTCACCTGCATAGCGCGCAGAGTAAATCCCTGGTGCGCCACCGAGTACAGGAACGCAAATGCCAGAATCATCTGCAATGGCTGGCTTGCCTGAAATTTTCGATGCGTGACGCGCTTTGATAATGGCATTTTCAACAAAGCTTAGACCGTCTTCGATGGCATCTTCAATGTTCAACTGACCTTGTGGAATCACTTCAACAGGAAGATTAAGCTCGGCAAACATTTTTTCAAATTCTGCAATTTTGCCTTTGTTATTACTTGCAAGCACCAAAGTGCCTTGAGATAACCAATCAGTTGAAGCCATGTGAATATTCACCATAAAACAAGATTTGAGGCTATTTTAACAAGATGCTGTGGCTGACAGGCAATAAAAAAGCACCCGAAGGTGCTTTTTAAGATTCAAAAACTTATTGTGCTTGAATCCATTTGTCCGCACGGTCACGTGCTTGACGGATTTGGTCTTGGCTTAAGTTCGCTGCTAAAGCGGTTTTTTTGCCTTCAGACAAGCTAATCACTTTGTTGTCGAGCATGCCATCACGGGTAGAAAGCTCATACCATTGGTATGCACCCATGTAGTTTTTCTTTTGCTCTTCCATCATGGCTAAGTTAAAGCTTGCGCGGTTATCACCACGGCTGGCTGCTTTTTCGAAATATTGACGAGCAAGCGCTTCATCTTTTTTAGTCCCAATGCCATCAGCGAGCATACGACCCACATTGAGCTGAGCTGCAGATAAACCTTGATCGGCAGCAGCTTTGTACCATGCAAAAGCTTGACGTTCATCTTTTGCAACGTCTTTACCTTGTTGATATTTAGTGCCTAAGTAAAACTGAGCACCAGGCTGACCTGCTTTAGCAGCTTTACTTAAGCTGTGAATATCCATAATTGAATATTGTGCAGCTTGGCTAGAAACTGAAGATGATGGAGCAACATAATCCGCATGGGCTTGTATGCTAAAAAGTCCAATCAGTAGCGTCGTGCTTAATAATAATTTTTTCATAGAGCGCTCACTCGATAAATTGCGACTTCACCAAATAGATTTGGGAGACGTTTACTCAGTAAACTATCTTGTTGATCCCCATTCACGGCAAGTCGGTTAATAATCCGGATGTTATTTTCAGCACACAGCGCTTCAAAATCACGGAAAGTACATAAATGAATATTGGGCGTGTTATACCACATATAGGGTAACGCGTCTGAAACAGGCATCATTCCTTTTAATGCAAGGAAAGAACGAGTCTTCCAATGTGCAAAGTTTGGAAAGGTGATAATGGCCTGTTTCCCCACACGCACCATGTCTCTTAAAAGAACGTCTGGTGCATCTACAGCTTGCAAGGCTTGTGCCATAACCACATAGTCAAAAGACTGGTCGGCAAAGCGACTTAAACCTAAGTTCAAGTCCTGTTGGATGATATTTAACCCGCGACTGACCGCAATTGCAATCTTTTCTTGATCAATTTCTAAGCCATATGCACGAATATTGTGCTTTTTGCTCATATGTGCAAGCAGTTCACCGTCACCACACCCTAAATCGAGTACGCTTGAATCTGGTTTAATCCAACGTTCAGCCAGTTGATGATCAATACGCATTAGTTGGTCTCCTTCGGTGTTTCTTGCAGGTGTTTTACACCGCCTAGGAATGCACGTAAGCTTTTCACATATAACGGAATCGGGAACAAGAAAGAGTCATGACCTTGTTCAGCATCAATATCCACATAGCTCACAGGCTTATGATTACTAATTAATGCATCTACAATTTCTTGCGAACGAGCAGGGGTAAAACGCCAGTCCGTTGTAAATGAAACAACTAAAAATTGACACTTGGTTTTAGACATCGCGGTTTTTAATGATTGCTCATATTCACGTGATGGATCGAAATAATCTAAAGCCTTGGTCATGATCAAATAGGTATTGGCATCAAAGTTACGGCTAAATTGCTCACCTTGATAACGCAAATAACTTTCGACTTGGAATTCGACGTCAAAGCCATACATAAATTTACCTGACTTTAAGTCACGGCCAAATTTTTGTTTCATGGCTTCTTCAGAGAGGTAAGTGATATGACCCACCATACGGGCCAAGATCAAACCTCGCTTAGGATAACTATCATTTTCTAAATAGCGACCATCATGGAAATCAGGGTCAGACAAAATCGACTGACGCGCCACTTCGTTAAAGGCAATGTTTTGCGCAGACAGTTTTGGTGTACTGGCAATAATCACGCACTTTTGTAAACGATCTGGATAGTCCACAGACCATTGTAGAGCTTGCATGCCCCCTAAAGAGCCGCCAATCACCGCATACCACTGCTGAATTTCTAAACGATCAGACAACATGGCTTGGGTTTTGACCCAGTCACGGACAGTCACTAATGGGAAATCAGGACCATAAGGGCGATTGTCATTTTCAGGATTTGGAGAGGTCGGTCCAGTAGAACCGCTACAGCCGCCAATATTATTTAATGCTACGACAAAGAATTTTGACGTATCAATGGCTTTGCCTGGTCCAATACATGCGTCCCACCAACCCGGTTTACGGTCATCTTCATGATGATAACCTGCTGCATGATGATGGCCTGACAGTGCATGACAAATCAAAATTGCATTAGATTTGTCTGCATTCAGTTCGCCATAAGTTTCAACCATGAGCTCAAAACGTGGGAGTATGCGATCGCATTCGAGCTCTAACGGCTCTTCAAAAATAAACTTTTGTGGGGTAACTAAGCCCACTGAGTCAGCTGGAAAAGACACAGGAATAATTCGCCTTAAATCTTTAGTATGAATAATAAAAGGATACCACTTGAGGGTATCCTTCTAAAGTCATTTTATTGCTATTTGATATTTATAGCATTGAATTAGACTGCAGCAGCAATCACTTGTTCAGTACTCAAAACACCTTGTTCAATTAAACGGTTAGTGCTGGCAATAATCGCCTCGATAGATGCGGTCACGATGTTGTCATGCACACCTGCGCCGAATGCAGACTTACCTGTACCTTTCACTTGAAGCTCAATTAAAGCCAAGGCTTTAGCATGTGCGCCTGAACTGATGCTACGTTCTTCATAGTTCAAGACATCAATCGGTAACTGCAAGGCATTTAAGATAGCAGAGATTGGGCCGTTGCCTTCACCACGTAATTGCTGGATCTCACCGTTCACTTCGACATCAAGCTCAATGACTTGTTTGCCATTTTCATCATGTAAGCGGTAGTTTTTCGCCGCATAATGCGTGTCTTTGGCAGCCACATACGTGTCTTTAAATAAAGACCAGATTGCTTGCGCAGAAATCTCGGTACCGTCTTCATCTGTTTTTTGCTGTACGATTTGCGAGAACTCAATTTGAATACGACGAGGCAACACCACGTTGTAATTTGATTCTAACAAGTACGCAATACCGCCTTTACCAGACTGTGAGTTGACACGAATCACGGCATCATAGTCGCGGCCCAAGTCTTTCGGGTCGATTGGCAAATAAGGCATATCCCACATTTCTTCGTTCTTTTGGAACTCGAAACCTTTTTTAATGGCATCTTGGTGTGAGCCAGAGAACGCGGTGAAGACCAAATCACCAGCATACGGATGACGAGGGTGTACCGGCAAGCCTGTGCATTCTTCAATGATTGAAATGATTTCGTTAATGTTTGAGAAATCTAAGTTTGGCGCAACACCTTGGGTATACATGTTCAATGCAATCGCTGCAACGTCCACGTTACCTGTACGTTCACCGTTACCAAACACACAACCTTCGACGCGGTCAGCACCAGCCATAATGGCCAACTCAGAAGCGGCAATACCACAGCCACGGTCGTTATGACAGTGCACAGAAATAATCACACCGTCACGGCGTTGAATGTTACGGTGCATCCATTCCACTTGGTCTGCATAGACGTTCGGACCTGAAACTTCAACCGTTGCAGGCAAGTTTAAAATCACTTTGTTCTCTGGAGATGCTTCCCAAATTTCAGTGACCGCATCACAGACATCTTTAGCCACTTCTAATTCTGTTGCAGTAAAACACTCTGGACTGTATTGGAATACAAATTCAGTTTCAGGCTGTTTTGCAGCATATTCTTTGACTTTCGTTGCAGCATTAATCGCTAATTGTTTTGCACCAGCAACATCAACATTCAACACTTTATTGCGGAAGGTTGGAGAATTTGAGTTGTAGATATGCACGATGGCACGTTTTGCACCTTGTAATGATTCAAATGTACGTTGAATCAAATGATCACGTGCTTGAACCAAAACTTCGATGTACACATCATCAGGAATATGACCGCCTTCGATCAACAAACGAGTGAAATCAAAGTCGATTTGTGATGCAGAAGGGAAGCCGATTTCAATGTGTTTGAAACCAATTTTCACAAGCATTTGGAACATTTTGAACTTTTGTTCAATGTTCATTGGCTCGAAGATCGCTTGGTTACCGTCACGAAGGTCGGTACTCATCCAGATCGGCGCTTTATTGATTTCGTTATTTGGCCATTGACGGTCTGGTAAGTCTACACGTTGGTACATGCGACGGTATTTTTTGCTTGGATCTGCCAACATCATGTGAAAACTCCTTATAGCACCGTGGATAAATGTCGTGGATAAACGGCAAGGTACTACTTATATAGATTGTGTCTATTCTAGCAATTTACAAGTTTAATTTCGGAGTCTTTAGTCGAAAGTCGAAATAAATCCGTAAAGATTCACATGACTTAGCTTTACCGTAAGCTCGTAAACGTATAACTAAATATTAGTCCATATATTCCGGAAATAATTTCCTATTTTTGCGTCAAGATGCCATTACTGGAAAATATTTTTCTATAAAATTAGCTTTTTTGAAAAATATAATCTTTATTGATCTCATCGACGGTGGCTGTTCCCATCAATGCCATCGTAATCTCAAATTCTTCTTTCAGTATTTTGAGTACATGGGCAACACCTAAAGCGCCCGCTGTAGCTAAACCATAAATGCAAGGACGTCCAACTAATACGGCAGATGCACCCAAGGCTATCGCTTTAAACACATCTGAACCACGACGAATACCACCATCATATAAAACTGGAAAATCCGTAGGCACAACTTTTTTAATCAGTTCTAAGGCGGTGATAGGGGAGATGCAACCGTCCAGTACGCGCCCACCATGATTCGACACAATAATGCCTTGTACACCGTGTTGCAGGGCAAGTTCAGCATCATGTGGACTGACAATGCCCTTTAAAATAATCGGTAATGAGGTGTTTTGACTGAGCCAAAGGATATCCGCCCATGTTGGTGCGATTTTCATCAGACCGTTAAATACGGGATGGTCGCCATCATTGAGCTCAGGCAATGGGATATGTGCAGGGGTATGCGGATGTTGCATGCCTTCAGGCAAATGAAAAAACACTCGACGTTCACGGTCACGAATCCCTGTATGCGGGGAATCAATGGTTACTACAATTGCTGTATAAGCATGTTCTTCTGCCATCTTGACCAGTGATAATGACTTTTCGCGCTCACCTTGCCAATACAATTGGAACCATTTGTACGGATTGTCCTGCTTTAACTCACGCATATCTGTATTGGTAAATGTACTGAGGATCATATTGCTGCCAAGGACTTCGGCAGCGAGGGCTGTTGCAGCTTCAGCATCAGGATGAAATTGTTGTTGGTGACCAATGGGTGCTACAAAAATCGGATGCGGGAAACGTTGCCCTAAGATTTCGATTTGGGTATGACCTTGGGTTAGATCTTTCAGCATACGTGGTAGCAGTTGTATCTGTTCAAACTGAGACAAATTGCCACGGACACTGTGTTCATCCATCGAGCCGCCTTGCAAGTACTGCCACACCATTTGAGAAAGGTGCAATTCAGCCTGTTTTTCGTAATCTGCAATGGTTTGCAAATGAGCTGGAATCTGAGTCAGTGGCGCTAAAATGTTGTGATCAGTCATTGGTAGTTTGTCCATGTCTATTGACCTTGAGCTTTAAATTTCGGCCCATTTGCGGATAAGGTTGTGATACAGACTCGTCAACTTGACGACTTCACTATGTGCATCACCCAATTGCATACGCAAATTTTGAATGCTTTGATCGAGATTAAATAACATGTGACGCTCAGCATCTTCACGGATCATACTTTGCAACCAAAAAAATGACGCAATACGACAGCCTGCAGTCACAGGAGTAACTTCATGCACACTGGTAGATGGATACAAAATCAAATCTCCGGCAGGCAATTTCACTTCGTGGTAGCCATAGGTGTCTTCTACCACAAGTTCACCACCTTCATATTCTTCAGGTTCACTTAGAAAAATCGTGCAGGACAAATCGGTACGAATTTTTTGATTGCTGTCAGGCATCCAGCGAATGGCATTGTCGACATGGAAACCAAACGTTTCACCATTTTCATAGCGATTAAAATAGGGCGGCAAAATATTGAGGGGTAGGGCTGCCGATGTAAAAAGCGCGTGTTGTGACAATTCATGCAGAATAATGTCACCTAAATGCTGTGTTAATGGATGGTCTATATCTAGCTGTTGGTTGTTTTTTACATTTTTAGACAGTGAGCCCGTAGTTTTTTGACCATTAATCCATTCTACTTTTTGCATTTCTGTGCGGAAGTAGTTGACCTGTTCTTTACTCAATACATTTGGAATATGGTGAATCACGGTCTGACCTTTTGAAATGTAATGTTTGTGTTTCGATCATATACAAAAATAGCCTCGAAGCGAGGCTATTTGAGTCAATACCATAAATTATTTATGGTATTTATTTTTTCTTAGTATTTGAAGTTTACAGACAGAACTGCGCTGCGACCTTCTGCTTCAGTTGCATAGTGTGAGGCATACGCTTTAGTGAAGTAGCGTTTGTCAGAAAGGTTGTTTACGTTAAGTTGTAAATCAACATTTTTGTTGACATTATAACGCGCCATAGCATCGTAGCGTACATAAGATGGAGCCCATTTGATGTTTGCAACATCACCATAAACTTTGTCTGAATATACTGCACCACCACCCAAAGTTAATTGCGGCAATATCTTATAGGTAGTCCATAATGTTGCTGCTTGTTTAGGTACATTAGGCATTTGGTTGCCATTATAAATGGCATTATCTGTACAAGTTGCTGTTGAACCTGAACCACGGCATGATTTACCATTTTTTGTTAATTCACTATTAAGATAAGTATAACCTGCCGAAATATCCCATTTATCGGTAATTTGACCATTTAATCCTAATTCAACACCATCAACTTTACTTTCACCTACATTCGCATAAGTTGTTGGGTCAAGTTGTACACGAGTATTTTGTTTTTCAGTACGGAAGATCGCTGCTGTTAAATTCAAACGATCATTTAACAAGTCCCATTTAGTACCCAACTCGTAAGTTTGTGCTTCTTCAGGATCGATCATTTGGTTATTAGCATTTATGGTTTCGCTGTTATCTCCCCAACCAGCATTTAAGCCAACAGGACTGGCAGAGGTAGCATAACTTGCATAAATTGAACCATTTTCAACAGGTTTAAAGGTTATACCTGATTGATATGTAAAGAAGTCTGAATCATTGTTAGCTGTATATGCAGCAGCTGAAGATGTAGCACGAAAGTTTTGTGCAGCTTCAAACTTGTCCCAGCGCACACCAAGATCAAGTAACCATTGTGGTGTGATTTCAATACTATCTAATAAATATACAGAAGTGCTTTCAACCGTGGCATCAAAGTCTTGGCGGGCTTCTAGACGATCTAAAAATGGTTTTTGAGTTGGATTGTTTAGAGAAGTACACCAATTGCTTGAAAGGTCTTTACAGTCGCTGTAAAACCCAGTTGAGGAAACTTTGCCATCTTTACTGTTAATGATGTTATAACCACCTTTGTCAGTTTCTTGCTTGCTGTATTCAGCACCAACATTAAAGCTATGATTAATGGCACCTGTAGCAAATTTACCTATCAATGCTAATTGATTTGTAAAGGTATCGCTATCTGTGATGGCAGAGTTTTGACGATGCCATACTTGGCCATTAGCTACATTGCCTTTAGAATCATCAGGGTTTGTCCAGACATAATCATTTTTAGATTTGCTGTACATTGCAGTGTTTGTAACGGTTAAATTGTCAGTTAAATCATGTTCTAACTTGATTGTCCCTGCTTGGTTCTCTTGTTTTTGGAAGTCACGATCTTTCCAACCATAATAAACGCCTTGTTTTACTTCCGCTGGTTTACCTTGTGGTTTACCTAAACCAGCATCCCAATATGGAACACCTGAATCGGGAGTGTCATCCGATTTTAAATAGTAATAACTTAAAGTTGCACGAGTAGGGGTGTCTAAGCCAAAAGTAATACTAGGGGCAATACCTGCACGTTTATATTCAGCACCGTCAGATTGACCTGCTTTCTCATTCATGTGGCCCATTATTGCAACACGTGCAGCAATCCCATTGCCAAAATCTTTATTGCCATCTAGTGTTACACGTGCATAAGCATCTGTACCGCCAGCAACTGAACCTTCTAAAAAGTCACCTTTTTTAGCCACTTTAGAAATCATGTTGATGCTACCGCCAACAGTACCTGCACCACCCATAGCAGAAGCAGAACCTTTGGTGACTTCAACTTGTTCTATGGCAAACATTTCACGGTTTTGTGAGGTTGAATTACGAATACCATCTATATACATTGAGCTTTCAGAGCTGTAGCCACGGATAAATGGACGGTCGCCATTTGGATTGCCACCTTCACCAGCACCGAGGGTAATTCCAGGTACTGTACGTAAAGCATCACTTAAAGTTGTGACTTGCGTGTCTTCAATCAGTTGCTTAGAAATCACTGATACTGATTTTGGTGTATCAAGAAGGGGAGCAACAAATTTAGCATTCGCAGATTTATCAACTTTTAAGCTTGGTGCTTTTTCAGCAGCAACTTCTTGGTTAATCGTTGGAAGTTGAGTAACTTGCTCTTGTGCGATTGCATTAACAGCAATAACAGAAAGTGAAGAAGCAATTGCTGAAGAAACAATTTTCTTACGTGTTTTAATGAAGGCCATTTCGAACCCGATTTGGAATAGTGAATTTGTATGCGAATAATAATGATTCTTATTTTTTCTTACATCTTTATGTAATTGTAAATCACGATAAATAATCATATTGTGATAGTCCTATTTAATGTAATGATATAACAAGTATTAATTAAGACTATGTTTTATTTAAATATTGATAAAATATATTGTTTTTTTATGTTTAATTGAGATTATAAATATAGACATGATTGTGAATTAAATAAGAAGTAATCGTAAATTATTTATGCAAAAAACCTGCCGAAGCAGGTTTTTTAGTTTTGTCTTTTATAAGTACTAAAAGTTAGAAATCATAAGAAATGGATAACCAGTAGTTACGACCAGCTAAGTAAGTTCCAGCCATTGAAGAACCTATAGTCATGTAGTCATAGTACGATGCCTCTACATTTTGGCTATTGATATAAGTTCCATTGCTTGTGAAGTCTTTATCTAATAAGTTATTTACAGAACCATTAATACGAATATTTTCGTTAAGGTTATAACTTGTACCGAGGTTAAATAAATTATACCCCTTCAACTTATTACCTGTTGCAGCATAAATGATGCCAGCATCACCAGCAGTTTGGACTGTACTATAACGTTTACGATCAGATTTATACTCATGCTGTAACCAAACATCGAGTGAAGGATTAATATGCCAAGTAGATGTCATATTAAAAGCATTTTTGGGTACGTTATTTAGGTACGAGCCTTTATTTTCACCTTTTGTGATCTCACTTTCCATATAGGTATATGCAGCTTTAATATCCCATTCAGGGATAATGCTGTATTTCAAGCTAACTTCAACGCCCTTAGTTTCTGCTTCATTGGCATTAATACTTTGTGAAAAACTATCTTGAGTAATATGGGAACCATAGCTCACACAACCTGCTTGGTTTGGATTTGTTTCAGAGTAACAGTTCCAAAGGTCAGCTCCATCAGTTATCAGATCTTCAATTTTATTAAAGAATGCCGTTGTGGTTAAGTCAAAGCTACCTTTGTTATAATTAAAGCCTAATTCATAGTTGGTGGATTCTTCAGGTTTAAGATTAGGAGAGCCGACACCAAAAGTTGCACCTTGACCACTAACACTAATCACGCCATTGTGTAATGCTTTTGCAGAAGGTGCTTTGTAACCCGTACTTACACCACCTTTCAGTGTTAGATTTTCATTAGTATTCCAAACTAAATATGCTCGTGGGCTGAAGTGACCACCAAAACCTGAATGATCTTCATAACGTCCACCTAAAGTTAAAGCAACTGAATCTAAAAGGCGCCATTCATCTTCAGCGTAGAAAGATAATGAGTCTTTTTTGAATTTTGAACCCACGCCCGCAATATCGTCAGCAATTTCTGCTTCTTTATATTCGGCACCTACTGTGATTTTATGATCTGCAATAGGCATGACGATATGTGTATCAGCAACAAAGTCAGTGTTTTCTAATGTACGATCTGTACCTGCAAATGCATTTAATGGGAATGTGTTTCGTGGAATAGTACGGCCTACGGTTTCAGTAGTTGTATGGCTTACGTAAGATGACCATTTACCAAAATCATAGTTACCCTCATGTCCAGCAGAAATTTGATCACGGTTAAATTCTAGTTCGTCTTTATAACCATTAGCACGGCTCGGTGTGTCTTGAGTGCCCAGTCGATTATCATCATTTTTATAGTTTTGACTTGAATGGAAGCCATCTAACCAGAAACTATTTTTATCATCTAAGTTAAAGGATAATTTACCACCAAAATCAAAATTATCTGCTTCACTTGGGCGTGGGTCACGGCCAGATGTACCTGGAATACGTTCAGATTTTTGACGGTCTAAATAAGAACCGCGTAGCTGCATCCCTAATCGTTCGCTTATAAGAGGGCCATTTAAAACAAAACTGGTTTTTGCTGAGTCGGCTTCCCCATTATGTTCCATGAGGTTACCACTCACAGTAACATTACCAGTCCATGTATCAGACACTTTTTTAGTAATAATGTTGATTACACCACCCATTGCTTCTGAGCCATAGCGAGTAGCCATAGGACCACGAATGACCTCAATACGCTCAATTGCAGCAAGGGGTGGTAAGTAACCATTTGATGATTCACCGAAACCATTTGGAGTTACGTCAGAAGATGTTGTTTGGCGACGTCCATCAATTAAAACCAAACTATAGTCATTACCTAGACCACGCATTTTTACGTTTAAGCCGGATGTTTTACCAATACCGTCACGAATATCAATGCCCGGAATGTCAGCTAGTAAATCTGCAATGCTAGAAGCATTTTTCTTTTCTATGTCTGCTTTTGTAACAACACTGATTGAAGCAGGAGCATTCTTGATCTTTTGTTCAAAGCCCGCTGCAGAAACAACAATGGTTTCCATCTGTTGAGCTTGAGATTCAGTCGTTTCAGCATGTGCGAAACTCGTAGTAGTTACAATTGCCCCAAATAAAGCAGCGGAAAGAGGGTTGAGATTAAATTTACTCATAAAAGAATTCCAAATATGGACAAGATAAATATATGAAAATAAATTAAAAAAATATCATTAAGAATAATAGTGAGAAAGTTTCTCATTTTCAATGGTGAATTAAAAAATAATCAATATTTCTTCGAAAAAAGCTGAAAAATTCTAAAAATAAGAAGGGCATCCATGCCTGAATTTATAGTGTTATAATCCATTTTTGTATATCTTTAATTGTTGTCATATAATGTGGCACTTTTTTTTAAAACTGTTTTAACTAACAAATTATCGAGGAAGCCATGCAAGTAACTTCTGAAGCGGTTTCGGGCGTTGCCCGTCGTTTAAATGTATCTGTACCGACGAGCCGTATTAACGAGCAGTTTGAAGCTCGCTTGAAACGCACTGCCAAAACTGTGAAGATCAACGGCTTCCGTCCAGGTAAAGTACCTGTAAACGTTGTTCGTCGTGAATACGGTGCTGGTATCTATCAAGAAGTTGTAAACGACATCATTCGTGACACAGTATTCGAAGCGATCCAACAAGAAAAAATCAATGCTGTTGGTATGCCAAACATTGAAAAAACTGAAATGAAAGATGATGCTTTAGTTTATGAAGCAACTGTAGAAGTTTATCCAGAAGTTGAAGTTAAGTTCGAAGGCCTAGAAGTTGAACGTAAAGCAACTTCAGTTGACGACAAAGACGTTGAGAAGATGATTGAAAATCTTCAAAAACAACGTGCTTCATGGGCTGAAACTAAAGGCATGGCTAAAAAAGACATGCAAGTAACTTTCGACTTTGAAGGTACTGTTGATGGCGAGAAGTTTGAAGGCGGCGCTGCTGAAGACTTTAAACTCGTACTTGGTTCTGGTCGTATGATCCCTGGCTTCGAAGACGGCATCGTTGGGATGAAGAAAGGCGAAGAGAAAGTTATCGATGTAACTTTCCCTGAAGACTACCAAGCTGAAAACCTTGCTGGTAAAGCTGCTCAGTTCAAAATCACTGTTAAGCTTGTTGAAAAACAAAAACTTCCAGAAGTTGATGCTGAATTCTTAAAAATCTTCGGTCTAACTGAAGAAGAAGGCGTTGAAAAACTGAAAGCTGACGTTCGTAAAAACATGGAACGTGAAGTGAAAAACGGTCTTCGTAACCAAGTGAAAGGTGCAACTTTTGATGCACTTGTAGCTGCAAACGAAGTAGAACTTCCAGAAGCAATGGTTGCTCAAGAAATTGACCGTCAACGTCAACAAATGATCCAACAATTCACTCAACAGTTTGGTGCTCAAGGCGCTAAAGCGTTTGATTCAAGCATGCTTCCAGATGACCTATTCAAAGAGCAAGCTGAAAAATCAGTTAAACTTGGCGTATTAGTCAGCAAAGTATTAGCTGATGCTAAAATTGAAGTTGATGCTGCACGTGTTGATGCTTACATCGAAGACATGGCTTCTTCTTACGAAGATCCTAAAGAAGTGATTGAATACTTCAACAACGATAAACAGCAACGCGCTCAAATCGAAGCTGTTATTCTAGAAGACCAAGTTGTAGATCACATCTTAGCTTCTGCTAAAGTAACGGATACAACTGTGAGCTATGAAGACTTATTGAAAGAGCAACAAGCTCGTCAACAAGGCTAATTTCTAGCTTTCAAAAAAAGGCGCGTTAAGCGCCTTTTTTTATCGAATTTTGCCCCCAAATAAGTTGTCCTGATTTCACAATGCTTATGAAAAAAATATCTGTTATTTAATTGGGAATCTTTTGCAATTTCGACAAATATCCCTCATATTGTGAATTATGGGTTGAGTCAGAAAAATTTAGGAATAAATAACGTATGTATGTTCCAACAATTGAAAACGCACTAGTGCCAATGGTGGTAGAACAGTCATCTCGTGGCGAGCGTTCTTTTGATATTTATTCACGCCTTTTGCGTGAACGTGTGATTTTTTTAACCGGTGAAGTTGAAGACAACATGGCAAATTTGATTGTTGCCCAAATGTTGTTCTTAGAAGCAGAAAACCCAGATAAAGATATTCATTTATATATCAACTCACCAGGCGGTTCGGTTACTGCAGGTATGGCGATTTACGATACCATGCAATTTATTAAACCTGATGTTGTGACTTACTGCATGGGGCAAGCAGCATCGATGGGTGCATTCCTGCTTAACGCCGGTGCTAAAGGCAAACGTTACTGTCTTGAAAATGCCCGTGTCATGATTCACCAACCACTCGGTGGTTTCCGAGGTCAGGCATCTGACATTGAAATTCATGCACGTGAAATTCTATTCATTAAAGAACGTTTAAACCGTTTGATGGCAGAGCATAGTGGTCAAGACTACGATACTGTTGCTCGAGATACTGACCGTGACAACTTTATGACAGCGCAAGCTGCAAAAGAATACGGTCTTGTGGACGAAGTTTTATCTAAACGTCCATAAGTTTTAAAGAATTAATTATTGGAGTGAATATGTCCGAACATCCTCAAGGACAAAAGCATTGTTCATTTTGCGGTAAAACGCAGTCTGAAGTCGGGAAACTGATTGCAGGTGAGGACGCGTACATCTGTAATGAGTGTGTGGACGTATGTCTTGACCTAGTTCAGACCAGTCAGCAAGTTGAATCAAATGACTGGGCAACTCGTCCTTTACCAAAACCGCATGAAATCCGTGCTGCGCTTGACCAATATGTGATTGGGCAAGATGTTGCGAAAAAGACCCTCTCTGTTGCGGTATATAACCACTATAAACGCCTAAAAGTTGGCACCAGTGGTAAAAAACCAGAAGACGGTGTAGAGATTTCGAAAAGTAACATCATGTTGGTTGGACCAACAGGTTCAGGTAAAACACTGCTTGCTCAGATACTTGCGCGCCTTTTAGATGTGCCATTTGCGATGGCAGATGCAACGACTTTAACTGAAGCCGGTTATGTGGGTGAAGACGTAGAGAACATTGTTCAAAAACTCCTTCAAAAAGCCGATTACGATGTAGAAAAAGCGCAAAAGGGCATTATTTATATCGATGAAATCGACAAAATTACTCGTAAGTCTGAAAACCCATCTATTACTCGTGATGTATCGGGTGAAGGTGTTCAGCAAGCGTTATTGAAAATGATCGAAGGTACGGTTGCGTCGATTCCGCCTCAAGGTGGTCGTAAGCATCCGCAGCAAGAATTTATCCAAATTGATACTTCAAACATCCTGTTTATCTGTGGTGGTGCATTCTCTGGCCTAGAGAAAATCGTACAGCAGCGTCAGGAAAAAGGTGGTATTGGCTTTACGGCTGAAGTACGTAAGAAAGATGAAACTAAAAAATTATCTGACTTATTCCGCCAAGTTGAAGCGACAGATTTGGTTAAATTCGGTCTGATTCCTGAATTTATTGGTCGTTTACCTGTGATTGCTACCTTGGAAGAACTGGACGAAGAAGCATTGATGCAGATTCTGACAGAACCAAAAAATGCATTGACACGTCAATACCAATATTTATTTGAAATGGAAAATGTTGACCTCGTATTTGAAGACTCAGCATTGCGTGCCGTGGCTAAAAAAGCCCTTGACCGTAATACGGGTGCGCGTGGTCTACGTTCGATTTTAGAAAATTCATTGCTTGAAACGATGTATGACTTACCAAGTCGTTCAGATGTGGGTACGGTTGTCGTCAATGAAGCGGTGATTAATGGTGAAGCGGAACCTGAATTTAAATCAGAACGTCAACCAAAGAAAACTGAAGAAGCTGCACCGAAGTCAGATTTAAAAGTTGTAAACTCTAAATCTGCTTAAGCGCTATTCGTCTGAAACGTGTGTAAATCCAAGATTTGCACACGTTTTTTATTTCCAAAAATAAAAGCAGAATGTTAATCTCAGCAGGATGGCGTGGATGCCTGAATGTAAAAAACTGAAAACAAAAGTGTAAAATAAAAAAAGACGCAGTGAGGGATAATCATGCGTGGAGTTGCAATTCTACTTTTAAGCAGTGTAGCGCTGCTGGGTTGTCATGGAAAATCAGCCGTTGAGCAAACGTCATTGGCTTCAACATTAAAGCCCGTGGATCCTGAAAGTACACCGGGTTATATTGAGCAATATCGATTGGGTATGTTCACCATTGGTGGTTGGGTCAATCAGAAGCAAGGTCGACATTTTCAAGAAGTGAGGGCTCAGCATGACCAAGCAGCGATTGTGTATTTATATCGTCCAGACAGTAAGTGGAACCGCCAAGAAATTGTGGCCAGTAGCTTATTTCTCAACAGTGAGCGTATTCCAAGTTTATTGAATAATCATTATTACTGGGTGGAGTTACCGGCAGGGAATTACCGCTTATCGTCGAGTCGCCCTTTGGGTGTGAATCATTTTCAAAAGCCTAAATATTTAGACTTTGATGTTGAAGCAGGTCAATCCTATTTCATCAAATATGATGAAGAGAATTTATCCAGTAAACGAACGATTTCAGGTCCATTGCTGCTCATGCCTGAAAAAATTGGTCGAAATGAAATCGCATTTACGGAGTTGAAGTCCAACAGTTTTAACTTTGTGGCAGAAGATCAAAACTCTGGAAAAGTACGTAAAAGTGCGCAGAAATTGAAGGCGCCTCATTATGATCCTGCGGAAGATGTGCAGTTGACCAAGCCTTTTAAATTGTGGAATCCATTAACTTGGTAATGTAATTTGCCGTTGTTTTTAGTGTGTGAAAGCATTAAATAGCGAATGTCATTCGACAGACAGTCTAAATATTGACAATAAAAAAGCACCCGATGGGGTGCTTTTTTTGATCTTGAACGTGGCGAAATTAGTTCGCAGCAGCATCAACTACTGGGATTTTACCAATTTTTGCTTGCCAGATTTTTGGTGCAGTTGCGTGAACAGAAGTACCATTCACGTCAACAGCTACCGATACAGGCATGTCTTTTACAACAAATTTGTAGATCGCTTCCATACCTAAGTCAGCAAATGCTACAACTTCAGCTTCACGAATCGCTTTCGATACTAAGTAAGCAGCGCCGCCGACAGCCATGAGGTAAGTCGCTTTGTTGTCTTTGATTGCTTCAACAGCAGCAGGACCACGATCCGCTTTACCAATCATACCGAACATGCCAGTTGCTTCAAGCACTTGACGTGTGAACTTATCCATGCGTGTTGCAGTTGTTGGGCCAGCAGGACCAACGACTTCGTCACCGACAGGATCAACAGGGCCAACGTAGTAAATAAATTTACCTTTTAGGTCAACTGGAAGTTCTTCACCTTTGTTTAACATGTCAACCATACGTTTGTGCGCAGCGTCACGACCTGTATAGATTGTACCGTTAAGAAGCAGTGTGTCACCCGGTTGCCAAGAGTTCATTTCTTCTTGAGTGATGTTATCTAAGTCAACACGTTTAGATGTTGATGAATCCCAAGTCACCGCTGGGTAGTCTTCAAGGCTAGGTGCTTGAATATGTGCTACACCTGAACCGTCTAATTGGAAATGTGCATGACGAGTTGCAGCACAGTTAGGAATCATACCTACTGGTTTACCCGCAGCATGACATGGGTAGTCTTTGATTTTGATATCAAGAACAGTCGTTAAACCGCCAAGACCTTGAGCACCAATACCTAAAGCATTTACTTTTTCGAAGATTTCGATACGAAGTTCTTCGATTTGGTTTTGTGGGCCACGACGAAGTAATTCGTCCATGTTGATTTCTTCCATCAATGCTTCTTTTGCAAGCATCATGGCTTTTTCAGCAGTACCACCAATACCGATACCGAGCATACCAGGAGGACACCAACCTGCACCCATTGTTGGAACAGTTTTAAGTACCCAATCTACGATAGAGTCAGAAGGGTTAAGCATTGCAAGTTTAGATTTGTTTTCTGAACCGCCACCCTTAGCAGCAACAGTAATATCAACTTTATTACCCGGAACGAGTTTGTAGTGAATTACAGCAGGGGTGTTGTCTTTGGTATTTTTACGACCAAAAGCAGGATCAGCTAATACTGATGCACGAAGAATGTTTGAGTTTTCAAGATAACCTTGACGTACACCTTCGTTAATTGCATCGTCTAGGCTCATGGTTAAATCAAATTTAACGTCTAAGCCCACTTCAAGAAATACGTTCACAATACCCGTATCTTGACAGATAGGACGATGGCCTTCTGCACACATACGAGAGTTAATTAAAATTTGTGCAATCGCGTCTTTTGCGGCTTTGTTTTCTTCACGGTCATACGCACGGCTCATCGCTTGGATGAAGTCCTGTGGGTGATAGTAAGAAATGAACTGAAGCGCATCTTTTACCGATGTGATCAAGTCATCTTGCTTGATAATAGTTGTCATACAAATATCTCTTGAGCGGGCTGATAGCTAGCGGGCTAAATTATAAGACAAAAACACAGTTGTGTGGGTATTTCGCTTAATCTTTGGCCGAAAGTTTAATAGGCTTAAACAGTGCCATGTTTCGCTGTCATAAATGGCCTGAAAATGACGTTTTAACTGTCATATTTCATGAAATATTTGTCACAAAACTAGAGGGGGAGATATGTTTTTATTTTTAAATTGTTGAAAATAAATGATATTTGTTATTTTTAAATATTTCGTATTTGTCATATAACTGTCATAAAACTTTTACATAATGACGTCATCAAAGTTAGAGTGTGAAATATATGGTTACTCCAGTGTTGTCAGTTATTGGTTTTTCTCTGTTTATCGCAGCAACTTGGTTCTACGGTCAACAAGAAGATCAAGCCTAAAGCTTTATCTTCTTTTTTTGCTTTAAATTTTATAAAAATAATATTCTTCTTCAAATCTTCAAATCTTCAAATCTTCAAATCTTCAAATCTTCAAATCTTCAAATCTTCAAATCTTCAAATCTTCAAATCTTCAAATCTTCAAATCTTTAAATCTTTAGTTTCAATGATCAATTTTGTGTAAAAGTGCTTTAAAATTGAGTCTAAACGCGACAACATTTGATTATTTAACATATTGCCAAACATCAGGATCTTCATAATTTTCATCGATATGGTAGCCTTGTACTATAACTTCTTTTTCATCAATTTCTCTTGATTTTTTATTTCTTATCAGCTCATTTGCAAATGCTTGTTCTAACTCTTTTGAGGTCATTTTGTAAGTATCAATATTATTCTCTGAATCATCCATTGAATTTCTTTCATCATAACGAATCGTATTGAAAGCATAACGAACCATATATTGTTCTTTACCATCTTCAGTTTTTTGAGTTTGTTTTATACTCAGATCCAAAAGGATACCATTGGCATATAATCGGTAGCCTATAGAGTTCCCTCCAACTGTATTTATTATCTTTTTCCATTCTTCATAATTAAAGATATAAGTCGGGTCAATGACATCACCTGATTTCATTAGATATCGAATATTATCATCCTTTGCTATTCGTGCAGAAAAACGATAGAAATAATTTTTCCATTCGGCCTGATTTATACGTTTCATTAAGTCAACATAAGCTTGGTGGGCTTGTTCAGGACGTACAAATTCCTCTTTGTTTAGCCCTGCATTAATATCAAGCCCTTGTATTCCATCCTCATTATTAAACGATGTTCCTAGAACTGAAAATACATGATCTATCACTAAGCTATTCTCACCATTTTCAACTTTAATCTGACCTAAGTTGGGCGGTGTAAAATCTAACTCTCTAAAACCTGCTCCAGATGGATGACTATCGGGATGCCCAAGATTATGTTGAGAAAAATCTTTAAATCCTTGTTGGCCTAAATGTAAACTAAAACGCTGTTGATTCATGACATTATTCTCTGTATTTTTTGCACTAGGTTGACAAGCTGAAAGGAGATAACCCACCATAAAAATAACAATGAAGTAATTAAATTTTTCCATCATTACTATCCTTTCCAACTGTAAAATTAGCTTTGCTATCGCCCCATTTCGCAATAATTTTTAGTTCTTCTTCTAAAAAGTATCTTCCTTTATCATTGAGCATTAAACGATGATATTTTTCTGCTGCTTTATTAATCCATTCCATACGGCTATCATAATTGGCGACTTTAGTGTTTGCTAATGGTTCGCTGTATACTGTTTCTGGTACCTTATCGAGTACACCTGCGTGTCGCCCCTGATATTCTCTTTCCATGCTTTTGATATTATAAGAACTCGGCAGAATACTTTTCGATTTTGGTAGATATTCAAAAGCACTTTTAATTTCTAAAGTGCTTTTAAGTTTTTAATTATGGGTAAACAATTTGACCAAGGAACGTTTATAACTTCTTCTTTAATATGAGTAAATTTGGAAACATCACGTTGAGTTCGGCATTGATTAAAAGAGGATGAAGACATGCTCAAAGCATAATGCCAAGGTGCAATATCCATAAATAGCCATAAGTTACCTTTTGCAAAAGTATGTACAGGATCACGAATTACCCCTAGTGGAATCCATTTATATTCCCATGCAGTTAAACCATGTTTAAAATGGCAGCTAAGATTTTTTGAAACAAATGCACCTAAGCCCATCCAATAGTAACGGCCAACTAAATCTTTGTTTCGATGTTTTTCTTTTTCTAGATAAATATTGGCATAAACTGAAGCAATACGTCACGCCCTAGTTTCATATCCAGGCTCTAATTTATGTAAATTTTTCCTTTTATTTTTTAAATTAGATATGTGTATCAGAGCTTTGATTTCTTTTTTTAAGCGAAGAATGAATACATTATTGGTCATGTACCAAATACTCAAAATTCAGCCATAGAATTTAAAAGAAATTTCCACTAATTCTGAGCCATTTTTAATATAATGGAAGTTATATAAAACAAAAAACCACCCAATCTTTCGAAAGGGTGGTTTAGAACTCGAAACTAAAATTAAGCTTCTTGCTGTTCAGACTGAATTGCCGTTAATGCAATGGTAAACACGATGTCATCGACCAATGCGCCACGAGACAAGTCATTTACAGGCTTGTTTAAACCTTGCAGCATTGGGCCAACACTGACTACATTTGCAGAACGTTGAACTGCTTTATAGGTTGTATTACCTGTATTTAAATCAGGGAAAATAAACACATTGGCACGACCAGCCACTTTAGAGTCAGGTGCTTTAGAGCGTCCCACACTTTCCACCGATGCAGCATCGTATTGAAGCGGGCCATCAATGAGTAAATCTGGACGGCGTTCTTTGGCAATGCGTGTTGCTTCAGCCACTTTTTCGACATCTGCTCCTGCACCTGAAGTACCTGTTGAATATGAAATCATCGCAATACGTGGGTCAATACCAAAAGCTTTCGCTGAATCTGCAGATTGAATCGCAATCTCTGCAAGCTGTTCTGCATTTGGATCTGGATTAATGGCACAGTCACCGTAGACATAGACTTCATCTGGTAACAGCATAAAGAATACAGAAGAAACCAATGAATAATCAGGTGCAGTCTTAATCAATTGGAATGCTGGACGCACTGTATTCGCCGTAGTATGTACTGCACCAGATACAAGGCCATCCACTTGATCGAGTGCAAGCATCATGGTGCCTAAAACCACGGTGTCTTGTAGCTGTTCGCGTGCTTGTAGATCATTGAGTTTGCCTTTACGCAGCTCAACCATTTTCGGCACATAGTTTTCACGAATCAGGTCTGGATCAATGATTTCCAAATCATGAGGAAGTTCGATATTACGTGCTTTTGCAACTTCAATCACGGCTTCAGGTTTTGCCAATAAAATACAGTGTGCAATGCCACGTGATTGACAAATGGCAGCCGCTTGAATGGTGCGTGGTTCATCACCTTCAGGTAGAACAATTCGTTTTTTCGCAGCAATAGATTTTTGTACCAATTCATGACGGAATGCAGAAGGGGACAAGCGTGGTTGATATGAACCATTTAATACTTCAGTAATCCATTCAGCATTGATGTGGCTTGAAACAAAGCGGGTCACTTGTTCTGCACGTTCTACGTCATCGACAGGAATTTCATTGCCTAAATTTGAAAGTTGTTGTGCCGTTTCAAAAGTGCTTAAAGGCGTATGTAAAATCGGTAAGCCTTGCTTAATCGCAGTTTGGCAGAAATCCAAAACTTGCGGGTTCGGTTGATGATGTTCAGTCAAAACCAAACCGGCAAGTGGAATACCATTGCTACTTGCAAGGCTAGAAGCCAACAACACATCAATACGGTCAGAGGCGCTGATAATCAGTTCGCCTGCCACAAATTTGTGAAGTTCATGTTCAATATTCGATGCAACTAAGCTGCTATGCAGTACACGGCGATGAGCAGCATCGCCTTGGTTAATCCATTCCGCTTGAATATGCGTCGCCAAGTCAGACATGCGCGGTACGCTGAGCGTATTGCTAAATGGAACGAGACCAATAACAGGTAGCTGTGTAGAACCAATTTGCGGATTACTTTGTTGTAATTCGAGTACAAATTTATTGGTGTCACTAATTAAACGCAGATTTGGATCAAGTGTGACAGGAATTTGCGCAGACTCTTCTGGCAAGCCACGTGTGCGCATAAACAAAACACCCGCAGTACGTTCAGATGCAGCACCACCAAATTGGCGTAGTGAACTGTCAATTTTCTCAGCCGTTTTCGTGGCATTTTGAATATCTGCTGTGCTGACAATAATCACTTTGGCATCGAGTGCTTTTGCTAAAGTCGCATTCAGTTCTGAGGCAAAGTTATCTCGGCTGTTTGGAACCAAGCCTTCAACAATAATTAGGTCATGCTTTTTTGCAATTTCACGGTGCAAACGAACCGCTTCTTCGAGCAGTTCATCACTTTCATCATGACTGAGTTGTTTCACGATGGTGGCATGGTGAATGGGTTCTACCGTTTCATTATTAAATAAATGACGATAAAGAGCCGTTGTACGGTCTACAGTATCTGCGACATTTTCCTGTGAAAATGGTTTCAGAAAACCTGCTTTGACCCCTTGGCATTCCAAAGCATAAATTAAACCTAAGCATGCAGATGTTAAACCTACACCTTCCCCAGTTGGCACGAGTAAAATTGTTTTCATACGGTGTCTAAATTAAAGCTAAAAATTAATATTGAAGGCGAAGGGGCTGATGCGATTGCTTATGCAATCGCAGCTTCAGCATCAGGCTTTTTTGTAGCAGACGCTGTCACCTCGTCTACAACATGCTCAGTTTCTTTGGCAATACGGCCTTCTTCATCGGTAGGAACAACCCAAATTTGTGGGCCAGTACCGTGGTCAATACGACCTTCCGTACCGCGTTTTAAGTTGTCATTTAATTCTTTACTAAGGTTGAAACCAAAGTGTGGTAAGTATGAAACCGTTTTTTCACGAATGTAGGCAGAGTTTTCACCAATACCACCGGTAAAGAATAAACCGTCAATACGTGGTAGACCACAGCTGAGACCTGCTAAAGATTTTGCTAAACGGTAGCAGAATACTTCAATGGCAAGCGCGGCATCTTCGTTACCTTGTTCTGATGCTTCGATCAATGTACGCATGTCATTTGATAGATCAGACAAACCGAGTAGGCCTGATTGGCTGTTCAGCATTTTGTCGATTTTGTAGATATCCCAACCTAAGTTGCTCGCAAGGAAGCTGTGAATACTTGGGTCAACATCACCACTACGTGTGCCCATCACCACACCTTCAAGTGGTGTTAGACCCATTGACGTATCTACAGATTGACCATTCCAAATCGCACAAGTCGAGCTACCATTGCCTAAGTGAGCAGTTAACCAGCCACCTTGTTTAAAGCTGCCTGCCAACATTGAGCCACGCTCAGATACGTAGGCATGGCTAGTACCGTGGAAGCCATAACGACGTACGTTATGCTGTGTGTACAAGAATTTTGGTAATGCATAGCGGTATGCATGAGACGGCATCGTTTGGTGGAATGCTGTATCGAATACGGCTACTTGCGGAAGTTCAGGGAACAAGCGCATGGTTGCTTCGATCCCTACCAAGTGAGCCGGGTTATGCAATGGAGCAAGCGGTGTAGCTTCACGAATACGTTCAATAATTTCTGGTGTTAATAGCTCAGCTTTGGTTAATGTACCGCCGTGTACCACGCGGTGACCAATCGCTTGAGGATTATGGTGAGCCAAACGCTCTAAAATAGTTTCGAGGGCTTTTTCATGGTCAGCATGTGGAATAGACAGCTCAAGCGCAGCACCACCCGTAGTGACCCCTTTAATACGTGCATCAGCAGAACCTAGGTTCTCGGCCAGACCAAAAATACGATCTTCACGGCGCTCAGAAACTAACGCATATTTGATAGAAGAAGATCCGCAGTTAATTACTAATACTGATGTAGACACGTTTAAATACCCGAATTCTAATTGAAATACTTATCCATAATGTTGATCTGATTGCAGTTGTATTGATTGATGCAATTTAGATCTGTGATGATGTTTTATCATGGGTTTTTTTATCGTCCTAGATAGACTTTAGGAGATTAGACTTAAGCACTATCGACCCTGAGCACAATAATAATTAAAATTTATCAGTTCATAGTTTTCATTTATTAATAAAATAATCCTCAAAATTTATACGATTTAAGAGATATACATAGAACATAACATGCGGTTGCTGCGCTGTAATCCTAAAATTGTTGCAAAAAAGCAGGTAAATTGAACTTTTCTTATTCTTCTTAAGCATTTAATTGTCAAAAAATCTGTTTTCGATTCTAAATCCTGTGTGTTTGCAGGATTATATTTCAATATGTGAACCCTGGGTCTAGTTTTTTAAATCGCCATAAAAAAAGCTGTGCCTTTACTTAGAAAAGCACAGCTTTCATTGTCTTATTGGGTGTTATTGGCGAATTTGACCATCACCAAATACAATCCATTTTTGAGAAGTCAGACCTTCTAGGCCGACTGGTCCGCGTGCATGGATTTTATCGGTTGAAATGCCGATCTCAGCACCAAGACCATATTCAAAACCATCTGCAAAACGCGTCGAGGCATTGATCATCACTGAACTCGAATCTACACGCGCCAAGAACTGACGAGCCAGACTAAAGTTTTCGGTAATGATCGAGTCGGTATGGTGTGAGCCATATTTGTTGATGTGCTCAATCGCTTCATCTAAGCCAGTAACGACTTTCACTGCCAAAATCGGGCCTAAGTATTCGGTATACCAATCTTCTTCAGTTGCAGGAACAATCGATTCACCCAAAATGCGCTGCGTTTCAGCACAGCCACGAAGTTCAACTTTTTTCTCCGCATAAAGTTCAGCAATGCGTGGTAAAAACTCTTCAGCGACATTTTCATCGACAAGTAAGGTTTCCATGGCATTACATACGCCATAACGGTGTGTTTTGGCATTGAGCGCAATAGGTAATGCTTTTTGCAAATCAGCCTGAGCTTCCACAAAAACATGGCAGTTACCATCAAGATGTTTGATGACCGGCACACGTGCTTCATTGGTAATACGCTCAATTAAGCCTTTACCACCACGAGGTACGATCACATCGACATATTCAGGCATAGTAATTAATTGGCCAACCGCAGCACGGTCTGGGGTATTAAGCACTTGAACGGCATGCTCAGGTACACCTGCAGCAGTTAAGCCATGTTGAATCGCTGCTGCAATTGCTTGGTTAGATTCCAAAGCTTCAGAACCACCACGTAAAATAATCGCGTTACCTGATTTAAGCGCTAAAGATGCGGCTTCAAGGGTTACATTGGGGCGAGATTCGTAAATCATGCCGACAACACCTAGCGGCACGCGCATTTTGCCCAGCTGAATACCTGTCGGACGAAAGGCCATATCGGTAATTTCGCCAATCGGGTCAGTTAGTGCGATCACATCTTTTAGACCTTGGAGCATGCCTTTAAAGCGTGTGGGGGTAAGTTCTAAGCGATCAAGGAGAGCACTATCCAAGTTGTTGTTATGCGCTTTGGTCATATCCACTTGGTTAGCTGCCAAAATTGCAGTTTCACTGTTTTGTAAAGCAGTATAAATTGCTGATAAGGCATTATTTTTAGTCTGGGTAGAAGCCCCTGCGAGCACACGTGATGCTGTGCGTGCTTGCTGTCCTACCGTTTGCATGTATTGTTCAATAGACTCTTGCATAGCGGTTTGATCACTTAGAAATTTCAACTCGATATTAACAGCCTGTGACTGAACAATGAAGCACTTAAGTGCATATTCGACTGTACTTGCTGACCAGAATTAACATTTTGAAATTGTTTTTAGAACAAAAGTAGATAAGCGGCGGGGATATCAGTTGCTTGTAAAATGAACCTCTGTATAGAATGAAACAATAGCGACATTGAAGTCGTACAAATAACGATTAAAGAGCAGGACGCTAAGTCGAGCAGAGTCTCTAAATGAATTCCTGACAATAAAAATAAGGCAGGAATGGAGGAAAGGAATATGAATTCCATTATCCAAATGGATCCCACCGTACAGGAAAGTACGCATTACAGTTTTTTCGATCTGTATGACAAGCAAAGCTTTAAACAGCCTGCCAGAACGACATGGATTGATGGCTGGAAGGTCGAATATATGGCCATTGCACAACCTGAAACCATTCATCGCACCCCGATTGTTATTATTGGTGGGGCATTTCAAAACTTTAATTCCTACAAATATTGTGTCGAACAATTATTTGCGGCAGGCCCTATTATTTTAATTGATTTACCCTCCATGGGCTCAAACCAGCAAATTACCAATGTCGATACAGCCGTGTCAGCAGGGACTTTAGAGTTGGGTGATCTGGCGCAGATGTTGGGCGTTTGGTTGGATATCGTCGGGCTAGAAAAAGTATCCGTGATGGGGATGTCACTAGGTTCAGTGGTGGCAGCAGGTCTGGCCGATCAACGTCCTGAATTGATTGATCGCATGATTTTAATGGGCGTGATGCAAAAAACGCGCAAGAGCTGGCGCATGTTGCTTGAAGAATCCTTGCACTTAATGAAAGAACAGCGCATGGATGAATTTGGTCAAGCGGTGATTTTGTATTTGGTTAATCATGCCAAACTGGATGTGACGCGGATGTCACCGACAGCGAAGCGTTTGTTCTTTAGACAAATGGCTGAATTCACCAATACCGAACAAGAGCGTTATGACATTAACTGTAATCGTTTGCTGCGTTTGCAAGACGTGCCGATTCCACAGTGTGATGTATTGGTGTCATGCGGGCAGTACGACAGTTTTACTTTGCCACATGAAAATGCTGGCTTTGCCTTGCAATGTCCGAATATGCAGTTTGCCATGATTGCCAATGCGGATCATTTACCACAGTTGCAGCGCCGTAAGGAAACCATGAATTTGTTTGCAACTTATCTACGCGGTGAGTCTATTCAGCAGTTGGAAGGGATCATTCCAATGAGCCGAGAGCAAATGCAAAATATTGACCGCCGTGGCGAAGTGCGTGTAAGTGTACAACAGCCATTCACGCATTTATCTCATCGCCATTCAGAACTCGTGGTTGAAACTCAAATTACGGATTTAAATTATTTCGGTGTGTTGCTGAATGTGCAGGCTGAAATGTTGGACTGCATGCACGCATATCCTCGGGATTTGGCTTTACATCTAGAAGATGAAGAAGGTGAGTTTAAAATTGAATGTCTCATCTTTGACGTTGTGGATACGCAGATTCGCGCTTTGTTTAAGCATGGTAGTTTTGAGTTGGCGGAGCGTTTATTGCGCTTTGTGCAACGCCAAAAAGAAGATGTGTTGTTATTAGAAGCCGTAAGTTAAAACATGAATATATAAAAAAAAACAGCGCGTTAGCGCTGTTTTTTTGTTTTGGCATGCACCATCCAAACCAAATCTCCACAGTGCTGCTCTGCATCGTGGAAAGGAATCACTTGTTCATGTTGCTGTTGTGGAAAGTATAAGGCCGGCTGAACGACGTCTACTTCTTCAAATCCTGTATGACTGAAAAACTGCTGTAATTCAGCAGGGGATTGAAAATGAAAAGTAAAAGCGCTGCGAGACATGACTTTGAGTAATTTACTACTGGCCCAAATAAAACGTGCTAAACGGTTCTTGACGGGTTCAGGATAGATGTCGGTCAGATAATGTAATTCCTGAAATGAGGCGCCATATTCGGTGATCCCTTGCAATAACTTATTCAGTAGCGTTTGATCAAAATAATTAATTAGCCCTTCACTAATCACCACCAAAGGACGTTCAGGGTTGAAACTCTGAAAAATACGTTCAAAATCTTGTGTGAAAATGTCGCCAGTTAAGACCTCGGGGGCATGCGGGTCAATCTGTTTGAGTGCCTGTGTTTTGATTTTTGCCATATCCGGCAAGTCGAGTTCACGATAGTTAATTTCAGGATGCTTGGTGCGAAAATTCCAACCACGCGGGGAAAGGCCACAGGCAATTTCGAGGACTTGTAGCTGAGGGTGTTGGGCAATGAGTTGATCTAAATGCTGATCGATCATGGCATGGCGCTGTTTGAGCGTCGAGCGCATGCTACCGCCCACATTCTTTTCTGCCCAGCTTTCTAATGGGTGGACTAAACGTGCTAAAAATTTGCCTTTACGCGTAGCAAAAACGGGATGTGAAATCCCCATGCTGTACCAAATATAGCCGGTGTAATGTGCAGTAAAGGAAATGTGTCGATGTTCCGATAAACTTTGTGTCATGTCGTCCTGACCTAATGTTGTTTTTATTGGCAATTTTTGTATAGCACCGAAGCACTTATTTTGACTTCATCATAAATCAAAAAGGAGCACCTTGTCGTGCTCCATTTTCTAGAATTTTGAAAGTCTTGGATTAGCAATATTGATTTTTAAAATCCACAATGCGGTTACGCACATTTTGCCAGTCCGCTCCGAGTTCAATGCTTTGTCCAATCTCAATTTGTGGGATTTTTCCGCGCATACGTTCTAAGCGTTCCTGATTTGGAAGAGCCAAGTTTTGAATTCCATCAAGCGCAATGCATGCAGATTCACGGTTATTACATACGAGGCCCATATCACAACCTGCATTTAATGCTGCTTGGATACGAGCATCTGCGCCGCCAGCGACACAAGCTGCTTGCATGCTTAAATCATCGGAGAATAAAACGCCATCAAATTGGAGCTCTTGACGTAAGACTTTCTGAATCCAATACGGTGAAAAACCAGCAGGGTTAGGATCAATATTTTCATAAATCACATGCGCAGGCATTAAGGCATCAAGCTGTGGTTGCAGTTGAATAAAGCTTTGCATGTCTTTTTGATAGATTTCTTCATAACTACGATGGTCAATGGCAGCAGCAACATGTGAGTCTGCTTTCACCGATCCATGGCCTGGGAAATGCTTACCTGTAGATGCCATCCCCGCACGTTTCATACCTTTTAAGAAAGCACTTGCCAATGGAATAATGTCTTGCATATTTTTGGCAAAACCACGGTCACCAATCACATCACTGACATCATTTAAATCAAGCACCGGTGCAAAACTGAAATCGATGCCGACCGCAAGGACTTCGGCTGCCATCAACCAGCCACATTGTTCAGCCAGTTCAACAGCTTTTTCAGGTTCAGTTAAGTAAATTTCTCCAAACTTACCCATAGCTGGTAGGAGTGTGAAGCCTTGCTTTAAGCGTTGTACACGACCACCTTCCTGATCGACCGCAATTAAAATATCAGGACGAATTTGACGCATATGGTCGGTCAGGGCACGAACTTGTTCAGGAGATTCAATGTTACGACCAAATAAAATCATGCCGCCAACTTGTGGTGCTTGTAATAGTTCAATATCTTCTTGGGTAAGTTCTGTGCCAGCAATGTCGAGCATTAATGCGCCAATCATATTCGGTGTCCGTGTTGGAATTTTTAAGGAAAAACAATACCTGAATTCTGCAATGATTTGCTACACTTTGTCAGCAGAGAATATGATAAAACTACACGACATAAACATATTAAGTTGTTTAAGATTTTGAATCTATTCAATTCAGGTCGAAAACCAACACGGTAATATTGGTCTTAATACCAAGGAAGTACAAATTATTTATGAAACTTCAAACATTAGCTTGTGCCGTTGCGATTGCGACAGGTGGATTCTTTTTCACTCATGTGGTGAATGACGCAATTGCTGCCAATAATACAGAAGCAGTGAGCGCGGGTACCATTCAACCCACTCAAGAACAAGCCTTGGTCTCACGTCAGCTTGCAACATTGGTAGACCGTCAACACTATTTAAATCAGCGTTTAGATGCCAATACCTCTAACCGTATTTTAGATTTTTATATTGATAGTTTAGACGCTGAACATACGTTGTTCTTGGCATCGGACATTGAAAATTATAAAAAACGTTATGGCTCAACTTTTGGCGCAAATCTCAAAGCGGGCAATTTAACAGGGCCGTATGCCATTCATGCGCAATATCGTGAGCGCTTAAAACAGTTCTACACCTATATGTTGGAAGAGCTGAAAAAGCCACAAAATTTAAATCAACCGAATAGCTACATCGAAACCGATCGTGAAAAAGCGCCATTCTTTAAGTCGACAGAAGAACAGCGTGCGCATTGGAATAAAATGTTGGTCTCTCAGCTGATCAACTTAACCATCAGCAAAGAAGAAGAGAAAGCCAAACAAAAAGCGTTGAAAGATGACCCAACACTGGCAAATGGTCAAGACTTAACAGGTCCTGAAGACTTAACACCTGAACAGACTTTAACCAAGCGTTATACGCGTCAGTTAGAGCGGATTAGTCGTTTAAAAAGCGATGATGTGCTTGATAAAACTCTGAATGCCATGATGCTGACGTATGATCCGCACAGTAACTATTTTCCGCCTGTAGATGCGATGGAATTGAACCGTCAAACCACGTTGCAATTGGAAGGGATTGGGGTGTCGATTCGTCCTGAACGTGGTAACGAAGACTACACCAAAATTGAAACGATCGTGGAAGGTGGTCCAGCCAGTAAGTCAGGGCAAGTCAAGTCGGGCGATCGCATCGTTGGTGTTGCTCAAGATGGCGACAAAATGGTGGACGTGATCGGCTGGCCGAGCAATGAAATTGTCGGACTGATTCGTGGTAAACGTGGCACCAAAGTGACTTTACGTTTATTGGGTGCTGGTGCGTCCATGAATCAAGCGCGAAATGTCACGATTGTACGTGATGTAATTCAAGAAGAAGATGCAGGCGTGCGTTCACGTACCGTTGAAATTGAACGTGATGGCAAAAAACATAAGTTTGGTGTGATTGAAATTCCATCGTTTTATTTAAATTATCGTGCACGTCGTGCGGGTACAGACTACCGTTCTGTGTCGGAAGATACCAATAAAGCCTTAAAAACATTAGATGCGCAAAATGTTGAAGGCATCATCATTGACTTGCGTAACAACCCAGGCGGCTCACTTGAAGAAGTGGCACGTATGCTTGGACAAGTGATTAAATCAGGTCCAGTGGTGCAAATCCGTGATGGTAATGGCAATGTCAGCGTGTTTGAAGATGATGATGGTGGCGCGCAAACTTATGCAGGCCCATTGGCGGTATTGATTAATTTGGCTTCGGCTTCTGCGAGTGAAATTTATTCTGCTGCGATTCAAGACTATGAGCGTGGTGTGGTGATTGGTAGTACCACAACGGGTAAAGGAACAGCGCAGGTACAACTTGACTCTTTAGCCTATGGTCAAGCAACCTTAACGCAACGTAAATTCTACCGCGTGACTGGCGGTAGTACCCAGAATAAAGGAGTCGTACCGGATATTAAGCTGGTCGATATTTACAATGAAGAGTTTGGTGAGCGTAAATCGAAAAATGCTTTACAGTGGGATACTATTCCAACCGCACCGTTTAAACGTGAAGGCTCGATCCAAGCCTATGTTCCCGATTTGATTAAGTCATCTCAGCAACGTGTCAGCATTGATCCGCAATTTAAATATTTAGAACAACGTACTGCGATTGCGAAAAAGACAGAAGAGCAAAAGCGTGTGGTGCTTGACTTAGCGAAGCGTAAAGCCGAGCTGTTGGCACTAGAGCAAAAGTCTTTGGATGCTGAAAATCAGCGTCGTAAAGTGGTGGGTCAAAAACCTTATGCCAACTGGGAAAGCTACCAAGCGTCTATGGATGCATTGGTGGAGGCACGTGCAAAAATGAAGGCAAACCAACGTCCAGCACTGCCTGAAGAAGAAGTCTTTGTGACGGAAGCAGCAAACGTGCTAATGGACTATGCCAAATTACAAGGCAAAACGCATACAACAACAGCCAAAAAGTAAGTAATTCATCCATAAATAACATTGAGATGATTGCTTGAGTTTTTGACAGAAAAGATGAATTTATCCATTGAGAAATAGCGAGCTACGGCTCGCTATTTTTTTGTGAGTAGGGCGGTGTTCGATTTAAATCTAGAAAGCAATCTATAAATGATTCTAACTTATTCATTTTATTATGATTAGAAACTGTTCTAAAATAATAAACACCTGATGCAATTTTTATCAAAAGTTTAAGTTTTAGTGAACTTCATCAAGCTTTATTTTTTTAAATTAATCAGTTGCTTAAAATCTTGAAAGAAAGACTTGACCATTATCGTAGACTAATAGATTCTAAGGGAAAATAAGTAAGTAATTGAAAATGTAACAAGTTAAAGGGAAGAGATAGATTGGGTAATTCGGTTAAAGAAAGTGCCACGATAACCTAAGCGGAACGCTTGATATGACCCATATTCATTATGATTACAATCTGGTCGTTGGTTCAATCGTAGTTGCATTATTAAGTTGTTACTTAGCTGTTTCACTCGAACAAATGTTGTTTCGTGGAACACGACCAAGATATGAAAATGTCATTTTATTATTCAGCGGCGCAATTTTAGGTGCTGCGATCTGGTGCATGCATTTTGTAGGCATGATGGCCAGCCATTTGCCTTCAAATCATAGTTTTGATACCAGTCTGACCCTAACTTCCTATTTTATCGCCTTTGTTGCATCCACTTTTGCAGTGTGGCTGACCACTCGTCCGACCTTACCTTTTCCGCGTTTAATTTTAGGCTCCGTGTTAATGGGCCTTGGCATTTCCGGCATGCATTATACTGGCATGCTGAGTTTGGCCGTTCAGGGCTATGAACAACGCTACGAACCTTTAATTGTTATCTGTTCAATTTTGGTCGCGATTTGTGGTTCAGGTTTAGCATTTTGGCTGACATTTAAAAATAAGTATTCGTCTAAACGTAACATCATGAATGCCTTTGTAGCAGTCATGCTGACTTTTAGCATTGTGGCTATGCATTATATTGGTATGGCGGCTGTAGATTTTGTACCGCTAAACTCGATGGATGTATTGGTTGCGGCTCAAATTAACCATAATTTATTGCTGTTTATTGTCTTATTTGTCACCAGTTTATTGTTGATGGCAGCCTTTAGCGTTGCAGTACTTGAGCAACGTTTAGAGCATCGCAGTTTGCAGTTGATGCGCGCAAATCGAGAACTGGCCAATCAAGCGGTACAGGACAATTTGACTCGTTTACCTAATCGACTGTTTTTGGCTGAATATGCACATTTTTTATTTACTGAGCATCGCTTAAGACAAGATAAAATTGCTTTTATTTATATTGATATTGACCGTTTTAAAGCGGTCAATGATGTGTTTGGACACCATGTCGGTGATCAACTGCTGATTCAAATTGCTACGCGTATTCACCGTCTAATTGATGATCAAGCCAAATTGCTACGAATCGGTGGCGATGAGTTTCTAATTGTGCTTGAGGCGGCAAGCAATGACTCTGCGACAGCAATGTCTGAAAAAATATTGGAATTGATGCAAGAAAGCTTCCTGATTGCAGGTAAGGAAATCAATATTTCAGGCAGTATTGGTATTGCGATGTACCCTGAACATGGTGCGAACTTGCAAGATCTGCTGATCAATGCAGACACTGCAATGCTGAGTTCAAAGTATCAAGGGCGGAATACCTATTCATTTTTTAATTATACCGCTGACCAATTTGAAGAAAAAAGTCAGACGAAACTGATCAATGATTTGTATAAAGCGGTAGAAGAACAACAATTTATCTTATTTTATCAGCCAAAATTCAATGCCACTGATCGTGAAATTTGTGGGGTTGAGGCCTTAATTCGTTGGAATCATCCAACCTTAGGTATGCTGACGCCAAATAAGTTTATCAATGGTGCGGAAAAAACTGGACTGATTATTGCCATGGGCTATTGGGCGCTTGAAGAAGCCTGTAAGCAAATTCAGCACTGGGAAAAGCTGAATATGCCGCTGTATCCGATTGCGGTCAATTTATCGGCCATCCAGTTTGAGCATAAACATTTATTTAGTACTTTAGAGTCGCTTTTTGCACGTTATGAAATTAACCCGTCAAATTTAATTATTGAAATTACCGAGTCAACAGCGATGCATCATATCGATGCCAGCATCGTGACTTTTGAACATTTGAGACAGATGGGGATTAAAGTTGCGATTGATGACTTTGGAACGGGACATTCAAGTTTCTTGTATTTAAAAGAACTGCCTGTAGATGAACTGAAAATTGACCGTGAGTTTATCCGCAATTTGAGCGTTGGCTCTAAAGAAGAAATTATTTTAGAAAGTATTATTCACTTGGCAATTCGACTGGGGCTAACAGTCACTGCAGAAGGTGTAGAGACAGAACAACAAGCAGAAATTTTAAAACGTTTAGGTTGCCAACAGTTACAAGGATATTTGTTAGGAATGCCGATGCCAGTGGCACAGCTTGAAGAAAGCATGAAAGCGAAAGTTGAATAAGGTCATTTGTGGTCTTATCGCATTGCCAATGAGTATAGAAGAAAAGACAGTGGAATACGTTATATCGTCGATAAAAACAGGTCGTCATCCAATGTAAAACATCAAGACACGCCACGCTAAGATTTTGACTCAACCCGATGTGGTTGATTATTTTTAATGGTCAATCTGATACAATATCGCCAATTTTCCATATTGATCAGATCTGATCTTTTGCACTGCGAGTTTTGCAGTAGGTGTCTTTCATGAGTTTTAAAGAAGAATTAGCGACACAGGTCGCTCAGCGACGTACTTTCGCTATTATTTCCCACCCCGATGCCGGTAAAACCACAATGACAGAAAAACTGTTGTTATGGGGACAGGCGATTCAGGTTGCAGGTATGGTAAAAAGCCGTAAATCTGATCGTGCGGCAACGTCTGACTGGATGGAAATGGAAAAAGAACGTGGGATTTCGATCACCACCTCTGTTATGCAGTTCCCGTTTAAAGACAAGATGATTAACTTGCTCGACACCCCAGGGCATGAAGACTTTTCTGAAGATACTTACCGTACATTAACCGCTGTTGACTCTGCGCTTATGGTGATTGATGGTGCAAAAGGTGTCGAAGATCGTACGATCAAATTGATGGAAGTGTGTCGTATGCGCGACACGCCGATTATTTCATTCGTCAACAAAATGGACCGTGAAATTCGTGAGCCATTAGAACTGCTAGATGAAATCGAAAACGTTTTAAAAATTAAATGTGTTCCGATTACTTGGCCACTGGGCACAGGTCGTGACTTTGCCGGTGTATTTAACCTACTCGAAGAAAAATTCTACGTTTATAAGGCAGGTTTCGGTTCAACAATTACGGATATTGAAGTCCGTGATGGCTATGACTATGCAGATTTGCGTGAAAAAGTCGGTGATCTCGCTTGGGCTGCATTTGAAGAATCATTGGAATTGGTTCAAATGGCCAATGAACCTTTAGACCGTGATGAATTTTTGGCAGGTCGTCAAACGCCAGTGTTGTTTGGTACGGCACTCGGTAACTTTGGTGTAGACCATGTTTTGGATGCATTTAGTCAATATGCGCCTGAACCTAAAGCACATCCAACTCAAGACCGTAAAGTTGAAGCGACTGAAGAAGGCTTCACTGGTTTCGTCTTTAAAATTCAAGCCAATATGGATCCAAAACACCGTGACCGTATTGCATTCATGCGTATCTGTTCAGGTAAGTATGAAAAAGGCTTAAAAATGAAACATGTGCGTCTAGGTAAAGATGTGCGTATTAGTGATGCTTTAACGTTCCTTGCTGGTGACCGTCAGCACCTTGAAGAAGCATGGCCGGGCGACATTATCGGTTTGCATAACCATGGTACGATTCAGATCGGCGATACCTTCACTTCGGGTGAAGATTTACACTTTACCGGTATTCCGCACTTCGCCCCTGAAATGTTCCGTCGCGTGCGTTTAAAAGATCCATTGAAGTCAAAACAGCTACAAAAAGGCTTAAAAGAACTTTCAGAAGAAGGGGCGACTCAGGTCTTTATGCCGCAAAACAGTAACGATTTAATCGTGGGTGCTGTGGGTGTACTTCAGTTTGAAGTTGTGGCTTATCGTCTGAAAGAAGAATACAAAGTTGATTGTATTTATGAGCCTGTAAGTATCAATACCGTACGTTGGGTATCGTGTGATGACGAGAAAAAATTCAACGAATTTAAGAAAAAAGCACACGACCAATTGTCTGTCGATGGCGGTGGTCATTTAACTTATCTTGCACCAAGTCGTGTGAATTTACAGTTAATGCAAGAACGTTATCCGGATATCGTGTTCAGCAATACACGTGAACACTAAGTTGTTCTTTTACAGAAATAAAACAGCTTCTTCGTGAAGCTGTTTTATTTTGTGGTAGAGTTTTTAAATCCATACATTACGCAATCATTTGGTCGTTTAGGACATCATGAAAATATTCAAGGATGCTACAGTTTTTGCACTTTTGGGGAGTGTTTTGCTGCTCAGTGCATGTGATTCAGGAAAAGAAAACAAAGCGACAAAGCCGGCCGATGATGGCGCTTCTGAAGCGGTCGTGATCAATCCAGATGTTTTGCCCTATTTAAATATTCGAGAGCAAGCAGCAAAAATTGCCAAACCGTTTTGTGAAAATAAAAGTTGTATTGATTTAGAGATACAAACCATTCAGACCGTAGATACGTGGTTGAATGGTTGGATTGAAAAAAATCAGGCTAGCGTCGTACAAGATCAGATTGCATTAAAGCAAAATATGAATCTCCAACAAGCCGTCGATGCGTATGTGAAAAAATCAGATGCTTGGCAGGCAGAGTTTAAAACCAATAAAGCCTATGAATTGGCCATGTACACACGAGTTCCTTATCAACGTAATCAATATGTGTTGCTGCAAATCGGTGTTGATACCAAACAGGAAAATATCACGGTCAAAGAGCGTTATTATTTTTTTGTGGCAGACCGCCGTGCGAAAAAGAATCTTAAACCTTTAGATATTATTGATGCAAAGCAACAGCAAAATATGGATGCTATTGTGCAGCAAGCCTATAGCAAATGGTTAGATGAACAAGAGGTAGATGTCAAAAAATCGGCACCGAAAAAACTCTATTGGGGCCAAGCAGATTGGTTCTTTGATCAAGAAGGTGTCGGTTTGCATTACCGTACAGATGAAATTGTCAAAGATGGTAAACAACTGGATATTTATCTCAGCAAAGCACAAACACAACAAGTATTGAAAGCTGACGTTTATCAGCATATGTTCTAATCAACGAAAGTATTTAATTTGATAAGATATTTACCAAAATAAATATCAATTATTCGAAATGAAAGGTTGAAGCAATGGTGCAAAAAAATAAAATTTGGGCAAGCTCAATATTGGCAGTTTCTGTTGCATTCACGGCGTGTCAGCCACAACAAGCTGAACCTGAAAAAAAGCCGGATCAAGCCAAAACTGAACAGCCAGATTTGAGTGCAAAACTGATTGGTGATGCGGAAAAATTACAACTGAATTTACCTGAATGTGATGGCGGGGTCTGTCCTGAAATTTCAGTTGAACGCTTAAACAGTAATCAAGCCTTTATTGATGAATTTATTGATGCGGAAATTCTAAAACAGTTAGGCGAAATTTTATCTGTTTCGCCTTTAGAAGATAAGACGCTGAGCACTGATGCTCCCGCTGCAAGTGAAGTTCCTGCAGCGTCTGAAGCAAAATCTGCTTTGGCAAATGTTGAAACGCCCAAATTAAAATTGGAAAAAGCCACGCAGCCTTATATGCAAGCGTTCTTAAAGTTAGATAAAGAATTGAAATCTTTAAGTGCCAATCAGCAAATCAGTTTGATGATTAAACCTAAAATATTAAATGCTGAAAAACCCTTGGCAACAGTGGTTTTAAATACCAGTTCATATTTAGGTGGAGCGCATGGTTCTTCTGCACAGCAATATTACAACTTTGATTTAAGCACTCAAAAATTGGTGCAGCTCAACGACATATTATTGCCAAATCAACGTGCTGAGCTTGAAAAGCGGGGCTATGAAGTCTTTAAAACTTGGGTGAAAGATGCCAAGTTGGCGGACAATGTTCAAGAATATGAACAGATTTGGAAATTTAAACTGTCTGATAATTTTTATCTGAGTCAGCAAGGTCTAATTTTGCAATATGCCGAATATGAAATTGGGCCATATGTGGCGGGTTTACCACGTTTGACCATTCCGTATGATCAATTGCAAAGTATCTTGAAAAAGCAATATCTACCAGTAGTTGAAGCTGCTGAAGCCTCAGCCGTAAAAGCAAATTAATTAGTTCAATGACTTACTCACTGTTTGATACGCATACGCATTTTGATGTTCCTGATTTTGACGCTGATCGGGAACAGTTGGCGCATGCTGCCAAACAGGTGGGTGTCGATGCTTTGGTATTAATTGGTTTTGTGCAGTCACGTTTTCACGATTTGCTGCAAACCCAAGAGTTTTTAGCTCGTTTATCCAATGCTCCCAAAAGCTATTTAGCCCCCGGCTTACATCCGTTTTATATTGAGCAACATCGTACAGAACATTTGTTCGATGTGGAACAGCTGCTAAAGCAGCATGATTGTGTCGCTATCGGTGAAATAGGTTTAGATACCTTTTTGAAACAGCATAAACAGCCCGAACTTTTTCAAAAGCAGCAGCAGTATTTTTCCGCACAACTTGAATTAGCACAGCAGTTTGATAAACCCATTTTGCTGCATATTCGCAAATCCCATGCGGAGGTGCTTTCGATGTTGAAAAAGCATCAATTTAAGCTCGGTGGTATCGCACATGCATTTAGTGGTGGTGTTGAAGAAGCGAAGGCATTTACCAAGCTAGGTTTTAAAATTGGTGTAACGGGGCAAATCACCAATCCGAATGCAAAAAAATTACATCAAGTGGTTCAGACTTTAGGGGCGGCACATTTGGTCTTAGAAACCGACTGTCCCGATATGACCCCCTTATGTTGTCAGCATTCGACGGAAGGGCGTACTCGTAATACGCCGGTCAATTTGCCCTATGTCTTGCTGGGGCTAGCTCAGAGCTTAAACCGTACTGAATCTGAGATTGCACAGATCTTATGGAGTAATTCATTACAAGCATTGCATCTGGACGCTTAAGGGCCAATTAATATTGACGCTGCTTGATTGAATCTAGTTTCATTCGCATCGTGCATGCAATGATGGTTTTCTAAAAAAAGGCGCATTATGCAATTTCTAAAATGCTTTAGACTTGGCATTATGCTGTTAAATTATTTTGAGTGAGTTTCACATGGCACAAGGACTATTGGCTGGCAAACGCTTTTTAATCGCGGGTATTGCAAGTAAGTTATCAATCGCATTTGGTATTGCGCAAGCTTTACATCGCGAAGGTGCAGAACTGGCTTTTACTTATCCAAACGAAAAATTAAAAAAACGTGTAGATGATTTTGCTGAACAATTTGGTTCAACTTTAGTTTTCCCATGTGATGTAGCAGTGGACGCTGAAATTGATACCGCTTTTGCTGAACTTGCTAAACATTGGGATGGTCTAGATGGTGTTGTGCATTCAATTGGTTTTGCACCGGCACATACTTTAGATGGCGATTTCACTGATATTACCGACCGTGAAGGTTTTAAAATTGCTCACGACATCAGCGCATATAGCTTTATTGCGATGGCTCGTGCGGCAAAACCTTTATTGGCTGCACGTCAAGGTTGCTTATTGACGCTGACTTACCAAGGTTCTGAACGCGTAATGCCAAACTATAACGTTATGGGTATGGCAAAAGCGTCACTAGAAGCAGGCGTACGTTATTTGGCTACAAGTCTTGGTGCTGAAGGTATTCGTGTAAATGCAATTTCAGCAGGTCCGATTCGTACCTTAGCGGCTTCAGGGATTAAATCTTTCCGTAAAATGTTAGATCTAAATGAAAAAGTTGCACCGCTTAAACGCAATGTCACCATTGAAGATGTCGGTAATGCAGCATTGTTCCTTTGCTCACCTTGGGCAAATGGTATTACAGGTGAAATTCTGTATGTTGATGCAGGCTTTAATACTGTAGGTATGAGCGCTGATCTAATGGCAGATGCTGAGTAATTCTCTTTAAGTTCCCTCTCCCTTTGGGAGAGGGCGAGGGTGAGGGAATAAAAACCTCTCCCCTTGGAAACAGTGTTTCTCATCTCCTGGAAGGAGAGGGAATAAATAAAGCATAAAAAAGACCGCAAAAGCGGTCTTTTTTAGATTTGAAGATAAGCGATTAAGCTTGGCCTTCAGCAGCAGTTTGCGCACGTTGCAAATTCGCTTCGAATTCAGCATCGAAGTTAATTGGTGTAAGCAATAATTGTGGGAAGCTGCCTTTAGTAACCATATCGTTCACAGCTTCACGTAGGAATGGGAACAAGATATTTGGGCAGTAAGCACCAAGAATGTAAGGAAGACGTTCTTCTTCAACGCTATCGATCAGGAAGATACCTGCTTGAGTAACGTCAACGATAAATGCAGTGTCACCCGCATTGTTCGCTTGAACGACAACTTTGAGTGAAACTTCGAAGTGTGTTGGATCAACTTTTTCTGCAGAAGAAGAAAGGTTGATATTTAGTTCAGGCTGCCATTCTTTAGTAAATACTTGAGCCCCAGGTACTTCGAAAGAAATATCTTTAGTATAAATACGCTCTAATGCCAATTGTGGTTGAGCTTGTTGTTCTTCACTCATTGTTTATTCCTTAATATGAGGTGACATTTATGTTTAAAATTAAGATAGCATGCCGTCGAGTTTGCCTTCACGCTCTAAAGCATAAAGTTGGTCAAAACCGCCAATAAACTGATCATTAATAAAAATTTGAGGAACGGTACGGTGGTTGGTGCGTTGCATCAATTCAACACGTACTTCAGGCGCTTCATTGGATAAATTAATTTCTTTATAAGCCACGCCTTTACGCTCTAGGAGCTGTTTTGCACGAATGCAGTAAGGACATATAGTTGTTGAATAAATCGTAACTTCAGCCATGTTAATCTCCTAAGAAGCGCTTATTTGCTTTTAACTAGAGGTAAGCCTTGAGCTTTCCAGTTGCTAATGCCGCCGTCTAAACGGTATGCATCTGCATGACCGACTTGTTGCAATGCAGAACCTGCCACTTGACCAAGGTTACATACAAAAACCAACGGACGATCAGAAGTTTTTAACTCTTCAATGTGTTTTGTAATTTGGCTATAGGGAATATTACGGCTACCGCTAATATGACCTTCGCGGAAGTCTTTCGCATCACGTAAGTCAATCAATTGAGCATTTTTAGCTTTAACTAAAATCCCTAAAGATTGAGGTGAAATTTTGCGACCATTACGCTGGCCTTCAAGAATAAAGAACAGCACGACCAATACAGCCAGCGTTCCAAATAAGAAGGGGTGATTCCCCATAAATTCGAACCAACGTTCCACAATTCACCTAACTACAATTTTAAATTGCCAAGAGTATAGCCCATAAATATGGTGATCAAAATCACCCCTTCAAGGGCATGAACAGAATAAAAATTAATTTTTTTGCTGCGCTTCCGTGATTTCGTCTATCAGACGTAAATAACTGTCTAATCGGCGCGGCAAAATTTCGCCATTTTGAGCCGCCATTCTAAGCGCACATTGCTTTTCATGTTTATGCGTACAGTTACGGAACTGACAATAACCCAAATGTGACTCGATCTCAGGGAAACCTTGCTGAACTTTCTCCAGTTCTAAGTGCCATAAACCAAATTCACGAATTCCCGGGGAATCAATCAATGCAGAACCTTCACCAAACGCAATTAAGCGCGTAGACGTGGTAGTGTGCTGACCAAGTGCGGAGTTTTCCGAAATAATATTGGTTTTTTGCGCGGCATCCGGAACAATGGCATTAATTAAAGTACTTTTACCAACCCCAGACTGACCTACAAATGCGACAGTTTCACCTGAAAGTCGAGCAGAAAGTGCGCTTAAGTCACCATCAGATTGGGTTTGCATGACCTCATAGCCCAAGTCACGATATTCTTGTAATAGCGTTAAGATCGGGTCATTGTCTTTAAGCAAATCGGATTTATTTAAGACCAATAATGCTGGAATATCGGCATCTGCACAGGCCACCAAATAGCGATCTATCAGGCCTGGTGCTGGCTCAGGAAGCGGTGCAAATACAATCACAATCAGGCTGACATTGGCTGCGACAGGTTTCACTTTGTGATAACGGTCAGGGCGTGTCAGTAAAGATTGGCGTGGATGAATCGCGGTAATAATCCCTAAACCTGTGATCGGGTCAGCTTGCCATTTGACACGGTCACCCGTCACCAATAATTCGAGATTGGTACGGGTATGGCAGCGCCAAACACTGCCTAATTCGATGGGTTTCCAATGTGGTTCAGGTTCACCTGCTTGCACAATGGGTTTTTCAGGATGCTGGTCGGGTGTAGACAGCGCTTGAACTTCAAGTTGACGACCATAATGTTGGACGACCAAGCCTTCCAAATCTGCAGAAGTATCGATTTCTTCCTGACGAGATTTATGTTGCTTCTGAATGCGACGTTGCTGCTGTTCAGTCAGTCGGCGCTTACGAATTAAAGCCATTCATATCCTAAAAAACCATGAAAACTAGATGGCAAAAATAGCATGAAAGCAGGGTCTATTTACAGCGCAAGCCCAATAAATTTGCTACTATGTTCATTTTTACAGCCTAATAAGATTGCACATTTATGAGCAGCACACCTGATACACGCCTGATTTGGATTGACCTTGAAATGACAGGTCTAGATACAGATAACGACCAGATTATTGAAGTTGCAACAATTGTGACGGATGATAATTTAAATATTCTGGCGGAAGGGCCTGTGCTTGCGGTACATCAGTCTGACCGTGTGCTCAATGCGATGGATGAATGGAACACTCGCCAACATGGTCAATCAGGTCTGATCGAACGTGTACGTCGTAGTAAATTGACAGCACAAGATGCTGAACAGCAAACTTTAGAATTTTTGAAAAAATGGGTGAATCCAAAATCATCACCGATGTGTGGTAACTCAATTTGCCAAGATCGTCGTTTCTTGCATCGTTTAATGCCTGAAATGGAACAATACTTCCACTACCGTAATCTCGATGTATCATCAGTGAAAGAATTGGCGAAACGCTGGCGCCCAGAGATCATGGGGGGCTTGAAGAAAAATGCCTCGCATTTAGCAATGGATGATATCCGTGACTCGATTGCAGAGCTTAAATACTACCGTGAATATTTCTTTATTATGAATAAAGACTAAGGTTGTAAGATCGAAAAAGAGGCGAAAGCCTCTTTTTTTTTATCCGAGATATTTTCTCTATCTTTGATAGATGTTGGCTTGATGAATCTCGAGAAAATTTGCAGGCTGAGCCAAATCTGTAAAGCCAAATTGACGATATAAACCATGTGCATCCGCCGTCGCAAGCAACATGCGTCTTAGATCTGAGGAGCCACATTTTTCAAATAAAGTACTCACAATTAATTTTGAATAGCCTTTGCCTCGATGCTCATCGGCGACATAAATATCGGCTAAATAAGCAAAAGTTGCATAATCCGTAATAGCACGACCAAAACCGATGAGTTCATCATCGAGAAGTAAGGCCACGGCCAAAGAGTTTTCAATCGCTTTTTTCACCACATGTTTTGGAATATCTTTTGACCAATAGGTATGGCTTAAAAAACGATGCACGGTGTCTAAATCCATTTCATTTTTGTCATCGGTAATTTTTAAATTATTTGGCAGAGGATGGATGTCCATGGCAATACACACTTGATTTTTTGATCTATGGTTATATTTTTAAAGCAGATCTCCGTTCGCTGTAAATGTTTATTTTGATGGATTTAGACCTGATGCGAATGCCGCTCTATTGCGATGTATGCTGAATTGCGTTTTATCAAAGAAAAAAAGCAGTGAATTTGCTAAAATGGCGGCTGATTTAACACTGCCTCCAGACCTATGACTGAACTGCTCCAAGATGATGAATATGACCGCCGTTTTGCTGGCGTAGCCAAAATTTATAGTGATGAAAGTTTTCATCATTATGAAAAAAGTCATGTCATGGTGATTGGGATTGGTGGTGTAGGCTCATGGGCGGTCGAAGCTTTAGCGCGTACAGGTATTGGTGAGCTGACCTTGGTCGATATGGATGTGGTTGCTGCATCGAATATTAATCGACAATTGCCTGCCATGAGCACGACATTGGGACATGAAAAAATTGAAGTGATGGCAGAGCGCTGCCGTGCGATTAATCCCCGAATCAAAATAAATTTGATTGATGATTATCTTACACCTGAAAATGTCAAAGAAATTTTGGCAGGTGATCCTGACTTGATTTTAGATTGCATAGATGATGTGAAGGCGAAATTCGCCCTCATGTTACATTGTCGTTTTAATAAAATTCCGTTGATCGTTTCCGGTGGAGCTGGGGGCAAACTTGATCCGCTGAAAATCCGAGTCGCAGATTTATCAAGAACAGAGCAAGACCCGATGTTAGCTAAATTGCGGACACAATTACGTGGCAAAGGCATTTGTAAAAAGCCGAAAGAAAAGTTTGGGATTACCTGTGTTTATTCGATTGATAATCCATTTTCCAGTGCTGATGTTTGTCCAAGTGCGGGCTTACGTTGTGGTGGATATGGTTCAGCAGTAGTGGTGACGTCCAGCTTTGCGATGGTGGCTGTGTCAGAGGTGCTCAAAAAACTTGATGCAAAACGAGCAAAAGCATGACAGCTATCTCATTTTGAAAAAAATAAAGCACCGAAAGCGGTGCTTTTTTTGTATATAGAATTAAAATCAGACACAATGTTGGAATAATTAAAATATTGATTTTTTTGGGGCGAGTATGTGGTTTTTACTGATACTAATTTTGGGGATGGGAGCACTTGCGTTTTGGATGTGGAAAAGACCCGATCCAGTGAAACGCGATCAGGCTAAAGCGGTTGGGCATGACTTGTGGATAGACCAATTAGATGCGCAGCTGAAATTCGCAGAACGTTTAATGCTTGATGCACCAACCGACTATGCGCGTGCCTATGAGTTGTATCAAAATTTGGCCAAACAGCATGAAATTCCACAGGCCTATGTCGCTATGGGACAGATGCATTTACAAGGCTTAGGCAGAGAAGTCAGTGTGGAAAATGCGCTGGCTCTATTGGAAAAAGCCAATAGTTTAGGCAGCGATGATGCTGCATATGTGTTGGGACAAGTTGAAGAAGGTATCTATGGCGGTGTACCCAATCTTGAAAAAGCGCAGTATTGGTATCGACATGCGATTTCACGCGGTCATTTGGATGCGCAATATCGACTCGCCGAACTAAACCCAGAAGATCAAACACATGCCGAGCAGCAACATTTAGATTTGTTGCAAAAAAATGCGGGCAATGGACATGCCAATTCACAGTATCAATTGGCACAGTTCTATTTAAACCAAGCCACGCCAAATATTGCTCTAGGATTGGAATATTTACTGAAAGCTGCTCAACAAGACCATATGGCGGCTATTCAGCAATTGCAGCAATTCTATGCACAAGGAAAGTATCTTGCGCAAAATGATGAAAAGTCATTGCAATATTTAAAGCGAGGATTGCTACTCGGGCACCAGCAGCAGTTGTATGAATATTATCAAGCAGTATTGATGGGTAAAATCGACGTCGATCAGCGTCAGCGGGTTTATCATGATCTTTTGCAGCAGGCCAAAGAGCACAAAGTTGCGGCAGCCAGCCGATTATTAGGCATTGCACATTTTCATGGTTGGTACTTGGAGAAGCAGGAAACTTTAGGTTTTCGCTTTCTGACCGAAGCTGCTCAACTTAAAGATGCTGATGCAATTAGTCTTATTGCAGCACTGTATTTTGAAAAGTATTTGGTTAGTGATGATCCGCAAAAAGCATTTGAGTTATATCAAACAGCGTATCAATTCAAACCATTATTCATTAACCAAGTCGGTTTGGCCCTATGCTATCTACACGGCGTCGGTGTTGAGCGAAATATCAAGCAAGCACAGCAACTTTTAGTTGAAGCGGCAAGACACTTAAATGATATGTCCATTACTTGTGTCGCGGATCAAAACTATGTGATTGGACGGTTTTATGCATTGCCAGAATATCCTTTACCACATCGTGATCAGTGTTTGAGTTATCTGGAAAAAGCCGCAGAACAAGGTTCGCAGGATGCTGCTTGGCATCTCTACCGTTTAGCCATGGACAATATCTTGCCTGATGTACAGTTTGATGAAGCTCAAACCCAGCGAGCATTGTTGAAGGCGGCGAAATTAGGCCATCCTGATGCACTTACGCAACTAGGTCTAGTTAATTTAAAAGGACAATGGGGAACACAAGATTTCCAACAAGCGTTGCAGTATTTCTCGCAAGCGGCGGGATTAGGAAATGTGACTGCCTTGTACCAGCTTGGTGAAATGTCAGAACATGGTTTAGGTGTACAGCAAGATTTAACTCAGGCACATAGCTATTATGCACAAGCGGCTCAGGGGATGAATGCTGAGGCGTTAACGCGATTGGGCTATTTATATATTCATGGCATGGGCGTAGAGCGTGATCTTAAAATTGCACAGCAATATTTGGAAAAAGCGGCCTTGCAAGGCTATGTCGAAGCACAAGAGCAATTGGAGAATATTCACGCATTTTTAAATACCAATTAATCGTGATGCAAAGCAGTAAGGTGGTATGAAGAGACCTGAAGTTTAGTTTGATGGTCTCTATATTTTTTTAATGCAGAAATAAATAGAGTAAAAATAACATAAAGAATTGATGTGGAAATTTGAATTTTTACTTACATAAAACCCAACAAAGCAGGCAGATTATGCCTAGAAAAATATGAGTTTTTTTGATTAAATACCCCGCATATTTTATAAAAATCTGATTTTAGATAATAACGATGCTGAACAATATATATTCTGCACTTGAAAAATTGGGCATTAGTCCACAAAAACGTGCCTTGCATATTCAATTTTCCAATACCACGCTGAATGAACAAGTATTCTTGCAACGTATTGATGGGGAACATGCCTTAAGTGAAGGTTTGAATGTTCAGCTCATCTGTCTCTCAACTTCTGCCACGCTCGAACTGAAACAATTTATTGGTACGCAAGTCGCAATCGATCAGGTGACCGATGCGGGGCAACTTTTTCGTATTACCGGGATCATTACAGAAGCATTTCAAGGCCAAAGTGATGGTGCATTAACGCTATATAAGTTGACCTTAGAAGATGCAACGGCATTGTGGCATAAGCGTCGTAATAGCCGCGTGTTTATGAATAAATCGGTCAAAGATGTGGTCGAGATTATTTTTAAGGAATGGCAAAAAAAGAGCCCACTTTTTGCAGCGAGCTTAAGTTTGGACTTAAGTGGCTTAAAAAAAGAGTATGACGTTCGACCATTCATGATGCAAAGTAATGAAACCGACTATGATTTTATTACCCGCTTATTACGCAGTGAAGGCATTCATTGGTTGGTTGATGAAGCTCAATCTTTTGTAACATCGTCTGCGGCACCCATCGCAGCCCAAAAGCTACGTTTGATTGATGATAATAGTCAATATCAAGCTTTGGAGCGACGTAATATCCGTTTTCATCGCAGTAGTGCGACTGAAAAAAATGACAGTATGACCAGTTTTATCGGTCAGCGCAGTCTGCAGCCGACGTCGGTACATGTGCAGCGGTGGCAGGCGGATGTGCTTGAACAGGACGAGGGGGGTGGTGCAGTACAAAGCAAGCACCTACATAGTCAAAATCAAGATAATGCGAGCTTAAGCTTAGAGCAGGCATGGCATGTGAGCCCTGCATGGATACAAGATCTGAATGGTGAAGATGCTGCAACAGCTTCTAATAGTGCTCAAGTAGAACGTCTCAATCAAAATTTTAGTGATTATTATGCAGCTCAAGCCAAACAATTTATTGCTAAAAGTACCGTGCGTGATACACAAGTTGGTTATTGGTTCAAATTGGATGAGCATCCAGAGATTGACCAGCATCGTGGTGCCGATCAAGAATTTTTGATTTTATCTAAGTCTTTTTATAACCAAAATAATTTACCCAAAGACTTAACCGATCAAGTTACACAACTGATCCATCAAAGTCAGTGGCAAGTCAAACAAAGCGATGCGGATGAACGCCAAGCCAATACCTTGACTTTGCAACGTCGAAATATTACGACCGTCCCTGAATTTAATCCACTTACACATCGACCAGTAACACATCCGCAGCGTGCTAAAGTTGTGGGGCCTGCCGGTGAAGAAATTCATGTTGATGAATGGGGGCGGATAAAAGTCCGTTTTCTGTTTACCCGTTCTGATGATCATGGCCATGATGGTGGTGCAGGTGCGAACAATAATGACACAGACTCGGCTTGGGTTGATGTACTGACGCCTTGGGCCGGCGAAGGTTATGGCGCACGCTTCTTACCTCGAATTGGTGAAATAGTCGTCGTTGATTTCTTTGATGGCAACATTGACCGACCTTTTGTCGTGGGTCGTATTCATGAAGCGCAGCGTAGTCCCACTAAATTTGACAATAAAGGACAATTACCCGATACCAAAAAACTTGCGGGAATTCGTTCCAAAGAAGTGGCGGGAGAGGGTTTTGGTCAATTACGCTTTGATGACACCACAGGACAAATTAGTACGCAGTTGCAAAGTAGCCATGGTGCGAGCCAACTGAACCTCGGTAAGCTCAGTCACCCAAAAGATAAAGCAGAAAGTGAAGATCGGGGTGAAGGTTTTGAGCTGCGGACCGATCAATGGGGAGCGGTTCGGGCTGGACAAGGTTTATTGGTGTCGACTTATAAACAGGAAAAGGCCAGTGGCGAACATTTAGATGCAGAGATTGCAAGAACACAGCTGGAGACGAGTCATAGTAATAGTAAGTCTTTAAGTGATATTGCAAAGCAACAAAAAACAGATGAAATTGAATCTGTTGAACAGCTAAAAGCTTTTGCCAGTGAAATAGAAAAAGATATCGCTAAATTTAAAAAAGCCATTCTTTTACTTAACTCAGTGGATGGTATTGCACTTAGTACACCAGAGGATATTCATTTATCTGCAACAGGCATGATCAACCAAATTGCCGGTGATAGCATTAACCTGAGTACGCAAAAAAATATTGTGGGCCAAGCACTGGGCAAAGTCAGTTTATTTGCAGCACAAGGTGGCATTAAAGCCGTAGCTGCACAAAGTAAAGTCGAAATTCAGGCACAGTCTGATGCTTTGGATATTTTGGCAAAAAAAGGAATTACGATTTCTTCTACTGAGGACAAAATAGAGATTAGCAGTCCGAAAGAGATTGTGATCACAGGAGCTACTTCCCAAATTACTTTAAATGGCTCGGGAATTTTTGCTAAGACCGGCGGTAAATTTGAAGTAAATGCAGGGCAGCATCTATTTAAACCAGCATTGAGTGCTAGCAAGTCTGCACAACTTCCTGCTTCTAATCCGATGAAAGGGGCCTTAGAACTGCTTAAGAGCTATGGTGGTCAAGATTTCTTTAGCGGAACTGGATTTAAAGTGATTGATGCTTTGGGCAAGCAAGTTACAGGAAAATTAGACGGCAATGGCTTTGCTCAAGTAACGGGTATTGCATCAGGACCGGCTAAAGTTGAGTTTGATAAAGATCCACGCAGTGCGTGGGATCAGTCTAGTCACTTTAATCGCAACTATGATTGGGCGGAAAAAGTGGTACCAGGCGCTTCGGACTTTTTACAAAATACATTGGGTTCGTTGGGGCAAAATTTAACATCACAGTTAAAAGATAATCTCTTTAATTTAAATGCAGATTCTTTAAAAAATATCGGAAAAAATGCATTAAAAGATGTTGGTGGACAAGCGTTAAATCAATTTAAAGACCAAGTCACCAACTCTGCACTATCTGCAATTTCATCGAAACTCAACTTGGGGCTTTCTGCTTCACAAATGGCAAGTTTGGGTCAGGGGGCACAAGGCTTATCCAGTGTATTAGGTGGAAGTGGAATGAGTAACGGCATCGTTTCTGGGTCAACTGCTGCCGCAGTTCAGAACTCACAAGCAACCATTGATAAGGATATAGTGGGCCGTAAAATTTCTTATTCCACACGCGCATTGACTTATACGGAAACCATTCGAGAAGGTGCGGTAACACCCATGAATGTGACAGCTGCACCAGTCGCAGTGCCTAAAGTTACTGAAATAAAAGTAGCGGAAGCTGCACCAGAAAAAGCGATACCTGTCCTTGCTAGTGATGATGATTGGGTGGACCGGAAACAATATTCAAGTCCTTACCTCACTTACAGTGAAACCACACGACCGAAAAAGAACAATGGTTAGTACTTCATAAGAGCGACAGCAAAACACAATTTTAAATATTTAGAATTTGAGTAATAGGTTTTTACATGACAACTGAGCAAAATGTTCAACAAGAACAACAGACAACAACTAAGCCAGCAGTTGAACTGGCGATTTTTAACTTAGAGAGTGTGACGCATACAGAAGATCATAAGTTTATTGCACATCAAATTGAAAACTATTTAAAGCAATGTGGTAATACCAACTTAGGGCAGTTGAAAAGTCTTGCTAATGTACCAACGGTTGCCAATATTTTTGCACTTTCAGGTTCAGTCTTAGATTTACTATTGTTTTGTACTGAGCAAAAACAAGGTGAGTCAGGAGTACAGCAAGGCGCTTTACTTTGTATGAACTTGATTGGTTTATACTTAGAACCCAAAGCCGAAGCTCATGTACGAATGGCTTTACGTCCTTTATTGGGACTCATGGCTGAATGTTTATATCCGCAAAATGGTAAAGTCAAAGAAGCCGATATCCGTCGCATGTCTTTGCATTTAAATGCGCAAATGGCAGGGGATTTAGAAAAGTTTCTGACTGAAACACAGGCCAAACTTCCCGCATTATTAAGTGGCGCAACAACTTTAGGCACGTCTATTCTAAATACTTTTGCAGCGCCGATTCAGTCAGGACTGGTTTCACCCACTATTAGTTTTGGTGCAACTGCGGAAAAGCGTGATCCGACAGAACAATTTAGCAATTGGGCAAAACCGCTGATTGATTTAAGTAAAACTAGCGCACTTGCCAATATGCTGCCTAAAATAAGGAAAGAACAAACAGGCACGCTGCTACAAACTCAAGCAACTCAGGCATTGAGTTCATTTCCAAATGAAATTCAACGTCAAGCTAACGCAGGTCTAAAATACAGTTTGGCATGGCTAATTCAAGAAACCTTAAAAGCCATTAAAACGCAAGGTAACAAAGCCAATGCCAGTGTGCCGATTAATCAAACTGGGGAACATGAGCAGCACACCACAGGGGATACTTTAGAGTTTGTGACGCTGCAGGCCGATGCACTGAATAATCCGCCTTGCCAAGGGGCTGACTCGCAGTCTAAGCACAGTATCAGCTATTCTATCGGTGCTGAACGGGTCAATCATACCGATTTTTATTTACCTAAAGTGGGTTTCAGCTTTAGCCGTCAATATAACTCGCAAATGCATGAGTTTGACCAAAGCCTCATGGGTGCGCGTTGGATGATGCCTTTTTCGAATGTCATTTGCCAAAATAAAAACGGCTATTTGTTTATAGACAGCAATGGCCGCAAGCATCAGCTGCCTGCATCAATTGTGTATGAGGCTTATACGGTGCCTTATGAAGGCTTTAGTATAGAACCATTAGAAAATGAAGACTTGCTGCTGAATTTTGGTTCAGCGTGGAGTTTTCATTTCCATAGCTTTAATGGCGGAAAACACTATCAGTTGATTCAGCAATTTAATGAAGAAACAGATGAAAAAGTTGCTTTAAGTTATATTTTGTTTGAGCAGCAGGCTTATCTACAAGGCATTGATTTTCAATTGAAACGAGGCAAGCATCAGCTCAAGTTTGCCTTTAATGATCAAGTAAAAGTTATCGCTGCTTTTGTGGATGAACAGGCAGAGCCAGTTTCACGCTATGAATATGATACGCAAGGTAATTTAATTCAGGCAGTGGATCAAAATGGCCATGTACGCAGCTATGAATATAATGATGCGCATCAGCTGACCCGTTATACCGACCGTACTGGTCGTGGGCAAAATATCCGTTATGAATCAAAAGAGGCGAATGCCAAAGCCATCGCAGAATGGGCAGATGATGGTAGTTTTAAAACACGTTTGGAGTGGCACCCGAGACTGCGCCAAGTTGCTGTGTACGATGCTTATGATGTGCCAACCTATTACTACTTTGATTTAGATGGTTTTACCTATCGCACACGCTTAGCCGATGGCCGTGAAAAATGGCTATCGCGTGACAGTCAAAAACGTATTACCCGTCAAATTGATTTTGCAGGCCTAGAAACCGAACAAGTTTATAACGAGCAAGATCAGTTGGTTAAAATCGTACAGCCGAATGGAGGCATCATCCGTTTTGCCTATGATGAAGCAGGAAATTTGACGGAAACTAAAGATCCAGAAGGTCATATTTGGAAAAAAGAATACGATGCAGACGGTAATGTAACGAAGGAAATTAATCCTTTAGGTTATAGCACGCAATATAAATACAACAACGATAATCAAGTTGTAGAAATCATTGATGCCAAAGGCGGCTCTAAAAAAATTCAATACAATGATTTGGGGCAAATGACCGCATATAGCGATTGTTCAGGTAAAGAAAGCGCATGGGAATACGATGAAGAAGGCGCACTGACGGCCCAGCAGTCTGCTGCTGCGCAGCAAATCAAATATATCTACAGCTCAGAAGGTAAAGACAAAGGTCAGCTTAGAGCAATTGTCTATCCTGATGGTTTAAAGGAACAATTTGAGCATGATGAAGAAGGGCGCTTGCTGAAGCATACGGATACCAAAGGTTTAAGCACGCAGTACCGTTATAATGCTGCGGGTTTGCTCGAACAGCGTATAGATGCGAACCGTCATCAAATTGGCTACCAATGGGATCAGCTAGGCCGTATTCAAAAGCTGATCAATCAAAACCATGCAGAATATTTATTTGAATATAACCGTTATGGTCAATTGACACGTGAACAGGCCTTCGACGGCGAAGAAAAATATTATAGCTACAATGAAAACGGTCAGCTGTTCCAAATCCGTCAGCCGAATGTGTTTACTCAATTTGCATATTTTGCTGATGGTGCAATCGCTTCAAAAACTTATACCCATGCACAAACTCGTGTAAGTCAAACAGAAGAATTTGAATACAACCTGAATCATCAGTTGAGTAAGGCGACGAATAAAGACAGTCAAATCGATTTTTATCGCAACGCGCTTGGCCAATTGGTCCGTGAGCATCAGCATTATAAAGTGCCGCATTTAACTCCGCTGACGGCTGTGCTGCGTTATGAATATGATGTGCTGGGAAATTTAACTCAAACGATTCGCCCTGATGGACAGGTTCAAAGCAATTTGAGTTATGGTTCAGGGCATATTTATGGCATTGCGTTAAATAAAAAAGACATGGTGGCATTTCAGCGCGATGATTTACACCGTGAAACTGCGCGGATGCTCGCCAATGGATTGGTTCAAACCAAAAATTATAATGATGTGGGTTTACTCAGTTCGCAGCTGATTCAGCCAGAGCAAGAGACTTTAGGGCGAGTACAGCATCAGGCGGAACGGCAGTATCATTATGATCAAAATTATCTACTCACGCAGGTGGACGACAGCCGTTTAGGCAAGCTGAATTATCAATATGATGCGGTTGGCCGTTTGATACAGAGTCAAAGTGTGCATAAAACGGAAAGCTTTACTTTTGACCCTGCGGGGAATTTAATTGACCCGATTGCCACGCAGGCGTCTCAAGTGAAAAGTAATTTGATCGCTCAATATCAGGGTAAAAACTATAAATACGATGCGCAAGGCAATGTGATTGAAAGCAGCCATGCAGGTAAAACATTAAAACTGACGTGGGATAACCTGAACCGTTTGATCCAAAGTGAGCTTAATGGTCAGGCGACTGAATATGGTTATGATGTATTTGGAAGGCGTTTATACAAGAAAAATCAAAATGCGCAAACCCTGACCTTATTCGGCTGGGACGGTGACCTGATGATTTGGGAGTCACAGCAATCTAATGACGTTGAAGAAAACTACACTAAGCATTATGTCTATGAACCGCAGAGTTTTGTACCGCTGCTGCAAACGGGCTATACAGGTTTTATCAAGCTTCTAGAAACCCCAGATTACACTCAATTTCAGCATGAAGATTATTCGGTTTATAAAGATCCGCTATGGAAAACGGAAACACGAAAAAATAAAGCTGAATTGGAACGAGTGCTTTTTTATCACTGTGACCAAGTTGGCACACCACAAACATTAACTAATGAATTAGGTGAGTGTATTTGGGAAATTAAGCAGAATGTATGGGGTGACGCTTTAGAAATAAAGGCTTCTCATAATTTACTTGAGCAAACCAATATTCGTTTCCAAGGGCAATATTACGATAGTGAAACTGGCTTACATTATAACCGTTACCGTTATTATGAGCCGCATAGTGCGAGATATGTAAGTAAAGATCCGATTGGACTAGCTGGCGGACTTAATAATTTAGCTTATGTAAGTGATCCGAATCAGTGGGTAGATGCGTTGGGGTTGGCGAAAGTATTTATTCATCCCGATGGGACATATTCCGATAGGTATGTGCCTGGAAGTAAAGGTTTAAATTCTGAAGCTCAGGAATACATTGCCAAACTTAACCAACGTTCAAGTACACAAGCTACATCTAAAAATAAATCATCATCTTATAAATCATCAGATTATAGTAATAAAGCTAGTCAGGATTATCGTAATGCTATACAACAAAATAAAGCAGCATTTGAAACTTTGGATCGTGGAAGTAAACAACTGGAAAAGATATCAAAGGGTACAAATAAAATTAATAGTAATCAACAACCTGATTTTAAAGGCTATAATTTTCTGGAAAAAACCCAGAAGTGGGTTGGTGAAAAAAGGGATCAAATACAAAAAGGTCATGAAAACTTTGGAAAGTATAGTCCAACTGGTATAGCTAGAGATAGAGAGTTAGATCATATTGATAGAGTTGCAAAATGTATATTAGAAAATAAATGTACCTTAGACTATGCAGTTTGTTCAGGTGGAATGGGGCCATTATCTACAGGAGCTGTAGTTAACTTACATGATGGTAGCGTGTATTTAACAGGAAGCGTTAGTGGAACATCTATTCCAAATGAAGTTACTAAAATGCTAAATACGAAAAACTTGTCGCCATTTCAATTGGCAAAGGGAATTTCTCAAAGTGTGGCAGCTAAAGGTGGGAGCTGTAGTTTTGGCACTATTACTAATAAATCCCAAGCAGATAGAGCGGATATAGCAGAATTTGTTAACAGATGGTTACCTGGTAAGAGTGTTACTACATCTGTTGGATTTTTTGGTGTTGTTGGTGGTGTGACTGTTCCACATACTCAAAAATGGTTTGACCCAAATGCCCAAATTGGAATTGAGGTGGGTGGCGGTAGCCCAAGAATTGATATGTCGGAAGGTGTAACTTCAAGTCAGCGTATTTATCAAATTGAATTTTTAAATAAGGCTAATAGAAAATGATTTTTTCAAAACTAAGTTTATTATTAATGAGTATTTTTATATTAGTATCTTGTACAAATACAAAAGTTACTAAAGAAGGGGAGTACTTTAAAACAATTACTTATAAATTCTTTAAAGATTTTGAACCCAATGAAGAGGTCTTAATAGATAAAATTGATAATAAATATTCAGTGACTCAAATAAATAAGTCTGATCTTTCCTTAAGTGATTTTAAACAGATTGATAATAAATTAAAAAAAGATGGGTGGAGAATAATATCAGCTAAAGATAAATTTTTTGAATATTGTTTTGGTGAGAAAATTTATTTGGGTGCACTATTTCCAGAAAAAGAAAAATATAGAAATTTTGCAGGTAATGAAGTTTTACCATTTAATCAAAAAAAATGGCTAGTCATTATGTCGTATAGTGAAGGAAAAGTAAATTATTGCCGCAATGATGAATTGGAAAATATAGAGTTGGAGGATTTATGATAACTTATTTATAATTTTTTTAATAGGTTTATTTGACTTTATTAATTACATAAAAATTTTAAAGATAGGTTATCCATGACTTAATCTTATTCAAGTATTAACTTGGTTATGAGGTCGGTCTAATTCTGTGTATTTGTTTAACATGGCTATAAGTGTATGGATTTCATTAGGATGACTGAGAAAGAAATTTTTAGCTAATTTGTTGCTTAATATTTTGATATAAATAAAATCTTAATATATTTCTAGAATGGTATGTAAAAAGAAAAAGCCTCTCTAGGCTTTTTTAATATGAATTAAGGTAATTGTGGAAAAAGTACTACACTTAATCCCTGCACCAACGTTACATAATCATTGTATTAGCTTTTTATTTGTTGATTTAAAATTGAAGCATAAAAATCGTGTATTAAGTCTGTAAACCACAGAGTTTCGTACCGTTACTGCAGACAGGTTATACCGGTTTTATCAAGCTTTTAAAAATCCCTTACTATGCTCAATTTCAGCATGAAGAATATCGTTTTATAATGATCCCATATGGAAAAGGGAAACACGAAAAAATAAAGCTGAATTGGAACGGGTGCTTTTTTATCACTGTGACCAAGTTGGTACACCACAAACATTAACTAATGAATTAGGTGAGTGTATTTGGGAAATTAAGCAGAATGTATGGGGTGACGCTTTAGAAATAAAGGCTTCTCATAATTTACTTGAGCAAAGCAATCTTCGCTTCCAAGGGCAATATTATGACGGAGAGACAGGATTACATTATAACCGTTACCGTTATTATGAGCCTAAGAAATTTTAAAGCACTGCTTTAAAATTACGCAAGGCAAGGTATGTGAGTAATGATCCGATTGGGTTGCTAGAAGGCTTACATAATACTAAATATGTAAGTGATCCTAATCAGTGGGTAGATCCGATGGGGTTGATGGGTGGGAAAGATAATGGATTATTTTGGTTAACTGATTCTGCCAGCGAGGAAAGCAACAATCAAATTAAGAATATGGTGCAACAATCTAGAAATAATCCAAATAATAAAACCCAACTAGAATTAATACAAAGTGATGCGGAAAAAGGGAGGGTTTTAAGAGCAAATACGCCTGCTGTAAGTCCTACAGAAAGTCAAAGAAATGATTTTCCTGTAATCAATAATAGTAGAGGTAGCAGTAACGGTGGAGTATTAGCAAAATTACTTCCAAATACTATGTCACCTTTGGCTAAAGATCCGCAACTCGCTCAGGATTTAAAGGCTCAAGGTGCTATGAGAAATAATAACCTAGGAGCTGTAGCCGTAGCGGGTTATGCCCCTTATGCTATTGTAGGTGGAAAAGAGGCAGCACCAGTGGTTTTAAAAGTAGGTCGAGAAGGAATAAAAAGTATACCGAGTTTATCGAAAACGGCTTTACAAAATGCGAAAAATATATCGGCAACGCCAGTGGGACAGGCTGTGGTAAAAACAACTGGTGGTAGTGTACTGGTGGATAGTAGTTTACAAGCAAAAGATATGTATAAATGTAAATGTTTACAATGGGATGGATCTAGATCTTTAGTTGCCGTAGGTACGGGAGCTGCTTTTGGAGCTTGGGGGGGGGCGATGGCACAAACAGCTAAAGTTCCATTTGTTGGTACAACGGGTGTGCCTACAGCCATTGCTGGAAAAAATACTGGTGGATTAGTAATTTGGGCAAATCAATTTGCATTACAACAAACATCATCTAGAGCAATTAATAGTAGCACCTCTGATGATAAGAAGCAGGATAAATAAAATGTTAACAATTCTAGTTGAAGTAATTTTATCATTTTTTATATCCAATTATGAATCTGAAAATTATCCTTATCTAGCAGGTTTCATAAAGGGAATAGTTTTAGGTATATCAGCTTTCCTCTTGGGGATGTTGATTGATGTTATTAATGATAAAATTATGGAAACACATTTGATAATATTATATTTCATTACTTGCATTGGTATAGGAATAATAGGAGGGCTATTTTTTATGTTTTTTACTTGGTTCACTAAAAAATAATACTAATAACATAAACGCTTGGTGTGACGGTTTTAAAAGCATAAAGGAACCGATTAACTGCACAAAAGACATAAATTTGACCTACAGTTACTTTTAAAAGGCTTTGTTGCACAAAGATTTGAAATACAAAGCCCCCCCTAATTGAGCCAAATTTAAGGCGTAACTTGGGTAAGTGGTCGACCTAATTCCGTAAATCTGTTGAGCACTGCTCCACGTGCATGGATCTCATTCATTTGGCTATCAAAACTCCTTGCAAAGAGTTTATCTCCTAATAATTTAATGCAATGCATCTTAGTTTCAACCAAACTTCGCCGATGATAGCCTGACCATTTTTTCCATAGTGTCCGGCCTAAACGTTTAATTGTTCGAAATAATTCATTCCCTCTAGCGAGCTACTCTTTGTATCTTTCCATGGTTTCGCATTTTTTCTAGGTGGAATCACCGCATCCTCTTGCCGATCTGCAATGACCTGACGGCATTGCTTGGTGTCATAAGCTCCATCAGTATAAACAGAGTCAATCCGCTCATCTTGTGGAATCTGATTAAGTAAATCGCCAAGCACCTGTGAATCACTGACATTATTGGTTGTAAGCTGAACTGCTCGTATTTGTAGGGTTTTAGTATCTATACCAATATGAAGTTTACGCCATTGGCGACGATATTCAGGTCCATGTTTCTTGCGCTTCCATTCGCTCTCACCTCGAAACTTCATGCCTGTAGAGTCCATGAGTAAATGCAGCCCATCGCTACTTTTTTGTTAGCTGATTACAATATCAATATGCTTTTGTCTTCTACAAAGCGTGGTGTAATCTGGAGCTATCCAATTTAATCCGCAAATTTTAATCAGACTTTGCATAAAGCCAGTAACCATACGTGAAGACAGACGAAATAAGGATTTAATTATTAAGCAGCATTGGATGGCTGCGTCGGAGTAGGTTTGATTTCGCCCTTGTTTGCCTTTTGATGGCGCATACCATTGCGTAGCAGGATCAAACCAAAGGGCAATATTTCCGCGACTCATGAGTGCTCGGTTATATGCGGGCCAATTGGTTGTGCGGTAGATTTTGTGTGTAGGTTTCTTCATTTGAAAATTATATCGCTGAAAAAGCCTTTACAGATAGGTTTGTTCAACAAAGCCATTGTACTCCCTCAAAATTTTGATCTAGTAAATTTTTTAATATTCTTTTCTGCGATTTTTACTTTTTATTTATGTATATTATTAAAAGTTCCGCAGCTTCGTTAATATATCTCAGTGAAAACTCTGAACAAGTTTTTGATCTGTATGGCTTTAAAAATCCTCAAGAAATATATCTATTTACTGCACGACATGAAGATACATCAGAGAAATTAATTTTAGAGTCTATTTACGATTATCGAAAAGTTATTAAAGATGATCCTTATCCTGAGGATTATTCTGATAAGAAATGAAAAAGTCTATTTTATCTTTAATTGCATATTTTGCCCAAGATAATGATATCCAAAAATGGATTCGTAAATGTTTATTATCAACGGATCAAAGTATAATTAGGTTTGATACTATTCAACAACAAATGTTGGGCCTAAAGTCGGTATACAATTAATATGAAAAGTAAAATAAAAAATCATGACTTTGGTTATGATGTATTTAAACAGGATGTTCCTTTTTCTCAGTTAGATGAAGGAGACGTTCTACTTAAACCAGAAAATGATTCTAAACGTAATCATAATTGGTCATTTGTTAGCATGAATGATGATTATATCGAATTGATTGATCAATCTTATGCAAGGTTAGGAAAAGGAATAAGTTTATTAATTCCAATGTTTCCATTATTTTTATTTTTATTTTACTACATTGGTATTCTTTCTTTTCTTGATAATTCTAGTGTAGGAGAGGCTTTTTTTTTCCTTATAGCTGTACTTTTTGTAATAGGACTTCCTTGTGTTGCATTTCTACGTCCTTACTTTAAATATGATCATAAACAACCTATTTGTAAGCCTGTTCTTTTTAATAGAAAAACAGGTAAAGTTTTTTTCTATATTAATGATCAAGAATATATAGAAAAGAAATGGACAGATGTAGTTTATATTATGGGCAGTAGTTTTGGGTTGTCTGGCATTCCATTACGAGAGCTTCGGGCACATATCATCGAAGACGGCATCCTAAAACATACCTTTGTGATTGGCTTTCCAATGATTGGAATATTTCGTACTCAAGGTTTATGGACTTTTATTTGTCATTTTATGATGAAAGGACCAGAGGAGCTTTACCCCAAACCGCATCCTATGTACGGTACCATCGATCCGTTTACCCAACTAACCTATTGTCAAAAGGTCGTGGGTGCAAAAGAAAGTTGGAGAGATACATGGAAATCATTTCGAATCATTTATCATTATAATTGGGTTCCAGCTTTATTTGCTTATCCATTTGATGTGTGTAACTTTGTTGCACGAAGAATTTTATTGCATATCAAACCATTGCCCGTTTGGCATGAAGATGTAGTACGAAAAAACAAAATGGATTTAGAGCGCCCAGAGGAAATCAGCGCAAAAGATAATTTTGAATTTACGATGTTTAAAATGATGGATAAATAAAAAGCCCTTTCGGGCTTTTTATAAAGAACTTAAGGCAACTGCTTAATCGGACTACCACCCAACGCCTGCATTAAAGTCACATAAGCATTATATTGACTCTGCTTGGTTTGAACCAAAGACAGTCGCGCATTACGTGTGGTCTCCTGTGCATCAAGCAAGTTTTTCAACGCAATTGCACCATTACGATAACGCACTTCAGTCAAACGCTCAGTCTTTTCTGCAAGCTGCACATTACGCTCTTGCAAAGCAACTTGTTGACTTAACTCAGTACGATTGGATAGCGCATTTTCCACATCGGCAAAAGCCTGATACAAGGTCTGACGATATTGAATAATAGATTTTTCATAATCTAAATCGCTAATCGCAAGGTCTTTCTTCATATCGTTATATTGCAAGAAAGGTAAGCTTAAACTTGCACCCAAAGCCAAAGCAGGGTTTTGTAATAAATTACTCAAAGAGGTACTACTCGAGCCTAAACTGCCAGTCAAACTAATTGAAGGGTAGTAACTCGCTTTCGTTGCATCTTTATTTGCCAAAGCTTTACGTAATCTTAATTCGCTCGCTTGTAAATCTGGACGGCGAGACAACAACTCGGCTGGTAAACCCGCTGCAATCGTCGGTAATGCAATTCGAGGTAGGCGCTGCGGCTCTGAAATATTCAGTTGTTGCACAGGTTGATGCAATAACACAGCCAATGCAGTACGTGTTTCCACTTTTTGTTGGGCAATTTGGCTTAAGGTCGCTTTTTGACTTTGTACCGACTGTTCCGCTTGGGTTAGATCTAAACCTGAAACGGCGCCGGCTTTATATTGCACTTTGACTAAGTCATAGGTTTTTTGCGTACTGGCTAAGTTTTGCTGCGCAATACTGTAGCGCTCATTTAAATAACCAAGCTGCCAATATAAGTTTGCTGTTGTCGCAATCAAACTTTGGGCAGTGGCTTGCAGGTCTTGTTCAGTTGCTAAAGCTTCCCATTTTGCGGCCTCAGTCTGGCTAGCCAAACGACCAAATAAATCTACTTCATAACTGACGCCACCACTGAGTGATACACCTTTTGATGAGTCATCACCTGAGTTAAGGTCAAAGTTATGTCCAGTAGAGACACTTGAACTCACGCGTGGCCCTTGTTTATTTTCAGCTAAACCTGCTTGTAGTCGAGCTTGCTGTAAATTAATATCTGCAACAGCAAGGTCTGTATTGGCAGCTAAAACTTGATTCACCAACTGGTTTAATTGAGCATCATTAAACAATGTCCACCATTGGTCAGCATAAGTATCTGCATGAACTTGCTGACTCATGGCTTTCGCATTTTGAAATTGCGTCGGGATTTGTGTTGCAGGGGCTTCATAAGGCGTCTTAACCACAGCGGCACAGCCGACTAAGCTACTTCCGAGAATGAAGGCACTTGCAAGTTTACTTAAGGTCATTTGCATCATTATTTCCTTATTCGCGAGAAAGCGCATCGACAGGGTTAAGCTGTGCGGCATTACGTGCAGGAATAAAGCCAAACACAATACCAATCATACTTGAGCAGACAAATGCAGCTACGATAGACGTCGTTGAATAGGCCATTTGGAATGTTCCACCGGCAAAATGACTAATCAATTGTCCAATACCTAAAGATAATAAAACCCCAAGCACCCCGCCTAAGATACATACCAACACCGCCTCAATCAGGAACTGCTGTAAAATGTCACTTTGACGGGCACCCACAGCCATACGTACACCAATTTCTTGAGTACGCTCCGTCACAGAAACCAACATAATGTTCATGACCCCAATACCACCGACGATCAATGAAATCACCGCAATTGCAGAAACTAACAAGGTCATCGTTTGAGTAGTTTGTTGAATGGTTTCACGGATACTATCGGAGTTTTGTGTAAAGACATCTTGCGCGCCATGACGTTGCACTAACAAGTTTAATATGGCGTTTTCAGCAGCAGCACTTGGGTATTCATCTTTCACTCGAACAATAATGCTGCGCACATTCGACTGACCTAGCATACGACTCATGACCGTTGAATAGGGCAAATACACATTCAGGCTATCTGAGTTACCCATCATGCTTTTTTGTTCTTCGATCACGCCAATGATACGGCTTGGCACACTGCCTAATAATATCACTTGACCCACTGGGTTAGTGCCATCGGCAAAGAAGGTATTTTTAGTATTACTATCAATCACCACATCTTGCGCTTGCTCAGTCACACTTTCTTTATCAAAAGGTTGACCCGAAGCGAAGTTCATTCCTTTGACATAGAAGAAATCTTCACTCACGCCATTCACTGTGGTCGACGCTTCTGTGTCTTTAAAACGTGCTGTGACAGATGAATTGACCGAAGGACTAACGCCATCGACATAAGGCTGCTCAGCAAGGGCCGTCGCATCGGCTGGAACCAATGTTTTTACTTGGGAGGATCTGGAATTATCACCAAAGCCTCGACCTTGATACACCGTGATGGTATTGGTCCCCAAGCTGCTGATATTTTCTAAAATCTGCTTTTGTGAACCATTACCCAAGGCCACAACGGATACCACCGAGGCAATACCGATAATAATCCCAAGCATGGTAAGAAAAGTCCGCATACGGTGAGCATTCATGGCAAGGATCGCCATACGGAATGCTTCACCTAAACGGTCAACGGCTGAGCGCCAGCTCGAGGTTTTTTTCTGGGTATTTGGAACGAGTTGTTGCTTTTCTAAAGGTTTATCATCTGTTTCAGGTACATTGGGCTGATCTGAGATGATATTACCGTCAGAAATTTCAATAATTCGAGTCGCATTTTTTGCAACATTATGGTCGTGCGTGACCAAAATAATGGTATGACCTTTGGCATTGAGTTCGCGCAAAATCCGCATCACTTCAATACCACTATTCTTATCTAGTGCACCGGTCGGTTCATCGGCAAGAATAACATCGCCACCATTCATGAGGGCACGCGCAATCGATACACGTTGTTGCTGACCACCCGAGAGTTGGCTCGGACGGTTTTGGGTTTTTTCACCCAGTCCAAGATCGGTTAGTAGTTGCTTGGCACGTGCATTGCGTTCGGTTGCATCTGCACCGGCATAGATTGCGGGAACTTCAACGTTACCTGCAGCATTCAAATCACCGAGTAAGTGATAACGCTGGAAAATAAAGCCAAAATATTCACGGCGCAATTGTGCTAATTCATCAGGTTCAAGCTCACGCGTTTCGCGCCCTTTGACTTTGTAGCTGCCATTTGTGGGTTTATCAAGGCACCCCAAAATGTTCATGAGGGTAGATTTACCAGAACCGGACTGACCTACAATTGCTACCAGTTCACCTGGGTAAATCTCAAGATTCACCCCTTTTAGAATCTGGACTGTGCTTTCACCGGCAGGGAATTCACGCGTCAGATTCTTGACCTCGAGTAGAGGTGTTTGATGTTGACTCATGATTACATTCTCATTGGGCCGCCAGCACCACCACGGTTGCTGCGTTTCGCTGAATCATTAGAGGTATCTGAACCGTCGGCAATCACGACTTTGTCACCTTGTTTTAAGCCACGGATCACTTGTGCGGTCACACGGTTATTTAAACCGAGTAATACCTGTTGTGGTTGAGCTGAACCATCGGCTTGTAGTACACGAACCATCGCAACGCTGGCTTTACCTTGTTTGACCAATGTTTTTTCAGCTTCAGTCAGTTCTAAACGTTTAGGACGGTTTGGAGTGTCTTTGTTCGATCTAGCTTCTGCGCTGGCTTTTTTATCAGCAGATTCACCATTTGCAGATGCATTATTACGGCTACGTTGTGGACGGTTCGAGGTTTGAACGGCTGCGGCAGGTACAGTCAAGACATTCTTGGCTTCATCTAAAATGATATACACCTGAGCGGTCATATCGATACGCAATTTACCGTCTTCATTTGGGACATCAAATAACGCATTGTAGTAAACCGCAGTACTTGAAGACGAAGAGGTGTTGTTGTTACTTTCGGTGTTAATTGAGTTTGGCGCAGGTTCAACTTGGCGCAGGGTAGCATAGTGTTTTGTTTCACTGTCGCCCAAGGTTGTAAAATAAACGTTTTGACCTTCTTGGACTTTCATCACATCTGCTTCAGAAATTTCAGCTTTAATGGTCATGGTGTCGAGTTTTGCCAATTTCACAATGGTTGGCGCACTTTGGTTGGCATTTACGGTTTGACCTTCTTCAGTCACAATCGCCACGATGGTTCCATCCATAGGTGCAACAATTTGTGTATAGCCTAAGTCTTCTTTTGCAGTCGCTAAAGTTAAACGTGATTGTTCGATTTGTGCATTAATGGCTGCAATATCAGCTTGCGCAGTTTTATAACTTGCTAGCGCAGATTCAAGTTCTGCACGACTAGTCGCGTCTTGAGCATACATCGCTTGTTGACGCTTATATTCAGCATCGACTTTGGCTAAATTTGCATTTTTTACTGCCAATTGCGCTTGTTGATTTTTAATACTGGCTTCGGCTGTTTTGAGGTCATTTTCCTGACGCACTGAATCAATTTGGGCAATCAATTGACCTTGTTTTACTTCATCGCCAAGTTGCACATACATTTTTTTTACTTGACCTGAAACCTGCGCTCCTACGCTGACCATTTTAGTTGCTTCAAGCACACCAGTGGCAAGCACTGAGTTTTCAATATCCCCACGGCTGACTTCGGCCGTAATGTACTGAGGTTGCTCTTGTTTTGGTTTGAAAAAATGCCATGCTGTGACAGCGATCGCCAGAGCAGCGATGATGGCTACGATCAATTTTGCTGGTTTTATTTTTGGCATGATTGGCAGTAAAGCGTTAAGAAAGTTATTTGAATTATAAGAGTTAAATACGGATAAATTGTGAATATTTTAGCAAAGAAGTAATGATTATTATTTCCCTTTAGGCTTTCCGATTGATATGAAGGGACTTAGCAGAATCTGTAAACAGACTCATTCTACTGCGTAAAATAATTTTTTAACTGTAACTAAATGCCAATTAAAGTACAAAAAGCATATTTCATGCCTATTTATTTGAATCTAATTTCAAATTAGAAAAAAGTTGAATGAAAATTAAAAAAAGTGGTGCTATAAAGCTTTTTTGTAGCCTATGTTAATGATATTAAAATAAAAATATGCATTGTGTTTGTGCTTTAGTGTGCACAGTTTTTGTTGAGCGTGTGTGATTTTTTGCAATAGTCTTGTTCTAAAAATGCAGCTAAGATCAAAACCCATAAAAAAATTATGGGTTTAATGATAAGTGGTTTTTTTTCATTAAATATACAAAATAAAATAGGAATATAAGTCGGGGTTAGATATGGAATGGAATGAAAAATATAATATCGGCATTGATGTTATTGATAATCAACATCGCCAGATTTTAGATTATATCAATACGTTGGAAGCAATCCTCGTGAATGGCAGTCGAGAGAAAATCAAAGAGGTTTTGGATGATTTGATTGACTATACACAATCGCATTTCAGCTTTGAAGAAAATTTATTGGAACAGGTACATTATCAGTATTTGCCGTCTCATCGTGGGATTCATGAGCATTTTGTGAGGCGACTGAATGAGTATCGAACCAAATTTGAAAATGGTGTTTCGGTTGAACAAGATTTATATCGTTTATTGTCTAAATGGCTGATTAATCACATTCAGCATGATGATCAAGATTATGTAGATTCAGTGCGAGACAATATGCTGCACTATCTGCGCTCGCAGGAACAGAAAAAAGGCAAAAGTTGGTTTGCTCGCTTTTTTAGTTAAGTCAACAGGGACGGAAATAACCTTTTACCGCACATCTGAGCAATGGCTTGCATAATCAGATGTTCGGCATTTTCATGTCCCAAACCTTTAATCGAGGCATCTAAACGTAACAACAGGGCAGGCCACGTCAAAAACTCATTGGCATTTAAACGGCGTAAAGCTTGTTGATACAGCCCGACCTTGGTCTTCCAAATGCCAATTTGTAAGGCATTTTGTGGTTGCTCAAACAGTTGCATCAGCAAGCGCATTTCCTTGCTGATACTCCATAAAATGAGTGACATCGGCTCACCAGAGGCAATTAAGTATTGAAAAATTTTAATTGATTGCGCCAAATTGCCTTGCAGCATTGCATCATTTAAATCATAGGTGGTGTAGCGTGACTGATCTTGTAAGCAAGAGTACAGATGATCAATCTGAATCATTTCAGCTTCAGGAAAAGTATCTGCGACACGCATTAAACTATTTTTTGCAGCCAGTAAATTATGCTCATGATGCTGCTCTAGCCATTGCCAAGCATCATTGGCGAGTTGAATGCCGAGCTTTTGCGCCTCGGTGGCTAAGATTTGCTGACGATCTTTAGGATAGTTTGCAGTCAGTGCAACATTGACTCCATTGGCATCAATGGTTTGGAAGAAACTGGTCTTTAAACTCGCACTGTCTTGCTTCGGCATTACCACGAGCAGCAAGTTGCTTTCATTTTGCTGCAAATAGCTTTTTAACAGTTTTAGCCCATTGGCATCGGGTTTAATGCTGCCATGTGCCTCAATTGCCAGTTGACTGGAAAATAATGACAAGCTATTTAAAGCATTAAAGACATTTTTCCAATCAGCAGCAGAGCTAATGTCATACCGTTGACGCTCGACTTCTCGAGCGTTCCAACTCTTACGAAATGCATCGAGGAGATTTTGTTCGAGTAATGGCTCTTGACCATGTAGCACCCAGGTACCTTGCGCTTCATCTACACGTTTTAATGCCTGAAGATAGTCAAGTTTCATAAATCAAAATTACTCAGCTTTGGTCGGTGCAGTTAGTGGATTTGCTTTCGGTAAGCGGTTTGATGAAATTTGGCGCACGATCTGTTGTGCAATGTCATCAATAATCACTTGTTTTAAATATTTTTCTTCTTGGTCATCAGTGTTCACGGTTGCTACGTCGTATTGGTAGCTACGTGTTGCCATCAATGTACGTGGTTCTGTCACAGGGTTACCTTGAGCATCTTCAATTTGGAACGTCACATTCAGGCGCAGTAAAGTTTCAACCAATTTACCATTGAGTTCTAAACGTCGTGGAGTGTAATCCAACACATGTAAGACATATGCATTTTGATTATTACTCAATTGCACGCCTGCAGAACCTAAATAAATCGCTAACTTTTCATGTAAGTCATCCGTATCTTCAGGAAGTGCCAATCGCATATTGGAATAGGCCACAGGTACAGCAGCAGGGTTGGTGCCTTTTAAATGAAAACCACAACCGACCATGCCTGCGCTCAGGCCCATAGTTAATACAATTGCAGCAACACGTTGAACCAAGTGCATAAAGTGTCCTCTGTTTCCCGAAGGGATAATGTTGAAATCCTGTGTGGATTGTAAAGTCAAAGCCCGTTGACTGGCAACGGGCTTTGTTTGGGAATTGTTTTTTAATCCCTCCCGACCTCCCTTTAAAAAAGGGAGGAGACCCGATTTTTTATTGGGAGCGGGAAGTCCCCCTTTTGTAAAGGGGGATTTAGGGGGATTAAATTAAACCACCAAATTCACTAATTTATTCGGCACCACAATTTCTTTCTTGGTTGGACCAGTCAAGAATTGTTGAACTTCAGGTAATGCTTTTGCTTGTGCCAGAATGTCATCTTTAGAGGCCTCGACAGATACTTCTAATTTGCCACGAAGCTTACCGTTCACTTGCACTACAATCGTTTGTGTATTGCGAGTCAGCGCAGATTCATCTACAGCAGGGAAGCGTGCTGATGTTAATTCGATACCAAACTCAGCCAATAAGGTTTGGCTTAAATGTGGCGCAAAAGGAGCAAGTAAAGTTAGAAGGGTAATGATTGATTCACGTGCAACGGCAACGTCATTGTCATCTTTGGCTTCAAACTTATTGTTTGCATTCAAAAGTTCCATCATCGCAGCAATGGCGGTGTTGAAGGCATGACGACGTGCAATGTCATCACCCACTTTTTGAATGGTTTCGTGTGTTTTACGACGCAAGTCTTGTGCAGCGGTAGATAGTGTCGCTTTGTCGATGTTTGCAGCAGAGTTGCCTTGTTCAAGGAAACCAGATGCTAGGCGCCATACACGTTTTAAGAAACGGTTTGCACCTTCAACACCTGCGTCAGACCATTCAAGTGATTGATCTGGTGGTGCAGCAAACATCATGAATACACGTGCAGTATCTGCGCCGTATTGGTCAATAATGGCTTGCGGGTCGATACCGTTATTTTTCGATTTCGACATTTTTTCTTGACCGCCAACCACGACGTCTTGACCATCACCTTGATATTTCGCAGAAATGATACGACCTTTTTCATCACGTTCTAAATCGATGTCAGCAGGGTTAAACCAAGTTTTCTTACCTGACTCTGATTCACGGTAGTAAGTATCCGCAAGAACCATACCTTGAGTAAGCAAGTTGGTGAATGGCTCGTTCCCTTGTACCACACCTTCATCACGCATCAATTTGTGGAAGAAGCGTGCATAAAGTAAATGAAGAATTGCGTGTTCAACACCACCGATGTATTGGTTCACAGGTAACCAAGTTTGACCCGCTTCAGGTTTTACCATACCGTCAGTGAAATCTGGAGATGCATAGCGTGCATAGTACCAAGATGATTCTACAAAGGTATCCAAAGTATCTGTTTCACGACGAGCATCGCCACCACAGCATGGGCAAGTGGTTTCATAGAACTCAGGCATTTTGTTGAGTGGATTGCCTGAACCGTCTGGAACCACGTCCGTTGGCAATACAACTGGAAGTTGTTCTTCAGGTACTGGAACCTGACCACATTTTTCACAGTTGATCATAGGAATTGGACAACCCCAATAACGCTGACGAGAAACACCCCAGTCACGTAAACGGAATTGAACTTTCGAGTTGGCAAGTCCAGTCGGTTCTAATTTTGCAAGGAATGCATCATATGCACCTTGTAAATCTAAACCATCAAATTCGCCTGAATTCACCAGTTTGCCTTCTTTAGAACCGTACCATTCTTGCCAAGTTGTTGCGTCAAAGTCTGCATCGTCTGTACCTTTGGCATCAATCACTTGCTTGATGGTTAAGCCATATTTGTTGGCAAACTCGAAGTCACGTTCATCGTGTGAAGGCACTGCCATCACCGCACCTGAACCGTAAGACATCAAGACGTAGTTCGCGATCCAAACAGGAACTTCTTCACCTGTAACTGGGTGCTTCACAGAAAGACCAGTTGCCATGCCTTTCTTTTCAGCCGTCGCAAGATCGGCTTCTGCAACAGAACCCATACGGCATTCTTCAATAAATGCAGCAAGTTCAGGGTTTGTTTCAGCAGCTTTTAACGCCATTGGGTGTTCTGCTGCAACTGCAACATAAGTCACACCCATGAGTGTGTCAGCACGAGTGGTAAATACAGTTAAACCATCTGCATAAACGTCTGGATTCGCTGAAGGGAAGGTGATTTCCATCCCTTGAGAGCGACCAATCCAGTTACGTTGCATGGTAAGAACTTGCTGTGGCCAGCCGTCTTTTAATGTTTCTAAATCGTCAAGTAATTCTTGCGCATAGTCAGTGATGCGGAAGTAGTACATTGGAATATCACGTTTTTCGACCAATGCACCAGAACGCCAGCCACGACCATTTTCAACTTGTTCGTTTGCTAAAACAGTTTGGTCTACTGGGTCCCAGTTCACTGTTGAAAGCTTACGGTAAATTAAACCTTTTTTATAAAGCTGTACGAATAACCATTGTTCCCAACGGTAATATTCAGGTGTGCAAGTTGCAAATTCACGATCCCAATCTACAGAAAGACCTAACTTTTTAAGCTGATTACGCATGTAATCAATGTTTTCAAAAGTCCATTTTGCAGGAGCGACTTGATGGGCAATCGCCGCATTTTCAGCAGGTAGGCCGAAAGCATCCCAACCCATGGGTTGTAGCACAGTTTCACCTTGTAAACGGTGGAAACGGCTGATCACGTCACCAATCGTATAGTTACGCACATGACCCATATGCAGTTTGCCACTTGGATAAGGGAACATAGAGAGGATATAACGACGTGGTCCTTCTACTTGGTCGGCAACTTTAAAGGCTTTGCGATTTTCCCAGTCTTGTTGGACTGTAGGTTCAATCGCACTGGCTTGATATTCAGGGTCAATGTGAGTAGTCATAAACGTAAATAGAAATAACGGTTAAAAAGTTTGTGCTACAGCATAGCGCAAAATACGCCTAGAGTGAATTTTGCGATGCTGTGTAGATGTAAATAATTTAAGTCAAAATTGAAGGCTTTGGCGTAAATTATTGTGGTGCGGCAGCTACCGCTTGAGCTTGGCGGAGCGCTGCATTGGCTTCGCGTTGTTGTTCCGCTAGTTGCTCATTTTGTTCATTCGACTGTTCGGCTTCACGTGAAACCTCTTCTTGGTTTTTTGCTGGAGTTGATTGCGTAGTCGTTGTTGCACCATAGGTATTTACTTTACCTTTGCGCTGCGCATTTTTTGGCGGTGGCGTGGTGGTGTAATGCGTTGAACCTTTAGCGTCCACCCATTTGTAATATTCTTTCGCTGAAAGGTCCAAACTGGTCAGGCAAAATGCCATGCTAGATAAAATACATGCAGTTCGTACAATCGTCGTCTTCATCATAAATTCAGTCCCATAGTTAGAGTGATCATGCAAAATTATGCTGAAAATTTTGCGCTTTTTTGACAGTAGAATCTATGCATTTTTTAGCACAAAGGATAAAAGGGACATCGTGTGGGATGAATAACTTTGTGAATGATGAATTGGGGGATTTATAAGCAATAAAAATATTGGATTCTTATCATTTAACCTATGCAGCAACTTCAATGTAAGGCAATTGAATTAAAAACATACATCCATTCATTTAATTTATTTATTAGATTTATAAAAGTATTTTATTAAATACATGCTAACTGGTTATAAATAAACAAACTACAAAGAATGCAAAGAACGGGAGTGTGCTTAAAAAACAAACGGTCTGTAAGTAATCAGAAAAAAGCCGATTTTTAAACTTGACTTTAATGGTTGAAACTACAAAAATGCTGTCTTTAGTTTTATATGCCTTAGATCGATCACCCTTCGAATGAGTGCATTTTAGCAATGGACTTCTTCTCTAGCCGAGACGTTGAACAAAGCCAACAAAATATGTTTATCCCAACATGTTTTAGACCCCATATTGCTCAAACAGCAAGCAGGTCAGATTTTTTTCTTATTGCTATGAAAACTATGAAATTTGTGTGCTATAACAGAGCACACAGTTAATGAATTAACCACGACAAATGCCCTCCATTTGTGCGTGAAAAAAGATTAGGGTGAATCACGTTGGAACTTTTATCTGGTGGTGAAATGCTCGTACGCGCTTTAGCGGACGAAGGCGTTGAACATGTTTTTGGATACCCAGGCGGCGCAGTACTGCATATTTATGATGCGCTATTTCAACAAGAAAAAATCAATCATTACCTAGTGCGCCACGAGCAAGCTGCTGGTCATATGGCTGATGCTTACTCACGTGTCACAGGTAAAACAGGTGTCGTACTGGTGACATCTGGTCCGGGTGCAACAAATACCGTAACTCCAATTGCAACTGCCTATATGGACTCAATCCCAATGGTGATTTTGTCAGGTCAGGTTGCAAGCCATCTTATCGGTGAGGATGCGTTCCAAGAAACGGATATGGTTGGTATTTCGCGCCCAATCGTAAAACACAGCTTCCAAGTACGTCATGCAAGCGAAATCCCTTCGATTATTAAGAAGGCATTTTATATCGCTTCAAGTGGTCGTCCGGGTCCTGTTGTCGTTGATATTCCAAAAGATGCAACGAATCCTGCAGAGAAATTTGCTTACGAATATCCTGAAAAAGTGAAAATGCGTTCGTATCAACCGCCGCATCGTGGTCACTCAGGTCAAATTCGTAAAGCAATTGATGAATTGATTCATGCTAAACGCCCAATTATTTATTCAGGCGGCGGTGTGGTTCAAGGCAATGCTTCTGCACAGTTGACAGAACTTGCACATTTACTGGGTTATCCAGTAACCAGTACCTTAATGGGTCTTGGTGCGTATCCGGGCAATGATGAACAATTCATCGGCATGTTGGGTATGCATGGTACTTACGAAGCCAATATGACGATGCACAATGCAGATGTGATTCTGTGTGTGGGCGCGCGCTTCGATGACCGTGTAACCAATAATCCAGCGAAATTCTGTCCAAATGCCAAAGTCATTCATATTGATATAGACCCAGCAACGATTTCAAAAACAATTATGGCGCACATCCCAATTGTGGGTGCAGTAGAGCCTGTATTGACTGAAATGTTGGCTCAATTAAAGCAATTGAATGTGTCTAAACCAAATCCAGAAGATATCGCGGCTTGGTGGAAACAAATCAATGAATGGCGTCAAGTTCATGGTTTGAACTATGATAAACCAACTGATGGTTCAATGAAGCCACAGCAAGTTGTTGAAGCGTTGGATAAAATTACCAATAGCCAAGCCATCATTACTTCAGACGTTGGTCAACACCAAATGTTTGGTGCGCTTTACTACAAATACACACGTCCACGTCAATGGATCAACTCAGGTGGTCTAGGAACCATGGGTGTAGGTTTGCCATATGCTATGGCAGCAAAACTTGCCTTCCCAGATCAACAAGTAGTGTGTATTACTGGCGAAGCATCGATTCAGATGTGTATCCAAGAACTTTCTACATGTAAGCAATATGGCTTGAATGTAAAAATTCTATGCTTGAATAACCGTGCATTAGGTATGGTTAAGCAATGGCAAGACATGAACTACGAAGGTCGTCACTCAAGTTCTTATGTTGAGTCACTTCCTGACTTCCCTAAATTAATGGAAGCGTATGGGCATGTGGGTATTCAAATTGATCATGCAGATGAACTCGAATCGAAGCTTGCTGAAGCAATGGCGATCAATGACAAGTGCGTGTTTATTAACGTGATGGTTGATCGTTCAGAGCATGTATATCCAATGTTGGTTGCTGGCCAGTCAATGAAAGATATGTGGTTAGGCAAAGGAGAGCGCACACAATGAGACATATTATCTCTGTACTTGTAGAAAACGAAGCAGGTGCGCTTTCACGTTTGGTAGGTTTATTCTCTCAGCGTGGTTATAACATTGAGACATTAAACGTAGCGCCAACAGAAGATCCGACACTTTCGCGTTTGACTTTAACCACGTATGGTGATGAGCACAAAATTGAACAAATCACTAAGCAGCTCAACAAGCTTGTAGAAGTTGTAAAAGTTGTTGATTTGTCTGAAGGTGCTCATATTGAACGTGAATTGATGTTAATTAAAGTCAAAGCACTCGGTTCAGCACGTGCCGAAATTAAACGTACTGCGGATATTTTCCGTGGACAAATCGTAGACGTAACGCCAACGACATATACCATTCAAATCGCAGGTACAACTGAAAAGATAGATGGTTTTATTGATGCCTTAGCTGAAAATACAATTCTAGAAGTTGTACGTTCAGGTGTTTCAGGTATCGCACGTGGCGAAAAAGTTTTAACTATCTAATTTTATATATTCACCTCACTCCTATGGGTGAGGTACTTGAAACGTGAATAATCAAACAGAATCACGGTATCAAGTTAAAGGAAACGAAAGCATTTTAGCGGAGACAGCAATGCAAATTTTTTACGATAAAGACACAGACTTATCTATCATCCAAGGCAAAAAAGTAGCAATCATTGGTTATGGTTCACAAGGCCATGCTCATGCGCTTAACCTTAAAGATTCAGGCGTTGACGTAACTGTAGGTCTACGCGCTGGTTCTACTTCTTGGAAAAAAGCTGAAAATGCTGGTCTTAAAGTTTCAGAAGTTCCTGCTGCTGTAGCTCAAGCTGACTTAGTTATGATTTTGACTCCAGATGAGTTCCAATCACAACTTTACCGTGACGTAATTGAGCCAAACATCAAGCAAGGTGCAACGCTAGCATTTGCTCATGGTTTCTCTGTTCTTTATAACCAAGTTGTTCCACGTGCTGACCTTGACGTAATCATGGTTGCTCCAAAAGCGCCTGGTCATACTGTACGTTCAGAATTCCAACGTGGTTCAGGTGTACCTGATCTTATCGCTGTTCACCAAGATGCTTCTGGTAATGCACGTAACGTTGCGCTTTCTTACGCTTCAGGTGTTGGTGGTGGCCGTACTGGTATTATCGAAACTTCATTCCGTGAAGAAACTGAAACTGACCTTTTCGGTGAGCAAGCAGTCCTTTGTGGTGGTGCTGTTGAATTGGTTAAAATGGGCTTCGAAACTCTTGTTGAAGCTGGTTATGCACCAGAAATGGCTTACTTCGAATGTTTACACGAACTTAAATTGATCGTTGACTTAATGTTCGAAGGCGGTATCGCGGACATGAACTACTCGGTATCAAACAATGCTGAATATGGCGAATACGTAACTGGTGTTGAAGTGATTAACGAACAGTCTCGTGAAGCAATGCGTAATGCGCTTAAACGTATTCAATCTGGTGAATACGCGAAGATGTTCATCCAAGAAGGTGCGTTGAACTACCCATCTATGACTGCTCGTCGTCGTCAAAACGCGGCGCATGGTATCGAAGTAACTGGTAACAAGTTACGTGCGATGATGCCTTGGATCCAAGCGAACAAAATCGTTGATAAAGAGAAAAACTAATTTCTTGAATCCATTGATTTGAATACGAAAACCCACTCATTTTGAGTGGGTTTTTTAATATCTAAAGTTACGTGCCTTAAAAATAGAAAAGCATGCTTTTCTATTTTTACGTACCTTGGATCCAAGCGAACAAAATCGTTGATAAAGAAAAGAACTAAGTTCTGATTTCTAAGTCAAAAAGCCCCAGAATTTAACAGGGGCTTTTTTTTCCTCATAGAAGAGAAAATCAAGGCTGCGTGCCTCAAATGAGGTAAGCGATGCTTACATCATTTTCTTGTCTTAGATCTAAGCGGACAAAATCATAAGTGTATATATCATCAATATTAGTCCACTAATTTCAATTAAGAGTAGTCCAGTAATTTCAATTCAGTGTGATCCATTAGGTTCACAAAAAAAGCGAGATTCTAAAAATTCTCGCTTTAATGTTAGTTTTGAAGCAGCTTTAATGATTTTAAAAACAAAATCTCTAGGTTTTTCAAATTTAGAAGATTTTAATGACCCATTTGAATGCACTGGTTTTGGTTTTTATGATTTGGATATACCGACATCCTTAGCAATAGAGGCATTCCGTAATCAGTTTTCTAGAAAGTATGTGATTTAAAGTTTGACTAGAACCACTTTAAATCCACTAATGTGGTCACATTATGGGGATAGTTACAAAGGTGTTGTAATCGGAATTGACACATGCAAAGCAGGTTTTGAAGATGGTGATCAATTTATTATTCCTTCAACAAAAGGGGAGTTGAGATATTTAAAAACAGCGCCGAAGCAGGCCAATGTGGCAAGTGTTGAAAAATTAATGTCGGTAGGAAATTCAAATATTTTAAATTGGGATAATGAAGAAGTTTTAATAAAGCATGGTTTGCTTTATAAAATGCAGGAATGGGTATACAAAGAGGAAGTACGTATTGTAAAAAATATTAGCGATGCTCAATTCGGGTATCACTTTTCTACAAAAACACATGCATATATCAATGACCAACTTTGGCAAAGAGTCCAATTGCAAACGCGTCCAATTTATACGTTAAAATTGCCTGAAGAAGCCTTTGTTGAAGTATATGTTGGGAAAAATGCATATATTGATCTTAGAAGAAAGCAAGAGCTTGTGAAGCCAGTAATTGATCATAAGGTAGATCAGTTTTAATTACTGAAAGATCTAAGTATTGAATCTAATATTGGTTTGAAATGCGTTTCATTAGATTTGGAAACATGGTCTTTAAAAGCGAATCAAATTTAATTTGATGGTTTTGAGTCATGGGTGGTTTCAAAACTCCTATATTTGTGTCAGCTGATTTGAATTTAGGTTGTGATAGAGTAGGCATTATTCATGCTGCATGGAGTGTGTAATTGCAATGAAAATATCAAAATTCTCTCTTTTACTCGCTCTTTGTCTACCAGTGGTGAGTTTTGCACAAGATGCTGAGATAGCACAACCTGAGTTAAAGCCTTTACCTGATGTTCGAATCTCAATGCAGCGGATGCTTCGCTCAACTGAAGGACGCTATTTCTTAGATCTATATGCTGGTATATGGAATCCGCATGGGACTTTAACTGATCTACAAGAACCAAAACAAATTAACTTTAAAGGGACTCAAAAAGCTGATTTTATAGATCTGAATTCAGTCCATGTTGGAACTGAACAAAGTGCGGCAACTGCTTATCGATTGTCAGGAACCTTGAATGCAAATACAGGCTCGTTTAAAGCAGAACTGACTGAACAAACGGTACCAGCATCTACAAGTTATTTACAGTTTGAACCTGCGTTTAAAGCTGTAGATAAACCTATCCTGCTGTTTAAGTTTTATGGAGTGCAATCCGCAGACCAACCTTATGGGAAGTCTCTAAAACGCGTAGATGTGATTAATAAATCGAATGGCAAAGTACTACAGTCATTACAAGGCTTTAATGCTTTTGGGAATAGTATGGGATTCTTAGATGTAAACTTTGATGGATACTATGATGTTGTACTCTCAGACACTTCTGATGGTCGAAAAATAGAAGATAAGCGATTTATTTATTGGATGTACAATCCTAAAACGAAGAATTTTCAACGCTCACCACAATTGGAGAAAATTGCTGGATTCCCAAAATTAAAAGGAGAGTTGCAGCAGATCGACTTTGGATCAGGTCAAATCTTTCGAGTCGATCAAGGATTGCTTTATCCAGTCAGTGAGTAAATTAAATTTTTTAAAAAGCCCCATAACTTGGGGCTTTTTTTATTTATAGAATTTTCTAAAGAAGAATGTAGGCAGTTTTAAAAGAGGTAGTCAGTATTTTGAATAAAAAATCAAAGTAAAAAGTGCGCTGAAAGAGAGGGATTGAATTTCAATATATGTGATAATTCACGTAATAAATGAGATTATAAAAATTTGAAAAACAAAAACTGAAATTTCAAGAAAGAAAATATGATTTACAAAAGCTTAACATTGGAAACTAAGACATGTTTCAAAACCTGTAATTTAATACAAAGGCTCAGTATTTGGTGACGTAATTCTTGTATTGCGTTTCAAAAGACATACCTGAAAGTAGTGATTATATATTTAAGATTCTATTTAAAATTTAAATTTAATCGGTCTTCACTATTAATATAGTTGAATATTCACGTAGTATTGTTTTGTTTGAAAATTATTTTGAACTATTTCACAAATATTTGGTGAAATATGTAACAGCCTATATTATTTTTAATGTTACTAAATTTAATAAAAACAATAAGATATAATATACCAAAAAATAGGGATATGAAAAAAATCCCCAAAATTTGGGATAAAGAGAAAAATTAAATGAAAATATAAAAATTAAAAATATTTAATATATTACAAACACATAATTTAAATATTTGTAAAAAATAATATTACATGATTATTCGTGTGAAATTTCTATATTAGGTTCTTTTTTTCTCAATATGATTAAGAATGAATCAGCACCTAGGGAAAGTAAGATTAATTAGTTTTTCTTAATAAATATCCTTTGATGCACATACTAATAAATCTCATATGAGAATGGAGAAGTGAAATGACTACATCTAAAATTTTAACCGCAATACTATCTGCAACATTGTTCGTAGCACTTCCAGCAACATCTGCAATCGCTGGTGGTAAAAAAGAATCTAAACAATGTGGCGGTGCGCCGTGTGAAGGCGAAATCGACATCGAGTTACAGATTCTTAAAGCATGTGAGCTTTTGGTAGGTAAAGACATCAAACTCGTTGAAGACAGTTATACGGGTGCTAGTGGCTTTACAGTTACAACGAACACTCCATATACATTAAATCTATCTACGCTAAACGCGGGTTCAAGTGCAGATACTTTTGTAAAACATGAAACCACTAGTGATAAAGTATTTACAAAAATCACGACTTCAAAAGGTGGTGTGAATTATCCAATCGGTTCTACACCTGTAGCTGGTATGAGCGTTGATAACTTTGCTGTATCTGTAGCTCCAAAAAATACAATTTCAGGTACTCAACGTGCTGGTACATACAAAGATACTTTATATATCAAAGTAGCTTACTAATCCAAATTTCGGGAGTTGATTCTACACAGTTAGGGTCAACTTCTTTTTATTTTGAATTGATAATAATATTTAAATGTACTGGGGTGGGTATATGAAAAGTTTATTCAAAGTCGTTTCATTTAGTTTAATAACTTGCTTATTGAGTCCTCAAATATTTGCAGGAATTTCAATTAGCCCTGTGCAGTTATATTTAACCGATAAATCTAAACAACGCAGTGCGACATTTACTTTGGAATCGAAAGGGGATGATGAGACACCACGTATTTTTGAAGCTCAAGCATTTAAATGGACTCAAAATGCTGCAGGTGAAGATATTCTTTCACCTGAATCCAATATTATTATCAATCCGAAAAATTTCATTCTAAAACCAAACTCAAAACAAATGGTTCGTGTGGGTTTTACTCAATCTGTAGAGAGTATGAATCTACAACAAGAAGAAGCATGGCGTATTATTTATACTGAGCTACCTCAAGTGACGAACTCTGAATCGAAAATTGCACTGTTATTAAGTATTAATGTGCCATTTTTTGTCGGCAAACAAGAACCCGCTTATTTAAAATTTATTGCCAAAAAAATGAATGGTCGCACCATTATTCAGGTTGAAAATTTAGCAAAATCACACATTCAAATCCAAAAACTTTATGTCATCGATAAAAGCAAGAAAACAGTCGCTGAATCTTCCGATATGAAATATTTATTGGCATTAGGTAAAAACCAATACGACATCGGGAATGTTTCTTTACAAGGCGCTAGTAATTATAAAGTCGTTGTGGAAACAGATAAAGGTGACACTCCTTTGGAGTTTAATTTAGTTGAGTAGTGGCTATGAACAGAATTACATTGCTTCTATATTGTATTTTATGTGCTAATTCTGCTCATGCAGAAGCCGTTGATATGCCTGATGATTTATTTCCAACCAGTATTTGGGTAAACGAAGTAGACCGCAAGAGCGAAGTATTATTACTGATTGAAAATAACAAGTTTTATATAGAGTGCGCAGATCTTGATAAGCTGCAAATCAAAGTAGAAATTCTGAAACGACATGCAACTAAAAATTCATTTTGTTTGGTAACGGATCAAGATATTCAGTCTGGATTTGATCCTCAATTGCAAGCCGTCAAAATTAATCTTCCATCAAAATATTTCTTTGGGCTAGAAACTGATACCTTAATCAGCCAGCCGATGCCTGCAAATTTTGGTGCATTTCTTAATTATGAAATGCATTTTGAAAATAATACTCAACATAATAATTTTGGTGTGCTACCTGAACTGGGCGTGTTTAAAGACAATTGGATTTTAAGAAATAATGCCTTTTATCGAAATAATAAAGGTGATGATTATCGTGAAGAAAAATTCGTCAGGTTAAATAGTAGTCTTGAGTTTGATTTTTCTAAAAGTGCGACCAAACTGGTTATTGGTGATACGACCTCTGCATATAGTGCATTAATTCATGGTGTGCGATTTGGTGGTTTGAGTTTTGGTACAGACTATACGTCACGCCCAGATTTTGTGTATTGGAATATTCCAAGTTTAAAAGGCAGTGCGGTTTTACCTTCGACTGTTGATTTATATATTGATGGCGTAAATATTTATCAGAAAAAGATTTCACCTGGAGATTATAACTTACAAACAGGTGCCAATATTGAAAGTGCCGGTACAGCGCAAATGGTTGTACAAGATGTATTGGGGAATACCACTGTTCGAAGCTTCCCGGTATTAATTAGTAGTAAATTGCTTAAAGAAGATTTAAATGATTACAACATATCATTAGGGAAACTACGCTTCAGTTATGACGAAGAAAATAGCGATTATCGCGATTTTTTCAGTTCAGCCTATTGGCGTAGAGGTGTTACCAGTCGTACCACTTTAGGTGCAAGTGCTACCTATAGTGACAAAGTAAAAAATGCAGGACTGCTATGGACGCAAGCGGTCAATCGATGGTTTGTTTTAGACAGTATTTTTTTAGGCAGTAAAACCGATGACGACGATGGCTATTCTGCAGGTTTGGCTATCAGTCGTAATTTCGGGAAACTCAATTTTGGTGTGAGTTCACGCTATGCTACAAATGATTATCGGGCATTGGGTTATGAAGATAATCATATTTTTCCAAAATTTGAAAATATGGCGTATTTGAGTTTTGCTAATTTTCCATTCTTTCAAAATTTAAACCTGAACTATATCGAACAAACCCAGTATGAATCTAATGATCCTTTATTTGAATTAGAGGATCGCAAAATGCTCACTGTAGGTGTGAGCCGCGAAATTACACCGAATTTAATGTATACCGCCAACTACTTCCAAGAATTTGGTGATAGCGATGACTCAGGTGCCTTTATTACATTTTCTTATAATTTTGGTGGTGGTAAACGTATTCAGGCTGATGCAGGTACCAATAAATCCGGCGGTGTACGTTTCATCCAAAATGCATTTGGTGAATATGGTGCAAATTATGCGCTCGGTGTGGATTATCGTAATGATGAAACGGTATTAAATGCCTATGGTGGTTTGTCCACTAATGTTGGTGATTTAACCTTGAGTCATCTCTATAGTGAAAATGATTCAACAACACAGGTTGGCTACCGTGGCGCTATGGTGTGGTTGGGTGGTCAATACGCATTGACCAGTTTTGTCGATAATGCTTTTGCTTTAGTGAATGTTGGTGGTCGTGAAGATATTGATGTCATGCGATCAATGTCTCCAGTCGCGAAAACCAATAAAAAAGGCTATGCCTTTGTACACGATATCGTTCCTTATATTAATTACGATATTTCATTCGATGAAAACCAATTGCCGATCGAAAGCAAAGTTCCGAATGCTGCACATCGTTTAGTCGCATTAAGACAGCGTGGTTATAACATTAATTTTTCAGTATTTGATACACAACAAATATTGGTCAAAATATTGGATGAACAAGGTCATCAATTTGTGGCAGGAAGTGAAGTTGCAATTGATACCCCAGAAGCTGATGTTTATCCAGTGGGTTCAGATGGCACGGTAATGTTATATGGTTTGGTTGAAGGCTACTACAAGTTGACGGTGAGGACCAGTGGTGGTCGATCTTGCCAAACAGCGTTAACAGTGCCGAAAAAGGTAGAAAACCAAACTCCTGAATTAATTACATTGCAGTGTAAATAAAGGAGTATTTCCAATGAAAAGTATTTTACTCATCTCAGCAGCGTTATTTAGTTCAATGACATTTGCAGCGCCGAGTCGTTGTGAAATGGGACGAATCAGTGAAACCAATATGCGCTTGGCGAATTACTATAATAGTCAAGCGGCAAGTTCATTTAGTGTCGATTGTTCCGGTAAATACCGCATACGCTTTAATAGCCGTAATTTGCAGGATACTTCGGGCAGTAGTTTTGTGACGAATGGCCCGATTAAGCTCAAAACACGGATGACTGTTTCAGGTGCGATGGAAAATCTGTGGAATGTTTCTACAGAGCAAGGCGCTGGCAAAAATAACTATGTGATTGCTGTGCGTTTGGTGGAGCGAGTGAATGCAACGACACCTGCAGGAATCTACCGCGATACAGTCTTTGTAAATATGGTGTTTTGAGTTGCTTAGCGACAAAATTTATTTCAAGCCCAAGGTAGCTATATGCGGAGTGCTGATTTCGTTCATACCGCTAGATTGAAGCTTGATGATAGATATTTAGGTGAATCTTGGGCTTTAATCTAAGTAGCTTAATTTTCTGCTATGCGTATAAAGTCAGAAATGAAGGAAATTTGATTTCAGCATATGCTTCCCCGATAACAACTTTAGACACCGTTTTAATCAGTTATTTGATGAGCTCGATATACACGCTAAATGGTCAGTTCCTGCAAAATGGGAAGGGGATGTTACCCCATTGGAATGTCTAAGCTTACAGCGTGTAGCTGAAGAAGCATTAACCAATATTGTGAAGCATAGTCATGCGACCGTGGTGCAGATCCGAATTTATTATGAAAACTCGGCGTTGATAATGGAAGTTGAGGACAATGGCGTGGGGGGATGTGGATCTGGTTAATCAAGCTGGTTTAAGTGTGGGGCTTCGTAGTATGAGTGGGTGTTTAGAACGGATGAACGCAGATATGCAAATCACTTCTAATGCGGGTCAGACGATTTTAAAACTGATTAAAAATTACGGATAAATCATGATTTTGTAGATGAAATAAGATAATTTCTTTCAATAAACTGTCATCAAATAATCATCAAAATGCAAAAAACTGCTGCTTAAACTGTGACTATACATTTATAAGAAGCATGTAAGATCATGACAGAATCGGCTATCAATTTAGGGCGTATGCAGGATGAGCCTACACGCTTTCAATTCCAATTTAAGCATATGCAATCACGAATGGATGTGCAAACGGTCTCAACTTTAATCCGTCCAGGTCTAAAAATCGCCATTGTTACAGATACGTGGGCGCCAGAAATTAATGGTGTTGCACATTCTTTATTGCAGTTGTGTAAAGGCTTGCAGCAAAAAGGCAACTCAATTTTTTTAATACGTCCTGAACAGTCCGAAAGTTGTCATGATTTCAGACCTGATCAAGAGTGTTTGGTTCGAGCGCAGTCGATTCCTAAATATTCAGGTTTACAATTTGGCTGGCCGCAACTAATTAAACTGAGTAAAGCTTTAAAAAAAGCCCAAGTCGACGTTGTCCATATAGTCACTGAAGGGCCTTTGGGTTTTGCCATGCTTCAATTGGCGCGTTCTTTACACATCCCTGTGTCCAGTGGTTTTCACTCGGCCTTTCATGATTTTAGTCGCTTCTTTGATTTAGCGTTTTTAATGAAGCCTGTACAACATTATTTACGGTGGTTTCATAACAATACTCAACTCACCTGTGTCCCGAGCCAAGATACTGCGGATGCCTTGTATCGATTAGGTTTTAGTTGTCCATTGGTTGTGGTGGGGCGAGGTGTGGACCATAGTCGATTTTCTCCCTCACATTATCGAGCAGAACTGAGACAACAGTGGCAAGCAGATGAACATACCCGCGTGATGCTGTATGTCGGTCGGCTATCTCCTGAAAAAGAGGTGGATGTTTTAATTTCAGCCTATCGTTCGATGTTGGCCATGGATGCACGAACGAAATTGGTCATTGTGGGGGATGGGCCAGATCTTGAACGATTAATGCAACTGGCAAAATCCCTAGATGTTATTTTTATGGGAAGTTTAAGTGGTCAGGCTTTATCGGAAGCCTATGCCAGTGCGGATGTTTTTGTTTTTGCAAGTCAGGTTGAGACCTTTGGTAATGTGGTTTTGGAGGCAATGGCCAGCGGATTGCCGGTGATTGCATATAATGCCGCATGTGCCCAATTGCACGTGAGAAATCAGCAAACGGGATGGTTATGTCATTTATCTCGAACCGATGAATTTATTCGTCTTATGCAACAATTGCCGCAACGCGCCAAATTAAAAACGATGGGCATCGAAGCGGCAAAAGACGCAGCTAAAATTGGTTGGCAATATCCTGTACAGCAATTTGAGCACGCGCTATATCGCGTGGTGGATCAAGCCATGATGAGCCAATGGAGCTAGCGCTATTGGTTGTATAGAAAAGTTGAGCATCCTCATAACCAATATTCATTGAACTGTCATCAAAGCATCATTGCACTGTCAAAAAGATAACTTAAGCTGAGTCAAACACAGATCTCAACTTGTAAAAATAACAACACAAATCTAGCTCAACCCCAACATAGTCAGGCTTTGACTGTAGATAGGAGATTAGCGATGAATTTTAAAAATGCAAAAACAAGAATGCTGCATCTCGATTTAAAAGGCTGTATTTATCTCAATCATTTTTCGCATCAACAAGTTGTCGCTGACATATTTAAAATGGTGAGTCGACTTGGTGATGGTGTGTTTTGGTATGTCATGTTGGCGACGGTCTGGATCGTGCAGGGCATGTATTACAGTGTACAAATCGTCTATGTATTACTGGGTGGTTTCGTCGGCACCTCGATCTATAAACTCCTCAAAAAGAAAACTGTGCGCCCAAGACCGTACCAAGTGCATCAAGTGATTCGCTTAGGTGAACGCCCTCTAGATCATTTTAGTTTTCCATCGGGGCATACTCTACATGCGGTCATGGCAACAACAGTGCTGGGCTATATTCAACCCATGTTGTTGGTCTTAATGTTGCCCTTTAGCTTATTGGTGGCATTATCCCGCATGATCTTAGGATTGCATTACCCGAGTGATGTTGCCGTCGGTGCTGCAATAGGCGCTGCAGTGGGTGCCGCAATTATTCTCTGTGCACCTCTTTTTGGTTTGATTTTATAGTTTGAAGTGGACATCTCAATTGCAAAATCTGGTAATAAAAAAATTAAAAGGGTTTATCACGTCCAATTGCCGAAATTTGTTAAAGTAAGCCATCATTCTATAGACGATGTTAGGAAGACCCATGGGCTTACGCTGGACAGATACGATTGATATCGCAATTGAGCTTTATGAAGCTCATCCAGATGTGGATCCACAATGGATTCGCTTTACTGATTTACATGCATGGGTGTGCGCTTTGCCAGACTTTGCAGATAACCCAGAAAAATCGACTGAAGGTTTACTGGAAGCGATTCAAATGGCTTGGATAGACGAAGCAAGTTAACACTGCGTCGAAAAAAGCAATTTTTTTACATCTCAAAAGCAGAAAACAGCGCATTATTCGGTATAATGCGCCAAATTTTCCTGTCAACATTATGACTTAAGGAGCCTACCATGGCTATCGAACGTACTTTATCTATCGTTAAACCAGACGCAGTTGCTAAAAACAACATCGGTGACATCTTTGCTCGTTTCGAGAAAGCTGGTCTTCAAATCGTTGCAACTAAAATGAAACACTTGACTCAAGCTGAAGCTGAAGGCTTCTACGCTGAGCACAAAGAACGTGGTTTCTTTGCTGACCTAGTTGCATTCATGACTTCTGGTCCAGTTGTTGTTTCTGTTCTTGAAGGCGAAAACGCAGTTCTTGCTCACCGCGAAATCCTTGGCGCGACTAACCCTAAAGAAGCTGCTCCAGGTACAATCCGCGCTGACTTCGCTGTAAGCATCGACGAAAACGCTGCTCACGGTTCTGACTCTGTAGCATCTGCTGATCGTGAAGTTAACTACTTCTTCGCTCAAACTGAGATTGCTCCACGTACTCGTTAATTCGAAGTATTCAAACCAGATAAGTGTTATTATACTTATCTGGTTTTTTTATTCCCTGAATAATCCTTTGCTCACTTATTGAGCTTCTCCTTTCATCTTTAGACATGGTTTAGGTAATTACACATGAGTACTGAAGTAGTCGCTACATCAGCTGTTTCTGATGCACAGCAACAATCTCCATCCGCTCCAACGCAGCAAAAGTCTGTGGAAAAAGTGAATCTACTTGGCATGTCACGTCCACAAATGGAAAAATTCTTCGAAGATATGGGGGAGAAGAAGTTCCGTGCTGGGCAGGTGATGAAGTGGATGCACCAATTTTTTGTGACTGATTTTGCTGAAATGACCAATATTTCAGGCAAATTGCGTGAAAAACTAGAAAAAATTGCTGAAATTAAAGCGCCAGAAGTGGTGCATAAAAACTATTCTAAAGATGGTACCCGTAAGTGGGTATTCCGCGTGGGTGAGGGTGCAGGTTCTTTAGTTGAAACTGTTCTCATTCCTGCTGAACACCGTAGTGGTTTACGCCGTACATTGTGTATTTCTTCACAAGTCGGCTGTGCACTAGATTGCTCATTCTGTTCTACAGGTAAACAAGGCTTCCAGCGTGACTTGAGCCAAGCTGAAATTATTGGACAGCTTTGGATGGCGAACTTCTCTTATATGGAAGATGTGCCAGTTGCGGATCGTGAACGTTCAGTGACCAACGTGGTGATGATGGGCATGGGTGAGCCGTTGTTGAACTATGATGCTGTATTGAATTCAATGCGTATCATGTTGGATGACTTTGCGTATGGCATGTCGAAGCGTCGTGTGACTTTATCAACATCAGGTGTGGTACCTAAAATTGACCAATTGGCACAAGACATTGATGTAGCCTTGGCAATTTCACTCCATGCGCCAAATGATGAACTACGTAACGAACTTGTTCCGATCAATAAAAAATATCCGTTGGAACAATTGATTGCAGCGTGTCAGCGTTATATCGCCAAAGATGGTAATGAAAGTTCGCGTAAACACGTGACCATCGAATACGTGATGTTAGATGGTGTAAATGACCATCCTGAACATGCACAGCAAATGTTAAAGCTGTTGAAAAACCTACCAAGCAAAATTAATTTAATTCCGTTTAACCCGTTCCCGCATGCGCCATACGGTCGTTCAAGCCGTAACCGTATTATTTCTTTCCAAAAAACTTTGTCTGATGCCGGTTTTGTGTGTACGATTCGTCAGACACGTGGTGATGATATCGACGCTGCGTGTGGACAACTCGTGGGGCAAGTTGCTGACCGTACTCGTCGTGCGGAGCAATGGAAAAAGAAAGTTGCGCAGCAAAATGAGATACTGCGCTCACAAGGATAATAAAGAGGCAGCCAATTGAAAAAGTTAACGTATAAGTTCACTTTCGTTTCAGCTTTATGTGCATCGGTTTTGGCATTAACAGCATGTCAAACGCCTGAGATTGGGAAAAAAGACCCAGAGAAAGCCGTAAAAATCAGAACGCAATTGGCTGTTGAACACCTGAAAGCAGGGGATTTGGACTCTGCTAAACGTGCATTAGATCAGGCTTTAGAGGTGGATTCTCGCGATTCCCAAGCCAATATGATGATGGGTGTCTTACTACAACGAGAAGGCAGTCCAGCCAACTTAGAAAAAGCAGATAGTTATTTTAAGCGTGCAATTTCAGCAGACTCAAAAAATTCTCAAGCACGTAACAACTACGGTACGTATTTATATCAAGTTGAGCGCTATAATGATGCGATTGAACAGTTCAGCATCGCAGGTTCAACTTTAGGTTATGATCAACGTTTCAAAGCATTGGAAAATTTAGGTCGAATTTACCTGAAAGTGGGTGATGTGGCGAATGCTGAAAAATCATTCAAACAAGCTTTGCAGGCTAATCGTGATTCCTATGTTTCAATGTTAGAGTTGTCTGAAATCTTTTATTTGAATCAGCAGTTCCCTGCTGCCACACAAATGTATGAACAATTTGTACGTGCAGTAGGACAAAAAAATCAGGGTGCGCGTGCACTCTGGATTGGCATTCGAACAGCGCGTGCCAATGGCGACAATTTGGGTATGCAAGTACTGGTTAACCAGTTACGTGCTTTATTCCCAGAAAGTCCTGAATACCAACGCTATTTGCAATTACAGTACAGTACTGAGGCCGTATGGAAGTAAATCCTAATTCACCGCAATCGAATGGTTCGAGCGTAGCTCCAAATGCATTAGGAAATGTACAACGCCCAGGTGAGTATTTACGTCAAGTACGTATTACGCAAAAACTGGAACTTGAAGCTGTCGCATCAGAACTCAATATTCCATTAAAAACACTGACTGCACTTGAGCAAGATGATTATAAGTCATTGCCTGAAGCGACCTTTATTAAAGGTTACTACCGCACTTATGCCAAATATTTAAAAGTTGATGCAACCAATATCATTCAACGTTTTGATGATATTTATGCTAACGATACGGGTTTGTTGCCAAATCACGCGTTAAACAATTCACCGATTAAAATTATGGGTAAATTACCCGGTTCTAACCGTGACCGTAATCGTAAATGGATCAAACGTGGTCTGATTGCATTGGCGGTGTTGGTGGTCATTGGTGCGATCGTGGCAGCGATTCAAGGCATGACCTCGGGCAGCGATAATGAAGACGCTGTGACCAGTGATGTCGCTTCAGAAGTTCAAGTCCTCGACATGAATGGCGGAAATGCAGCGGTCAGTGGCGATCAATTGACATTGACCTTCAGTAGCCCGACTTCAGTACATATTGTTGATTCGACGGGTAAGGTGTTGGCGACAGGTCGTCAAGCATCGACGCTCAACTTAAACGGTGAAACACCATTCCAAATTCGTTTGGATGATGCAACAGCAGTGTCATTAAGCTTAAATAATGAAAATATTTCATTGTCACCATATACCGTAAACGGCAAAGCAGATTTCCGTTTATCACGTTAAGGGACAACAGAGCAGACTGAACAATGATTGAAAATCCAATTAAGCGCCGTCCAACGCGTAAAATTAAAGTAGGTTCGGTGTATGTCGGTGGTGATGCGCCGATTAGCATCCAAAGTATGACCAATACTGAAACCTGTGATGTCGAAGCGACCGTGGCACAGATTCAGCGCTGTGTAGACGTCGGTGCGGACATCATGCGTGTTTCTGTACCGAGTATGGAAGCTGCTGAAGCTTTTGGTGAAATTCGTAAACGTGTGCAAGTGCCACTGGTTGCCGATATTCACTTTGATTATAAAATTGCTTTACGTGTTGCAGACCTTGGTGCAGATTGTTTGCGTATTAACCCGGGTAATATTGGTTCTGAAGCCAAAATTCGTGAAGTGGTTGCGGCAGCGAAGCACAATGACATTTCAATGCGTATTGGTGTCAATGCAGGCTCACTGGAAAAAGATATTCAAAAGAAATATGGTGAGCCTACAGGTCAGGCTTTGCTTGAATCTGCAATGCGCCATATTGATATTTTAGACCGTTTAAATTTCCATGAATTTAAAGTGTCAGTCAAAGCATCCAATGTCTTTCTGACGATGGATGCTTACCGATTACTTTCTGCACAAATTGATAACCCATTACACTTAGGTGTGACTGAAGCAGGTGTCTACCGCACGGGTTCAGTCAAATCTGCTATCGCTTTAGGCGGTTTGTTGATGGAAGGCATTGGTGACACCATGCGTATTTCATTGGCCGCAGAGCCTGAAGAAGAAATCAAAATTGGCTTTGATATTTTAAAATCATTGGGCTTACGTTCAAACGGCATTAACTTTATTGCATGCCCAAGTTGTTCGCGCCAAGAGTTTAATGTCATCAAAGTCATGCAAACATTGGAAGAGCGTTTAGAAGATATTCGTACCCCAATGGATGTATCGGTGATTGGTTGTAAAGTAAATGGTCCGGGTGAAGCCAAAGAAGCCGATATTGGTGTAGTAGGTGCAAGTCCGCGTTCACTGGTGTATCGTAATGGCGAAAAGAGCCATTTAATTGACACAAATCAGTTGGTTGACGAAATCGAAGCGATGGTTCGTCAACGTGTTAGCGATCTTGAAGACGCTAAAGCTAAAGAGATTATTCGCACAAGTTTTTCTGAGTAGATCATGAGTTCAATCGTCGCAATCAAAGGTTTTAATGACATTCTCCCTACGCAAAGTCCTGCATGGAGACGTCTAGAACAGCATCTATCTAGCCTGATGGATGCTTATGGTTATCAGCAAATTCGCTTGCCGATTGTGGAGCAGACTCATCTGTTCAAACGTTCTATTGGTGATGCAACGGATATCGTTGAAAAAGAAATGTACACATTCTTAGACAAAGGTAATCCGCCTGAGTCTTTGACTTTGCGTCCAGAAGGAACAGCAGGGTGTGTACGTGCAATGCTTGAACATAACTTACTTCGTGGTGCTACACCGCGTGTATGGTATGTCGGCCCAATGTTCCGCTATGAAAAACCACAAAAAGGTCGCTACCGTCAGTTTCATCAATTTGGCGTAGAAACCTTTGGTGTTGCAACACCAGATCAAGATGCAGAATTGATTTTAATGACTGCGCGTTTGTGGAAACGCATGGGCGTTGCAGATAAAGTTCAATTAGAACTTAATACTTTAGGTGAGTCTGATGAACGTGCTGCCTATCGTGCGGCATTGGTTGAATTTTTAGAGTCGCATAAAAATGACTTAGATGAAGATTCACAGCGTCGTCTAACTACGAATCCACTGCGTATTTTGGATTCTAAAGATGCAAAAACACAAAGCATTTTGGAAAATGCGCCAAAACTTCACGACTTTATGGGTGAAGAAACGTTGGCTCACTTTGCTCAATTGCAGCAGTATTTGACTGATGCTGGTGTTGGTTTTGTGATCAATCAAAAATTGGTTCGTGGTCTCGACTACTACAATAAAACGGTCTTTGAATGGACAACTACACACTTAGGTTCTCAAGGAACGGTATGTGCTGGTGGTCGTTATGACGGTTTAGTCGGTCAGCTTAAAGGTAAAGCAGACCAGTCGGTGCCTGCTGTTGGTTTTGCAATGGGTATGGAGCGTTTGCTTCTTCTACTTGAACAAGTGGAAGACAATACCCCAGTGCGTGACTGTGAGCTATTCTTGGTTTCAGATCCTGCAACTCAAGGTAAAGCGTTGGTGCTTGCTGAACAAATACGTGATCAACTTGAAGCAGCGGGTAGTAACATTCGCTTAAAAGTTGGTTCACAAGGTTCAATGAAATCGCAAATGAAAAAAGCTGACCAATCGGGTGCTTTATTTGCTGTGATTTACGGTGAACGTGAGCAAGCAGCAGGGCAAGTGCTGGTAAAAGAGCTAGCGATTGCAGAACAACACGAAGTGAATGTGGCAGACTTTGTTGCCTTCATTATCGAAAAAATTTCTTCAAAATAATCCCTATAACATAAGGAAAAAGGTAATTTCATGAGCGCATTGAGTGAAGAAGAACAACTTGATAATTTAAAATCGTTTGCTAAAAAATATGGCTCTGCCATTGTTAGCGGCATTTTAATTGCGTTGATTGCCTTTTTCGGATGGGAATACTGGCAGAAGAAAACTTTGGCTGAATCGCAAATGCAAACAGCCAAAGTCCAGCAGTTAATGGATGATGCTCAGTCGGCGACGGGTGACGCTTTTACACAACTTTCTGCGACTGCAGATAAAATTGTAAAAGAAGCGCCAGATTCGCCACAAGCCATCCAAACTCAGTTGCTTATGGCAAAATTGGCGTATGATAAAGCGGATTATGCCAACGCTGAAAAAGCTTTGAAAAAAGTTGAAAATTCAAAAGTTGACGATGCGGGCTTAGTTCAATTGGTGAAATTACGTTTAGCGTATGCACAATTGGCACAAAAGAAATTTGATGAAGCATTAAAAACTTTAGAAGCGGTTAAAGAACCTGCTTTTCAAGCAACTGCAGATGAAGCCCGTGGCGATGTCTATGTTGCGAAAAATGATATCGAAAATGCAAAGAAAGTTTATCAAAGTGCATGGGATGCTTTGGTTGAGCGACAAGAAGAACGTCAAATTTTACAAATTAAACTCGAAAGTGTAGGCGTTTTAGTTGATGATCCTGAAATTGAACGTCCGATTATAGATACACAAGTGGAAGCAACTGAATGAATAGAAAATACAAAATTACCTGTGCGCTGACAGTTTTAACACTTGCTTTGGCTGGTTGTGCAAATAAAGGAAAAGTAGAAAAAGTAAAACCAAATCCTTTACCAAAATTGGAACAGGCAAAAACTTTAGCACCTGTATTTTCAAACAGTGTGGCTTCAACTGAAGAAGCAGATCCACTGCGTTTACGTATGGATGCAGATAACGGCGTTGTTTTTAGCGTAAATCCTAACGGTGAAGTTCAAGCCTACAAAGGCAAAGAGCGTTTATGGCAGAAGAAAATCTCTAAACAAGGTTTGACTGCAGGTGTAGAAGCTGCTGACGGTATTGTGGTTGTCGGTAATGCAAAAGGTCAATTATTTGCATTGGATCAGGCAACAGGTGAGCAAAAGTGGACGGCGCAATTAACCGGCGCGTTACTTTCACCGTCGTTGATTCAAGCAGGTCGCGTTATTTCAGTCACCAACGATGGTACGGTATACGCAAACGATGTGGCAACGGGTCAACAAACTTGGACCTATAACTTGCCAAATGTGCAATTTAGTTTACGTGGTATGGCAGCACCGGTATCACTTGATGCACGTCATGTTCTCATCGCTTCTTCAAATGCCTATATCTATGTGATTGATGCATTGAGCGGTATTCCGAAAATGCAGCGTCGTGTTGCAGTGTCAGACGGTCGTTCAGATGTACAACGTCTCATTGATATTGACGGTGAACCGACTGTAGCAGGTCAATTTTTAATTACCACCAGTTATCAAGGCCAAGTGACAGCGCTTGATCTTGCCTCACAACAAGTGATCTGGAGCAATGATGCGAGCAGCATTCAGCGTCCTGAAGTTGCGGGCAATGGTGTCTTTGTGGCACAAACTGATGGTAAAATTGTGGCTTATGAAATTACCACTGGTCAAACATTGTGGGAAAATGACCAATTGCTTAATCGTAATTTGAGTAACCCAGTGATGTTAGGTCAAGACCTTGTGGTTGGTGATCTGGATGGTGTACTTCACTTAATCAACCCAGCGACAGGCGAGTTGGTTGGTCGTTCTAAAACCAGTGGTGAAGTACGTTCACTACGTGTAATTGACAACCAATTATATGTGTCGACACGTAAGGGTGCATTAAGCATTTGGCAGAACCGTTAATTTTTCTGCGGCTTATGTTAAAATAAGCCAAACCGTATTTTTAACGCGGGGGATTGAATCATCAATGCCCCGTGTTTTTATTTATTTTAGGCATTTATCCTATTTCCATTCTTCCTAAGCTTTCTGATGTTCAGACCAGACCAAACTGGCTGATCTGGAATAAAGGTTAATCTATGAAACCCGTAATTGCGCTCATTGGTCGTCCGAACGTCGGAAAATCAACGTTGTTTAACCAGATAACCAAGAGCCGTGATGCTCTCGTTGCTGACTTTGCCGGTCTGACTCGTGACCGTAAGTATGGTGACGCGACTTATCAAAATAAATCCTTTATCGTCGTTGATACTGGGGGTATTGGCGAAACTGAGGGCGGTATCGACTCGTACATGGCAGAACAGTCAAAAACTGCCATTAATGAAGCAGATATTATTGTCTTCGTGGTCGATGCGCGCGCAGGCCTATTGGCATCTGATGAGCAAATTGCACGTGACTTACGTACGCTAGGTAAAAAAGTTTATCTTGTTGCCAACAAAGTTGATGGTGTACATGCCGAAGCAGCTTTAGTTGAATTCTTCAAATTGGGTATGGGTGAACCACTTCAAGTGGCTGCCAGCCATGGTCGTGGTGTTCAGCAAATGCTTGAAGAAGTGTTAGCTGAAGTGCCTGAAGATGAAAGTGAAGAACAACACGATAAAGACACAGGCTTACGTTTAGCGATTATTGGTCGTCCAAACGTGGGTAAATCGACTCTAGTGAACCGTTTGTTGGGTGAAGACCGTGTGGTTGCATTTGACCAACCAGGTACTACACGTGACTCGATTTATATCCCATTTGAACGTGATGGCCGTAAATACACATTAATCGATACTGCGGGTGTACGTCGTAAAGGTAAAGTGGACGAAATGATCGAGAAATTCTCGATTGTGAAAACTTTACAAGCGATGAAAGATGCGCATGTTGTGGTTATTGTTGTCGATGCACGTGAAGGGATCGTTGAGCAAGACTTGCATTTGATCGGTTATGCGCTTGAAGCAGGCCGTGCGATGGTGATTGCCATCAACAAATGGGACAATATGTCTGACTACGACCGTAAACAATGTAAATTAGATGTTGAACGTCGTTTTGACTTTATTCCATGGGCAAAAATTCACTTAATTTCTGCACTTCACGGTACAGGTGTTGGTGATCTTTATCCATCGATCCACCGTGCTTATGATTCTTCGCATTTGAAAGTATCACCTGCGAAAATCACTCAGATCTTGAATGATGCAACTGATGCGCACCAACCACCAATGGTTCAAGGTCGTCGTATCAAAATGCGTTATGCGCATATGGGCGGACAAAATCCACCGACGATTGTGATTCATGGTAACAAAGTCGATAAAACGCCAAATGACTATCGTCGTTACCTAGAAAACGTGTTCCGTAAAGTTTATAAACTTGAAGGTACGCCAGTCAAAATTGAATTTAAAACCTCTGATAACCCATTTGAAGGTCGTAAGTCGCAAATCGATGAGCGTACGGCTGCACGTAAACGCCGTTATGTTCAGAAGTTCAAAAAAGCGGAAAAGAAATTCAAACGCTAAGTTTGGATAAGCAAAAAAAAGCCTGCAGATATGCAGGCTTTTTTATTTCACTTTATTTATCTAAAAAGATGTGAAAATTAGTTTTTGCACTTTTTAGCTTGGCGGTAAATATCAATATTATCCAGGTTAGCTTGAGCAACTTCCATGGCTTGCTGTGCGCTGCTGCTATCCTGTTGTGTATTTTTATTGCCAGAAAAAGCTGTCGCAAATTGTCCCATACGCGCCGCTGTTTCAGATTGACCTGAAAATGCGGATAGCGCGTTGCCAGCAAGCCCCGCCCATTTTGAAACTTGATTATTTTGCTGTGCAGACGCTTGGCTTAATGCCAGTTGCGATGCTTCCAATGTACGTTCGAAAGTTTTACGTTCAACGCTCAGGTCAGTGCAATCTAAGGTTTTTAAATAACTGGTGCTATAAACACTTTTGTTGGTTTGGTTAGCTTGATTGAAATTTGAGGCATAGCCACGGTCTGCTTGAGCCACGGCATTGGCAGCTTCTTGACGGCTTTGATTCATACGCGCTTCAGCTTGGTCCATAATCGCGCCATTTTTGGCACCCATTACTGCAACGGCCGCATCCAATAAGCCTGCTTGAGCGAAACATGGTAGGACACAAAGTGAACTGATTAACGTGATTTTTCTTAGCATCTGGTTTACCCCGAGTTTTAAATTAAAGTTATAAGAATCTAGAGTATTTTATCTAATTGAAGATGTATTTGAAATATTTATTATACTTAAGTATTTGAATATATTTATAATATTAAGTATTTCTTAAGTGGTTAGAAATATTTTTAAACTGAGTTTTAAAATCTCGATAAGTCAAAGGACCGATGCGCTCATCTGTATTGTGGTGTATTTTGTGTCGAAGAGTCGCATAAAATATAGCGTCATGGACGTAGTGTAAAAGATATTGGATCAATAACTTATGGCGAAAATTCAGCTTGAATATAGTGCAATTACTGACTTCTTTGTGGAGCCGCATGGCTTGAGTCGTCAAGAGGTAATTGCCGTGCGTAAACAAGCCATTTACCAATATCGAAATCAATTACTCGGGCAGCGGCTAAATAGGTCAGTTGAAAATTCAGATTTTTCAAAGTCTGCGTTTGGTAAGCCTTTTCTTCCGGATTTGCCACATTTTCATTTTAATCATAGTCATAGTCAGCAGCATTATGTATTGGCCAGCAGTGAAAAAATCGCCAATATTGGTGTGGATATTGAAGATTTAAATCGAAAAGTTCGTTTTGATGCGATGGCTCAACACAGCTTTCATCCCGAAGAATTGCTCAATTGGGACAGTTGTGAGCATAATCCTGATTATTGGTTTAAAGTTTGGACCACCAAAGAGGCGGTACTTAAAGCGTCAGGTTTAGGGATTCGAGTGAACCTGAATGAACTGAATACACAGTGTCATCCTGAGCAGAATGGTGGGATGTGTAGCCATCCCGCAATTGGCACTTTTGCTTATCAGAATATTCAACTACCGCATGTGATGTTGACGGTGGCATGGGAAAGTGAACAATCTTGCCGAGGCTTTCATTTGCCTAATATTGAGTTGAATGTCTTATAAATCGGTATGACATATAAATCACCATGAAAAAAGCCCTGTTCTGGCTGAACAGGGCTTTTTTTAAATCAATCTAAACTGGCTTTAGATTAGATTTTGCATTTTTTAGAACCTTGGTAGATACCAATGTTGTCGATGTTTGCTTGAGCAGCAGATTTGTTCGCTTGTTGAAGTTCAAGGTTGCCTGCATCAGAAGTATCTTGCTCACCAGCCAAGCTGTTTGCAATGTTGCCTGCACGAGCAGCTTTTTCAGAGTTACCACCGAAAGCAGCAAGAGCGCCACCCGCTAAACCAGCAAATTTGCTCAATGATTTGCCTGGCGCTTGAGCAGATGCTTGGATGTTTGCAATGTTTTTGTCAGCAGCTTCTAAAGAGCGCTTAGCATTCGCTTTTTCAACAGCAAGAGTTGCACAATCCATCGCTTTTAATTCTGAAGATGCGAATTGAGTTGTAGCAAAAGCAGAAATTGAAATAGAAGTAACAGTTGCAAGAACAAGTAATTTTTTCATGAAATAATTCACTTTTATTGTTAGAAAATAAACGCCCGAAAGTAATGGGCGGGTGAATATTATTCAAAAAAAGGAATTTTGTCCTGTTAAAATGTGACAATTGTGTAACTTTGTGTAATTTGCGTACAAATATGATTGCAAAATTAAATGATTAGTAACACGTTGCTATTTGGGTTTTTGTGCAATCCAAATATTACTTAAGCGGTTGACAAATTGCGGGCTAAACTTCGATAAATTAAATAAAAATTTAGCTTTCATCCCCACAGGTGTATGTGTGGCCATTAAGACCGTATCCTTTTTTTGTACCAAGGTATAAATTTGCTGAGCGACATCGCTCGGTTGAAGATTGACGCCCATTTTCTTAATGCTTTGGGCATCCATGTCTTGCACCATCGCGGTTTGAACAAATAAAGGCATCACATCTAAAACGCGAATATTGTATTTTTGCCATTCAATATCTAAGCTTTCAGTGAGCCCACGTACAGCAAATTTAGATGTGGCATAGCTGGCTAAATCTGCTTGTCCATAAATAGCTGAAGCCGAAGAGAGGTTAATCACACGAGCAAAATTGCTTTGTTGTAAATAGGGGAATGCCGCATAGCAACCGTTTATCACCCCTTTGACATTGATATCAATCGTTCGGTGGTGTGCAGACAGTTCCGTATGTTCAAAGCTGCCTGAATACAGAATTCCGGCATTATTGACTAAGATATTCAGCTGACCTGCCCAAGCAACAAATTCAGCTAAAGCGCTTTGCCATTGCTCTGGTTGTGTCACATCTAAAAGCCCAGCTTTGGCATGGCTACCGAGTTCAGCAGCTAATGAGGTGACTTGAGATTGGTTAATGTCGTAGAGCCCAACTTTATAGCCTTGTTGTATGAACAGTCGTGCAATTGCTGCGCCAATCCCTTGTCCTGCACCGCTAATAAAAATACTTTGCATGTTATGCTTCCCTGAATTGAGTTGCTCATTCCCTGAGTGAATTTTGAGCATATCAAATTCTGTAATCGAAACAATGTACTGATGAGTAAATAGCTGGAGTTCACATGGAACAATTATTAGCAGTGATGAAAGAATTACGTGAAAAATGTCCATGGGATCAAAAGCAAACCCCAGAAAGTCTGACTCGTTATGCTATAGAAGAGGCCTATGAAGTTGAAGCGGCGGTTCGTTCAGGTCAGATTGACGATGTGCGAGATGAACTGGGGGATTTGTTGCTGCAAGTGGTTTTTCAGTCGCAGATGTATAGCGAACAAGGCGCGTTTGATTTTCAAGATGTGGTGCAAGCCATTACAGATAAATTAATTCGCCGTCATCCCCATGTGTTTCAGGCAGAGCAGTTTTCTGCACTCAATGCGGATGATGTGGCAACACTATGGAAACAGATTAAACAACAAGAAAAAGCAGGGAAATCAGCATCTAGATTAGATGAGGTTAAACATGCACCTGCATTAAGCCAAGCAGATGAAATCCAAAAAAATGTGGCGAAAATTGGATTTGATTTTCCAGATATTGAAGGGGCTTATGGCAAGCTTGAGGAAGAGCTAGGGGAGTTAAAAGAGGCCTTGGCAGGCAAAAAATCCGACGAAATATTTGATGAATTTGGTGATTGCTTATTTTCTCTAGTGAATGTTGGACGTAAGATTGGCATCTCAAGTGAGATGGCACTGTTAAGTACCATTCATAAATTTAGAAGCCGTTTTGCTTATATTGAAGCACAGGCCACATTACAACAAAAACATGTAGAAGACTTGTCCCTGACTGAAATGGATCAGTTGTGGGAACAGGCAAAACAACAATTAAAACAACAGGCTGAATATGTACAACATCCTAAAGAATAAATTTTTTACACAACTACTTATCTTGGTTTTGGGTTTAATGGCAGATTTGACTTATGCTCAAAGCCCTTCGGGCTACGCGGAATGGAAAGCCATGCAGCAAGCTCAAGATCAGCAATTAAAAAAGCAATCTGAGGCCTCGAAGTCCAAAGCGACAACTGCACCGAGCAATGCAAACTATTATTTGTCACGACCCAGCACCCAACAAAATAGTCGAACAGATCAGGTACGTTTAAATACAGCCTCAGTCGATGAACTGCAAACATTACATGGGATTGGTCAGAAAAAAGCAGAAGCAATTGTGCAATATCGCAAAAGTAATGGCTTATTTAAAAGCATTGATGATATTCAACAGGTTAAGGGAATCGGTCCTGCGCTGTTTGCTAAAAATAAAGCAAAATTGGCACTTTAAGTGAAGTGTAAAAAAAAGAATTAGGTTAAGCTCAGCTTGAGCATTGAGATAATCAAATTGCCCTTTGATTGTGTTAGAGATATCATTAGCGACATCTTAAGAATTTTACGTTCAGACGTAGGAGACAGCGTCTTTTGCAAACTTTGCGCGCGTCCAAATGTGGTTTATCAACCGCACAATTACCTTCTTCCATTTTAGATGTGATTGATGCCTTAACTAAGGCAGGCTATGAAGCTTATATCGTGGGTGGCGGTGTCCGCGACCTAATGTTGGGTCATGCACCTAAAGATTTTGATGCCGTAACTAATGCGACACCAGCTCAGGTGAAAGAAGTCTTCGGGCGACGTTGCCGAATTATTGGTCGTCGTTTTGAGCTGGCGCATGTCTACTCAGGACGTGAACTGATCGAAGTTGCGACCTTCCGTGCGCCACCTAAAAAAGCCGTGACTTCTGCTGCGGGCATGATTTTACGTGATAATAATTGGGGTACGATTGAGCAAGACTTTGCACGTCGTGACTTCTCGATCAATGCAATGTATTACCAACCACGCAAAGGTGAAGTGCTAGATTTTTGTCATGCAGTAGATGACATTAAGCATAAAACGTTGCGTTTATTGGGTGATCCACAATTACGTTTTGAAGAAGATCCTGTGCGGATGCTTCGGACTTTACGTTTTGCAGCCAAATTAAACTTTAATATTGATGAAAAAATTCTGGAGGTCTTTACTCCAGAACTTACTCAATTGCTGCGTGATGTGTCTCCACATCGTTTATACGATGAGTCACAAAAACTCTTTACCATGGGGCATCTCAATCGCGTCTTACCGATGCTGATCGATTTTGGTATCTGGTATCAATTATTTGCAGATATCAAACCGGTCGTAACGCCATTTATTGAGTTGGCAGCAAAAAATACCGATCAACGTATTTCGATTGGGAAAACCATTAACCCTGCATTTTTCTATGCCGTATTATTGTGGATTCCGTTCCAAGAACGTTGTACGTTCTATCTGAATAAAGGTGTTGTTCCAGCTGAAGCACGTGCTCAAGCGGGCTTAGATGTATTGAAACGTCAAGCTACACGAACCATTATTCCACGCTTTGCCGAAACGTTTATTCGTGAGGTTTGGGAAATGCAAACCCGTTTGCTGAATCCAAAACCACAGCAAATTGAAGCACTTTCAGGTCATGCACGTTTCCGTGCAGGCTTTGACTTCTTGCTGCTGCGTGAAAAATCGGGTGATACAAGCACGCAAGGTATGGGCCAGTGGTGGGATGCTTATCAGCAGATGAGCACTGACGAAAAAGAACGGGCAATTAGCCAATACAATCGTCAACGTGCCAAGAGTCGTCGTAAAGCGGCGCATGAAGATGTGGAAACGAAAACTTCTGCACATCAGCAAGTTGAAATTGAACCACTTGTGAATGAACCAGAAAGCAGAAGTCGCCGTCAACGTAAGCCTAAATCACATGCCAACAGTCCAGCGACAGTATCAATTGTTGCAGCGTCAGCCAGTGGTGAAATTGGTGCAGATCATCCGATTTTAAAACGTAAACGTGTGAAACGAGATCTGACTCAGGTTATTTTTGGGCCAACACAATGACGCTGACATATATTGGTTTAGGCAGTAATTTAGGTGATTCCCTGCAGATCCTCAGTGAAGCGGTGCATAAACTTGCGACACTCGGTACTGTAAAAGTCTCACAACTGTATCAAAGCCCACCAATGGGGCCACAAGATCAGCCGAATTATTTAAATGCAGCGGTTGCATTAGAAACTGATCTAGCACCTTTGGCTTTGTTGGATGAATTACAACGCTTTGAACAAGAGTCGGGGCGTGTACGCCTACGCCATTGGGGCGAGCGTACACTGGATTTAGATTTACTGATTTACGGTGAACAGCACATTCAAAATGAACGTTTAACGGTGCCTCATGTTGGTGTTTTAGAACGTGATTTTGTGTTGAAACCTTTATTGGATTTAGATGAGAATCTACAGATTAAAGGACAACCATTAAAAGATTTACCTATTTTGAATAATCCAAATTTAACTGTATTGGATGCAGGAAACTGGGCCCATCTTTAATTTTTGTATGACCACTTGAGAAAGCCGTCATCTGAGGAATATTGAAATGATTAGTCTAAGTGACTTGAAAAAATTTAAAGCGGAAGGCCGCAAATTCTCCTGCTTGACTTGCTATGATGCGAGCATGGCAAAAGCAATGGAAGTTGCTGAAGTCGATAGTATTCTGATTGGTGATTCATTGGGGATGACCATTCAAGGGAATGACTCAACCTTACCTGTCACTGTTGAAGATATGGCATATCACACTGCGGCAGTGCGTCGTGGCAATAAGCATGCGTTTATTCTGACAGATTTGCCATTTATGACCTATGCCACTTTGAATGATGCTTTGGTGAATTCAAAGACCGTAATGCAAGCAGGCGCGCAGATGGTCAAATTGGAAGGTGGTGCATGGTTGTCAGAAACAGTTGAAGTATTGACCCGTAATGGTATTCCAGTGTGTGTGCATTTAGGGTTAACTCCGCAATCGGTTCATGTGTTTGGCGGTTATAAAGTGCAAGCACGTACACGCGAAACTGCGGATCAACTCATTGCAGACTGTAAAGCTGTGGTTGATGCAGGTGCAGCACTTTTACTTTTGGAATGTGTTCCTGCCCAAGTGGGTAAAGAAATTAGTGAATTGTTCCCAAATACACCTGTGATTGGGATCGGTGCCGGTGCAGAAACGGATGCTCAAGTCTTGGTTCAACAAGATATGCTGGGACTGACGTTTAGTCACGTGGCGAAATTTGTTCGCAACTTTATGAAAGAGCAAGCAGGGGAAACGGCAATTGTGGATGCGTTTAAGGCGTATCATGCTGCCGTACTAGATGGTAGCTTCCCTGCCAAAGAACATACATTCCAAATTGAGCTGTAAGACATGAAAACTGAAACAACGATTCAAGGTTTAAGTGCATCGCTAAATCCAGCACGTGCTGCGCGTAAAATCATTGGTTTTGTACCAACGATGGGGAACTTGCATGAAGGTCACCTCAATTTAGTTCGTGAAGCACGTAAACTGTGTGATGTCGTGGTGGTGAGTATTTTCGTTAACCCAATTCAGTTTGGTCCAAATGAAGACTTTGACAACTATCCACGCACTTTGGAACAAGATCAGCACTTATTGGCTGAAGTGGGTTGTGACATCGTGTTTGCGCCGACTGTTGAACAAATGTATGGCAACAAACCGCGCTTAACCAATATTAGCGTGGGCGGCATTACCAATGATTTGTGTGGCGAACAGCGTCCGGGTCATTTTGACGGTGTTGCTGTTGTTGTGACAAAACTCTTTAATATTGTTCAACCGAATTTTGCATTCTTTGGGCAAAAAGATTACCAGCAACTTGCAGTGATTCGTCAGTTTGTACGTGACTTAAATATTCCACTAGAAGTGATTGGTGTGCCGATTACTCGTGCTGAAGATGGTTTGGCATTGAGTTCACGCAATGGTTATTTAAGTGCGGAAAATCGTGCGATTGCACCAACGATTTACCAAAGCTTGAAAACGGCTGAGGCAGAATTACATGCTGGAACTCAACTTGCAGATGTGTTAGCGAATATTAAAGCAACATTGACAGCGGCGGGTTTTGTTGTGGACTATGTTGAAGCACGTACACCTGAATTACAGAAAATTGAAGAATTTGATCAAGACGTGGTGTTGTTTATTGCGGCTAAATTAGGCGCAACACGTCTTATTGATAATATGCAGGTTAAATATACTGCAGTTTAAAACGGCTATGGGGTAGCAAGCGATGAAGCGCATTTTAATTGTTACAGGACAATCTGGATCTGGAAAGTCATCTGCATTACAGATACTTGAGGATTTGGGCTATTACTGTATCGATAATTTGCCATTGGCCTTACTCCCCGAAATTGTTGAAAAACTCGATTCAGAAAATAATCTTGAACAATTGGCACTGGGTGTGGATGTCCGCAGTACACGTGCAGATTTACAAGAGTTCGATTTGGTTTTTCAACAGCTACAACGCCATGGCTCAGTCGATATTATTTATTTGACCACGCGTGATCAGGAATTGATTGCGCGATTCAGTTCATCTCGACGTCCCCATCCGTTGGCAAGTCGTTTCAAAAGTTTAAATGAGTGCATACAGGAAGAAAAATCTTTACTGTTGCCGATTCAATTACGCTCGACAGTACATATTGATACTACTGATAAGAGCGTACATGATTTAAAACATACCTTGCTGTCTAAACTCGGACAGGCAGATAATTTAATTTTGATCTTACAGTCTTTTGGCTATAAGCATGGTATTCCACTCGATGCAGATTATGTTTTTGACGTCCGTCATTTGCCCAATCCACACTGGGATATGGAATTGCGTAAGTATTCAGGATTAGATGAGCCAGTTCGTCAGTTTTTACAACAAAGTGAACAAACCAATGAAATGTTCCAAGATATTTATAATTTTTTGGATAAATGGCTGCCGGCATTTGCCGAAGGGCATCGTCATTACATGACGGTGTCGATCGGGTGTACAGGTGGGCAACACCGTTCGGTATATATCGTAGATAGACTAAAAAAAGCACTTGAGGCAAAATGGTCTATTCAGGTTCTACATAGAGAAATGAAGCACTGGTCATGATCGACACAACTGTTGACGTAATTAATAAACTGGGTTTACATGCGCGTGCATCTGGCAAGCTAATCGAAGTCACGACCAAATTTCGCTCGTCGATTCAAATTGGTAAGGGTGGAAAATTAGTAGATGCCAAAAATATTATGTCTTTGCTGATGCTTGGCGCAGGCAAGGGCACAACTTTACGCTTAGTGATTGAAGGTGCAGATGAAGAAAAAGCTTTGTCTGAAATTCAAGCACTGTTTGCAGCAAAATTTTACGAGGCAGATTAAACGTGGCACGTCGACCGAACCGCTATACCGAAGAAGACTTTGAATCCTTAGAAGGACGTGCAAGTAAAACTGAGCAAAAGAAAGCTGTACAACGTATGGCTGCTTTGGGCGAGGAACTTGCAAAACTGAATCCTAAACAGATTAAAAATCTTCCTGTAGAAGAGCGTCTGATCGAAGCACTACTTGATGCACAAACCATTACTTCACATGAAGCGCGACGCCGTCAGTTTCAACGTGTAGGTAAATTACTGCGTAATGAAGATGAAACCATGATTTTATCTTATTTGATTCCGCAGCAAGGTGCGAAAAAAACAGCGCAGCTTCAACGCTGGACTGAACGTATGATTGCCCAAGGTGATCCCGTCATTAAAGAGTTCATGAAAGCACATAATGCTGCTGAACATCATCCTATTCGTCAGCATATTTTGCGTATTCAACGTGATATAGCAAAAAATGTAAGCGAAGAAGAACTGACTGCGTCAAAGTTGAAATTGTTTAACTACATTCAACAAGTGGCTTTATTATCTGATAACTAATGCATGATTAGATAACCAGGTACTTAGATAGCTCAATGATCAGAGAATTCAACATGATCTGATCATTGAAGCAAAACGTGAAGTTATAGACTTCACATCAAAAAAGCGACCTGATTAGGTCGCTTTTTTTGCTTAAATGATTGAAAAAATCATGCTTGGCTTTTGAGTTTTAATATTAACCAAATTCACCAACAGCGCGCTCTTTAGCCCATTCACGGAGAACGAACTTCTGAAGTTTACCTGTCGAGGTTTTTGGAATTTCGGTAATCACTACATCTTTAGGTACTTTGAAACGTGCAAGGTGCTGCTTACAGAATTCGATCAGTTCTTCAGGCGTTGCTTCTTTACCTGCTTTTAATTCAATAAAGGCACAAGGCACTTCTTGCCAACGAGGGTCAGGTTTTGCAACCACTGCAGCGGTCAGTACAGCAGGGTGTTGATATAGAATTTCTTCTACTTCGAGCGATGAAATGTTTTCACCCCCTGAAATGATCACATCTTTAGAGCGGTCAGTAATTTTGGCATAACCGTCAGGTTGGCAGACTGCTAAGTCGCCGGTATGGAACCAGCCACCGGCAAAGGCTTCAGCCGTTGCTTCTGGGTTTTTCAAATAGCCTTTCATTACGATGTTGCCACGGAACATGATTTCACCCATGGTCTGGCCATCATGCGGAACAGGTAACATGGTTTCAGGATCAATGACTTTCATGCCATCTTGAAGCGGGTATGGCACACCTTGGCGAGAATGCAACTGTGCTTGTTCTTGAATGGAAAGATCAGACCAACCAGCTTGCGATGCGCAAAGTGCTGATGGACCATAGGTTTCAGTCAAACCGTAAACATGTGTGACATTGATACCAATATTACGCATCCCTTCAATAATCGCAGCAGGTGGCGCTGCACCAGCAACCATCACTTCAACGCGATGGTCAAATTGCGCTTTTTTCTCTTCAGGCGTATTGATCATCATTGAAAGTACGATTGGCGCACCGCAGAAATAATCTACTTTGTGCTCTGCGATCAGTTTGAAAATCAGTTCAGGGTCGATTTTACGTAGACAAATATTGGTTCCGCCATTGGCTGCCATCGTCCATGCAAAGCACCAGCCATTACAGTGGAATAGAGGAAGCGTCCACAGATACGTTGCACGTGGCGTCATGCCGCAAGCAATGATGTTACTCGCTGCATTGATATATGCGCCGCGGTGATGATACACCACGCCTTTTGGATTCCCTGTGGTACCCGAGGTATAGCTTAAACTAATGGCATCCCATTCATCTTGAGGTAAGTGCCATTCAAAGTTGGCATCACCTTGCGCCAACCAGTCTTCAAATTCGATTTGTCCAATCGGTTGTGCTGTACCTTCAAATTCAGCATCTGCCACATCAATGACATAAATGTCTTGATCGATTAAAGCTAAAGCTTCTGTGGCTACTTGAGTGAATTCAGGGTCAACCAGCAGGACTTTGGTTTCCGCATGTTCCAACATGAAGGCAATGGTTTTCGCATCAAGACGTGTATTTAGCGTATTCAGTACAGCACCGGCCATTGGTACGGCAAAGTGTGCTTCAACCATAGCAGGAACATTCGGTAATAACACAGACACAGTGTCGTTTTTGCCAATGCCTAATTGTTGCAACTGATGTGCAAATTGACGACAGCGGTTATACGTTTGGCGCCATGAAATATGACGATTGCCATGGATAATGGCATCCTGATCAGGATAAATATAGGCTGCACGCTCTAAATAACGTAGAGGCGAAAGTGCCACAAAATTTGCCGGGGTCCGTGGCAATTCATCGTATGCGCTAACCATCGTGGTACTCCAAGTCCATGTATATTTGTTTTAAATCTGACTTAACAATAATTCAGTCCATAGGGTCTCTGCATTTATGCTTTAGTCGAGTATTTATACTAATTTTTTAAGTGATTGAAAATGAATAAAATAAAATACAATTCAGTGGCGAAAATGAACCCTGTAGTTCTCAAAATTGATTTTTTAGAATAAATAATTTAGCTGAAAAATAGACAATAATTGTTGGTTTTTTATGCTGATTTTGCAGATATTTCCGTGTGTGATCCTCTTTATTGATAATGTTTGAATGATGCTGATCGAATAATCTAGAGCGCCTTGAATAGTCTTTGTGGCTATATAGATGAATTATTTTCTCTTTAATTGATCGTGGCTTATTTGCTGTTTTATAACAATAAACTTAAATTTGAGAAGATACAGAACTTCGTATAATCTAAGTAAAAAATCAAGATGGCTTGTGCATCAACATTGCAAAAGCGGAAATCAAAAATAAAACAATACGGCTGAATACAATAAAAAGTATGGCGATAAGGATGAATATGACAATTCAACACGACATTGCATGGGAAAATTGGTCAGGTGCTCAGAAGTCGATCCCGAAGTCATTTACACAACCGAAAAATCTTGAGCAGTTAATGGAGGTGGTGCAATCCCAACCTAAGATTCGTATGGTTGGCGCAGGGCACTCTTTTAGCCCTTTGGCAAAAACCACAGATACCTTAGTAAGTTTAGATCATCTCAAAGGTATTCTAGATATCGATGCTGAACGCTGCCAAAGTACCGTCCAAGCTGGCACACGATTATTTGATTTGGGCGAGAAGCTCGCGTCTTTTGATCAGGCACTGATCAATCAAGGAGATATTGATCGTCAAAGTTTGGCTGGAGCTATCGCAACAGGGACACATGGCACAGGACTCGAATTGCCGTGTTTATCGGCACTGGTTAAGGGGTTTGAGTTATTAACCGCGCAGGGCGAGTTACTACAATGCAGTGCTGAACAGAACAGCGAAATTTTCCAAGCAGGGCGTGTTTCACTCGGGAGTTTAGGCGTGCTGACGCATGTACAGCTGCAAAATCGACCGATGTATAAACTCAAAGAACAGACGCGATTATGTCCACTGAACGATGTCATGCAGAATATGCAGCAATGGCAATATGAACATCGACATATTGAGTTCTGGGCATTTAGTCATGCCGATCAGGTTATTTTAAAAACCTTAGATGAGACGGAAGATAACCTTCAACCGCGGAAAGAACAGTGCTTAGATGACGACGTATTACTCAAATTTTGTGCAGAATTGACGCGATTATTTCCACCACTGAATCCATGGCTACAAAAATTATTAGGTGTTTTTGTCAAACCTTCGATGAACGTAGACTGGTCAAGTCGAATTTTTCCTTCTGCTCGAAATACCAAATTTAATGAGATGGAATACCAGATTCCGCTGCAACACGGGATGAATTGTTTAGAAGAAATTTTGCATACCCTTCGACGACATAAGGTTCCGATGTTTTTTCCGCTAGAATATCGACTTGTACGTGGAGATGATATTTGGCTCAGTCCGTTTTATCAGCAAGATTCGGCCTCAATTTCGGTGCATCAGTTCTATAAGCAAGATTATCAAGTCATCTTTAAGCTCGTGGAGCCGATTTTTTTAAAATATGGCGGGCGTCCGCATTGGGGGAAATTGCATAGCCTAAATGCGCGGCAGCTTCAAAATGTGTACCCCAAGTGGCAAGATTTTTTAAATATTCGACAAGAATTAGATCCGAAGCAAAAGTGGCTCAGTCCAGAGCTACAGCAGTTACTGATTGAATAAGCATCGTGGAACGTTAAACGTTGAAGACCAATTGAACGATATGAAAAAGGGGATGGCATGGATGCATATTTTCAAAAGTTGAATTCGCTGTTAAAACAAAATGGTACGGGGATGCCCCAGTTAATCGTGGATGTTGATGCATTAAATCACAACTTGGGGGTCACTCAGCAGCAAATGCCAGAGCGTCTGCATCCGCGCTTGGTGGTGAAATCCTTGGCGTGCATGGCTCTGCTTCAACACTGTGCTACACAGCTCAAGACACAGCGTTTCATGCTATTTCATTTTGCACATCTGAAAACACTTTTCGAGTCGATGCCACAAGCCGATGTGTTGTTTGGAAAACCGATGCCAATTCAGGCCTTGAAGCATGCAGACAAGGCAGTTTTGCAGGCCACGCAATCGCAAGTGCAATGGCTGATTGATAGTGAACAGCGTTTAGCCCAATACCTCAAATTTGCTGAGCAGCATCAACTGTGTCTACGCATCAATATTGAAATCGATGTGGGTTTACACCGCGGTGGTCTGAAAACGATCGATGAGCTAAAGGCTATTTTGGATGTAATCGTTCAACATCCTCAACATTTAAAATTTTCAGGATTGATGGGCTATGACGCACATGTGGCGAAGATTCCACGACTGATTCAATCTGCTGAACAGACTTATCAACAATCCCAGAAAAGTTATCAACAATTCAAAGCTTATGTACAACAGCGCTATCCAACTTTATGTGATGAACACACCTGTTGGAATGGTGGTGGTAGTCCTAGTTTTAGTTTTCATTATCAGCAGAGCGTCTGTAACGAAGTCTCGTTTGGCTCGATGTTATTAAAACCCGCAGATTTTGAACTGAAAAATTTACAAGCTTTCCAAAGTGCCTTGTGGCTCGCCACACCAGTGTTAAAAGTGTTGCCGCGGACTGAATTACCACAGTTAGAATGGCTCAGTCGTTGGGCAAAATCTCAGGCTGTGTTTATTTATGGAGGCTATTGGCGAGGGGACTATGTTTATCCTCAAGGCAGTCAGCCCCATGCATTATATGGTCGAAGTAGTAATCAGGAACTTGTGCAAATTCCGCAGACAAGTAGCATAGACATAGATGATTATATTTTTTTACGCCCTGCGCAAAGTGAAATGATCATCCCTCAATTTGCACAGCTTTGGTTGTATCAATCAGATCAATTGATCGCCTTAGAGACATTCAGAGAATAAAAAAGAGCCCGTATGGACTCTTTTTAGGTTCAATGGTTTTGAAAAAAGCTCATGATTTGAAGCTTACTCAAATCCACTGTAGTGAATACCCGTGAGGTTCGACATTTCTTTTTTCCATGTGGTCAGGTCATCTTTGCAGAATTGATTCAGATGATGATGTCCGCAGGCACGAGCCATGACTTGCATCAGTTCAACAGATGCATTTAGAAAATTCGCCAGTTGTTGTGCCGATTTGTCTATTTCTAAACGACGACGTAAATGATCTTGTTGTGTGGCAATGCCGACAGAACAATCATTGGTCTGACAGGCACGCATAGCTAAACAGCCAATGGCTTGCATGGCAGAGTTTGAAATCGCGATGGCATCTGCACCTAAAGCGAGTGCCTTAATAAAGTCAGCGGGTACACGAAGTCCACCTGTGATCACTAAACTAATATCTGACCGTCCTAAACGGTCTAAATGACGACGTGCTTGTGCAAGCGCAGGAATGGTTGGTACTGAGATATTGTCACGGAACAAGGTTGGGGCTGCACCTGTACCACCGCCACGTCCATCTAAAATAATATAGTCCACACCAATGCTCAGTGCTGCGTCAATATCACGTTCAATATGCTGTGCAGAGAGTTTATAGCCGATCGGGATATCGCCGGTTTCTACTCGGACATATTCTGCAAATTCACGGTATTGTGATAGATGCGTCCAGTCGGGGAAGGTTGCAGGAGAAATAGCAGCGGTGCCTTCTGGTAATTTACGTACTTCTGCAATTTTTCCAATCACTTTATGGCCTGGAAGATGTCCTCCCGTACCTGTTTTTGCAGCTTGACCGCCTTTAAAATGAAAGGCCTGACACTTTTTGACTTTTTCGATGTCATAGCCAAACGACCAGACGCGAGTTCATAAAAATAACGGGAGTTAGCCGCTTGTTCCTCAGTAAGCATTCCGCCTTCACCTGAGCAAATGCCTGTACCTGCAAGTTCAGCACCTGTTGCAAGGGCAACTTTGGCTTCTTGAGATAGCGCACCAAAACTCATATCTGACACAAACACGGGAATGTTGAGTTTTAAAGGTTTTTTAGCATTTGGGCCAATCACCACTTCGGTTGCTACGGGTGCATTATCTAACAATGGAATTTTCCACAGTTGTGCGGTGATCAGTTGAATATCATCCCATTTCGGAAGTTGATTGAAAGGCACGCCCATTGCCGCTGTCGGGCCATGATGTCCAAATTTACTTAAGCCATTTCGTGCGAGTTCCAAGATCAATTTATTATATGGTTCTTCTGGCGCGGGCGCGGAGTCAGCATATAGGCCTTGGTATTGATCACGCTTATATTGTTGAGGATTTCTTTTTTCCCACGCTTGAATTTCTTCAAGATCGACATACACCTGATCGCCTTCCACCCACGCTTTAAACTTTTGCAGATTTTTATTCAGATAACGTGGGTTGATGCCAGTTTTATAAATATAGTGAGAGCCATGCAGCCCACAGACGATTTTATCTCCTTGAATATGGGCATCGGCCATGAGTGCGCCGCGATGCTGACAGCGACCATACATGACCACGACTTGTTCTACATCATCATCTTCGAGCCGTAAGACCACAAGATCGACATTGGCTGCAAGGGCATAAGCGGGTTTGGAGCGGTTTTAAACTAGACCAAGATATAAGTGAATGTGCTTGCATGATACCTGCCTACATAGAGAGTTCAGTGGGTATAGGTGTTCGAAATTCGGAATAATTTTATGAATTAGAACGTGATTATTATGTTGACAGCATAAAGCGCATTTCGGCTGAAATCTGTTTGAATTATCAGGAGTCTTGTAAAAGGCGGCAGAAAAATCAACTTCTATGGGATTAGAGGTTTATTAAAGTTGGCAGGGCGTGTAAAATTTAGGTCGAATTTTATTTATCCACCGTTTTTATCTTTTGAGGGTCTCCCTCGATCATAATCTCGCGGTGACATGCTCCATTGTACGGGGCATCACTCCTTAAGGATTTTTATATGCCAATTATCACTTTGCCTAATGGCGATCAAAAAGAATTTGATCATGCCGTGTCTGTGATGGAAGTTGCTCAAAGCATCGGTCCTGGTCTAGCAAAAAATACAGTTGCGGGTCGTGTAAACGATCGTTTAGTTGATGCATCTGATTTAATTACAGAAGATGCTAGCCTACAAATTATCACGCCTAAAGATGAAGATGGTATTCACATCATTCGTCACTCTTGTGCGCATTTGGTAGGTCATGCAGTTAAGCAATTGTTCCCAGAAGCAAAGATGGTCATTGGTCCTGTCATTGAAGAAGGTTTCTACTATGACATCTGGATGCCACGTCCGTTTACTTTAGATGACATGGCAGCAATCGAAGAGCGCATGAAAAAGCTCATCGACCAAGACTATGATGTCATCAAAAAAATGACTCCACGTGATGAAGTGATCAAAGAGTTCACTGCACGCGGCGAAGAATACAAACTGCGTCTGATAGAAGACATGCCTGAAGAAACTGAAATGGGCTTGTACTATCATCAAGACTACTTGGATATGTGTCGTGGTCCGCACGTTCCAAATACTAAATTCTTAAAATCGTTCAAGTTGACTAAAATCTCTGGTGCTTACTGGCGCGGTGATGCGAAAAACGAACAGCTGCAACGTATTTACGGTACAGCTTGGGCTGACAAAAAACAGTTAGCTGCGTATATCAAACGTATTGAAGAAGCTGAAAAACGCGATCACCGTAAAATTGGTAAAGCGTTAGACTTGTTCCATATGCAAGAAGAAGCGCCGGGTATGGTGTTCTGGCATCCAAACGGCTGGACGATTTACCAAGTGCTTGAACAATACATGCGTAAAGTTCAACAAGCCAATGGTTACCAAGAAATCCGTACACCGCAAGTGGTTGATTTCACGCTTTGGGAAAAATCAGGTCACGCAGCAAACTATGCTGAAAACATGTTTACGACTCACTCAGAGAACCGTAACTATGCAGTAAAACCAATGAACTGCCCATGTCACGTGCAAGTCTTCAACCAAGGTTTAAAATCTTACCGTGACCTGCCAATCCGTTTAGCTGAGTTTGGTTCATGTCACCGTAACGAACCATCGGGTTCATTACACGGTATTATGCGTGTACGTGGCTTTACACAAGATGATGCGCATATCTTCTGTACGAAAGAACAAATCGGTACTGAAGTTGCAGACTTCATTAAATTGACTTTAGATGTTTATAAAGACTTTGGTTTTGAAGAAGTTCAAATGAAATTGTCGACGCGTCCAGAAAAACGTGTAGGTGATGACAAACTTTGGGACATGGCGGAAAAATCTTTAGCAGATGCTTTAGATGCTGCAGGCCTAGAGTGGGAACTTCAACCGGGTGAAGGTGCATTCTACGGTCCGAAAATTGAATTCTCACTCAAAGACTGCTTAGGTCGTGTATGGCAGTGCGGTACAATTCAATGTGACTTTAACTTACCAGAACGTCTTGACGCATCTTATGTGACTGAAGATAACGACCGTGATCAGCCTGTAATGTTGCACCGTGCAATTCTTGGCAGTTTCGAGCGTTTTATTGGTATACTTATTGAACACTATGCTGGTTTCATGCCACCTTGGTTGTCTCCAATTCAAGCATGTGTGATGAACATTACCGATTCACAAGCTGAAGCATGTGAGTCAGTCGTCGCTAAACTTAAAGAAAGCGGTATCCGCGCGATTTCAGACTTGAGAAATGAGAAAATCGGCTTTAAGATTCGTGAACGTACTTTAGAGCGTATTCCTTACTTATTGGTTCTTGGGGACCGTGAAGTTGAGGAAGGTACTGTAAACGTCCGTACTCGCTCTGGAAAAAATTTGGGTACTATGTCAATTGATGCATTCGTTGACCTAGTAAAAGCAGCCGTAGCCGAACGCGGCCGGTACATTGTGGAGTAAAAGCGATTAAACAGCCTGACCGTAATCAACAGGGCGGAAAGTCAAACCGTCCTGCCTTGAATGATGAAATTCGTGCAAAAGAAGTCCGTCTAGTAGACGAAAATGGCGAGCAAAAAGGGATTGTATCTCTTGCTGACGCTTTGCGTGCTGCAGAAGCAGTAGATCTTGACCTTGTTGAGATCGTTGCCAATGCTGAGCCACCAGTCTGCAAAATCATGGATTTCAACAAGCATTTGTTTGATCTAAAACAAAAGCAAAAAGAAGCGAAGAAAAAACAACATCAAGTACAGGTGAAAGAAATCAAGCTACGCCCTGGTACTGATGTTGGTGACTACAACGTTAAACTACGTGCCATTATCAAGTTCCTTGAAGAAGGCAATAAGGTAAAAATCACGCTTCGTTTCCGTGGTCGTGAAATGGCACACCAACAGTTAGGTTTGGCTCAATTGCAAAAAATTGAAGCTGACGTGGTTGACTATGGTGTTGTTGAACAAACACCAAAAATGGAAGGCCGTCAAATGGGTATGCTACTTGGTCCTAAAAAGAAAAAGTAAGTATCCATTAAAAAAGCACTGCATTTGCAGTGCTTTTTTTTGCCTATATTTTGGTTTTTAATCTCAATGATGTTCAAGGGCACAAATAATTTTTGCTGCGTATTGATTGGAAAATAGAGCAAAATTCATGAATGCGAACTTATGTCTGAGAGTATTAAGTAAGTTTCTTTAAGAAAGACAAATTTGATTATATTTTAATTGATATTCAATCGTTGTTTCGATTCAGACGTTTTGAAATGCTTTAATTTAGTTTTAATGTAGGTATAAAGTGAGCAAAGCTTTTTATTGAGCTAACTATGTGAGATCTATTTACATAAAACAGGCCGTGAAATAGGGGTTTTCAGTACCCTCCAATAGATTTTCATCTTGGTAATATTAGGTCGTATATTCCATGTCATAAAAGCAATCAGAACAAAGTACATTTCATATAAATAGATAGTAATACAGAGTAGGATTATTTTTTGCAAGATACGCCAAAATTTAAAAAGAGTAGATGAGCAGCTTGTAAGCCAGACCCACCAAGGATTCATTAAAAACACCTATATGGAGTATTTAGTTTGGAATAAAAAATCAGAACATAAAATTTGCAATCTAGACACTATATTTTTGAGATGGGATGATTTTAATTCTTTTTTATCATGTTACGAATTTAACTATTTTTTCAAAAAAAAGACCCCGAAGGGTCTTTTTTTATGAGGGTTTACTCAGCGCTATTTTCTTGGACAGGACTTTCTATCAATGCCTTTTTGCCAATTGGAATTTGGCGTGGTAGTTTTTCTTCAGGAATAATACGCTGTAAGTCCACTGTCAATAAACCATTTTCATATAGGGCTTGTTGCACTTCTATATGTTCATCTAAGCGTAAAGACAGTTTAAATGTACGACGAGCAATGCCTTTATGCAGGAATTCCACAGTTGTATCTTGCGCTTCAGTTGGTTTACCTGAAATGCTTAGCACTTGATTTTCTAAGTTTAGCGAAAGTTCATCTTCTGTAAAACCTGCGGTTGCCACCACAATGCGATAGCTATTTTCAGCCGTTTTTTCAATATTGTATGGCGGGTAATTTGGTGTGTCGCTTTGCATGGCATAATCAAATAAATCGTTGAAACGATCAAAACCAATGCTACGACGGAAAAGTGGGTTAAGATTTAAACTACTCATAATTAGAACTCTCTTTAATAAGCAAAGTTGTAACAATAAGAAATGTTCAGTGATGCTTGGCATCCACTGTTCACTAACAAGATCGTTTGATCCTTGTACATGTATCAATATCGGTCTGTGCTGATTTTTTTCAAGGGATTTTTATAAAAAAATTATATTTTTTGAATTTTTGTACCTTAAGTGATTTTAAAAGCAAAGTGATAATTCACATTTTAACGTTACTTTGCAGAAAAACTGACAAGCTTTCACTGGATTAAACATGTTATACATAAAGCAAAATGAGATTGCCTTACTGAAAATTAAAAAGGAATATAGATGATTGATCTCTACTATTGGGGTACACCCAATGGACATAAAATTACCATCGCTTTAGAAGAAATGGGTTTGGAATACCAAATTTTTCCGATTAATATCTTGGAAAATGATCAATTTCAGCCAGACTTTTTGAGAATTTCTCCGAACAATAAAATCCCTGCAATCGTGGATCAGAATGGCCCACGAGGAGAGTCAATTTCAGTTTTTGAGTCTGGTGCGATTCTGCAATATCTTGGACGTAAAACAGGTTTGTTTTATCCAGAAGATGAGTTTGAGCGCGTTGAAGTTGAACAATGGTTGATGTGGCAAATGGGTGGTTTTGGGCCCATGTTAGGACAAAATCATCATTTTAGTCGTTTTGCACCTGAACGTATTCCGTATGCAATTGAACGTTATGTAAATGAATCTAAACGCTTATATAAAGTTTTGAACCATCAGTTGATTGGTCAAAAATTTGTGGCTGGAGAGTATTCGATTGCAGATATGGCTATTCTGCCTTGGGCACTGCGTCATGAATGGCAGCAAATTCAGTTGGAAGATTATCCATACGTGAAAGACTATATCGATCGACTGACGGCCCGTCCAGCGGTACAAAAAGCCTTAGCAATACACGTTTAAAAAAAGAGCATGGAAACATGCTTTTTTTTTATGAAATAAATAGAAGCTTTTTCCACCAAGGTCTTTGGTTTTCTTTCAGGGGCTTGAGTGAGAAGGGCTGTACGGCAACAAAGGGGGAGGCTACACCATTTTCGATATAAGGTTTGAACTTGGCACGTAAAAGTGACTGTTCAACCCGCTTATCAATGTGCGTGAGTCCAGAGCTTTTGATTAATTCAGCTTTTTTAACTTCGCCAGTGGCTAAAACATACAATTTAAAACTAAGGTCACGATTTTGATTGCCCAGATCGTCATTGTTGAAGTTAAAGATAGGTCGCTTTTGCCAAATCATTTGATCTTGTGTAATCACGTGTTGTTTGGCAACTTCAGAAGGACTTTGTGCATATAAAGCGGTCAAAATTTGTAATAACACAATAAAACTTAAGCAAAGAATTTTTTTCATAAAGTGAGTTAAAATTATTCAATATTTGCGTGGCAGATTAGAAGTCTCATGTATAAAAGTAAAGTGCGGAAAGACTCACCTTAAGATTTTAGATAGGACGGAAGAAAATTCTAACGCTGTGTTAGAATGCGGCGCTGCCGAAAAGAACGCGTTGTTGACGGCTTAGTTGGACGATTTTGCGATGAAAGACTTTTTCTTAAATTTTACCCGTATTGTTGAAAATAACCCAAGAATCTATTGGAGTATTATTTTTGGTATTGCAGGCTGCTTAGTGCTATTTGTCGCTGAAATTGTGCATGTTCAAAATATTCTTGCAGATTTACATACCAAAGATCAAAACTTGATGCGAGCTGCGATTGAACCGATTTCTTCACAATATAAATGGTCGAGAATCGTTGTAATTGTTGCAGCAGTGCTTTGGTCAAATTTTGAATATTTGAAGTCGAAGAAAAAATTAGGTCTCTAAGCATTCGTTTCGATGTGGTCGTTTTTAGTTTTATTCTTCGCGGCATTTGGGGCTGCGACCTTACTTCCTTTACAGTCCGAAGCCGTATTGCTCGGCTTGTTGAGCTATGGTCAACATAATCCATGGCTGCTGATTGTGGTGGCCAGCATTGGTAATATTCTCGGTTCTTGTGTGAATTGGTGGCTCGGTTTAAAAGTAGAACATTATAAAAATAAAACATGGTTTCCCGTGTCAGAGCTGAAAATGCAGCAGGCACAGGGTATTTATCACAAATATGGTTATTGGTCTTTGCTACTGAGTTGGCTGCCGATTATTGGAGACCCAATTACTTTAATCGCGGGTTTAATGAAAGAAAACTTCTGGCGATTTTTCACACTGGTCAGTATCGCCAAAATTGGACGTTATCTGTTTATCTACGGGCTATTTTTTCAATTACATTGAATATTTTTCAGCTGAATGCGCTCTTTAAATTGAATTTTAAAGATCTGATAAAACTTACGTGGCGCTTCGATTTTTGCCAGTTCAAATTTCTTTAATAGCAAGCGGGCAATTGGATCACTTGGACTTTGTATTAAACGAATATCGGAAATTTGGTTCTTACGATCTACGCTAAAACTAAAATCTATGCTGAATTGTTTTGCTTCAGATTCCGTCATCGGCAGCTTCATTGCGGGGACGTCTTTGTATTGAAATGTTCTATGTTGGCCAGACTGTTGGAGCTGCAAGCCCTCGGGCTCAAAATCAGCCCAGCAGGTTTTGATGGGCTTTCTTTTTGGTGTTTTACGTGTCGATGAATAGTCATCAGCATTAAATTCAAATGGCTGCGTCGCTCGGAAGGGATAGCTGATGCCCGAATCTATATAAGGCCTGAAGCGTGCCTTTTTTACCGCGTTAATGACCATATCATCCAAATCTGGCAAGCCTGAACTGGTGATGATTTTGACTGCGGTTATGTTGCCCGAGTTGTCTGCATCAATTGCGACATTGACAAATCTAGGGCGTCCTTCCAGATCTCCTGGCTCAAATTTAACTTTGGGTGCGCGCATCCAGCTGACAGGTCTGTCTTGCAATATTTTTACTTCGCTGGCGGGCGCAGTCTCAGCGGCAGCATACTGCGAGCACATCACTGTGCTTGCACAGAGCATTAGACCTATTGCTGTATATTGTTTCAACATAGTCATTCCATCAGTGCGCGGCACGCCAATGCATTATTTTAGTGCCGCTAAAAATTGAGATTATGAGCAGCCATTCACTTTAAATTGAATTTCATCTTTAAAGTTCGACTTTTTATAGATCCAAAGGGTGCTCGCAGTACGTTTAACCGAGATCTGACTATTTCTTAGTGCTTCAACGACTTTCTGATCGAGTGCATAAATGCCAGAGCCTTGCTTGATCTTCACCTTTTTCACTTGTCCGTGTTTGTCCACTTTAAAGTTAAATTTGACTTTACGATCGTGCTGTTTCAACTCATGACTAGTGAGATCTAATTTTGGTTGAGATACATATTGGAATGGCGTTTTCTTATTTGCACTTTGTGCATTCCAAACTTTTGAATCAAAGTTGAAATCACATTCAGGCGTATTGCCTTTAACTCTCAAATTAAACGCTTGATAGCCAATAATGGCTTTGGATTCACCATTTTCTAAATGTGGCTTGACTTTAGCTTTTTTGACAGCAGCAATTAAGATTCGGTCGAGTTGATCGACCCCTGTACTTTCTTCAACACTTGCATCGGTAATTGTACCTTTTGCATTCGCTGTGACACGAATAATGGCCGCGCGGTCACGTTGCTTGAGGTCTTCATTGGCATATACTGGTTTTGGAAAAACCGACCAATTTAAACGCGTGGTTAAATGCGCAGGAGCAACTTCAATATTCTGTGCCGGAAGTTGATGGGTTTTGGTTGAAGCACTAAACGCTGTAGAAAATGGAGCGCAGGCCAAAAGGGTTAAGCACAGATATTGTTTCATAAGTCTATTCTAAGATCACAATGTGAGTGATGAATGCGTCGATATTGCTGCGCAGTATTTCCTGTATTGGAAATACTGGCAAGGTTTAAATGGAAAATATGCCATTATTTTTTTGACTGATGGATAATGTCGATCCCAAACAAGTCACGGGTTTTTGCCCAACTGATCGCAACTACAGCCATGGTCATACAGCCACCAAAAAGTGTCGCCATGATCGTACCTATATATTTTGCTGCAAGTCCCGATTCAAAAGCTCCAAGTTCATTACTACTGGAGACAAACATGCCATTGACCGCGGCTACACGGCCACGCATATTTTCAGGTGGATAGAGCTGTAAAATCGTTTGACGCACGACGACAGAAACACTGTCACATGCACCAGTCATTGCCAGTGCAAAGAGTGATAACCAAAGATTGCTTGAAAATGCGAATAAAATGGTAAATACACCAAAACCCGCTACAGCCAATAACATATTACGCCATGCATGATGAGTTGGAGGGAATTTGGTCAATGCAATCATGGTGATCAGGGCGCCAATAGACGGTGCTGCCCGTAAGTAGCCTAAACCTTCAGGCCCCACTTTTAAAATATCTTCGGCAAAAATCGGTAAGAGGGCAATCACGCCACCAAAAAGCACAGAAACTAAATCGAGTGAAATCGCCCAAAGGACAATTTTGGTTTTCCAGATAAATCGAAAACCTTCACTTAAACTATCTTTTAAATTGTCAGATTCAATTTTAGGAAAACTGCGTTTATTGAGTAGGTTAATGAGAACGAAGCAGACCGTTAGTAGCGCCGCAACACTGAGTAAGCTGGTTTCACGGCCTAAAAATGCCAACATAAAACCGCCAAGCATTGGCCCAATAATCACCCCACTTTGCCAACCAATCGTTGTCCATGTTGCACCATTGGCATAGAGCTCCCGCGGGATTAAAAAAGGTTTAAGCGACGTTGCCGAGGGATTATAGAAACCACGGATCGTTCCAAGCCCAAAAATGACCGCATAAATTCCCCAAGACAGTTGGGTGACATCAATTTGGCCGAGACCATATTGGTGAAATAACCCCCAAAGAATTAGTGGCATAGGTACAGAAAAAAACAGACAAATTTTCATAATGGTCTGTTTATTGAAACGATCTGCAAAGTATCCTCCCCACAAAGAGAGAGCAATAAAAGGAATTGCTTCAGCTAAACCAATTAAGCCCAGTGTTAGCGGGTCTTTAGTGATTTGATACAGTGAGTAAGCAACAATAATTTCTTGAATCAAAATGGCTAAGGTCAGACAAAATTGATTAAGCGTAACAATCGAGAAATCCCGATAACGTAGGGCTGCAAAAGCATCCTGTGCAGGTTTCATAATGGACATTAATAGTTGGCGTGCCGACATTATATAAGCCTTATTGGGCATCGCTTATAAAATCATCGGAAAATCTATATCAGAAAATTAATTAAGTTCGATATTCGGTAGAAAGATTCGCTTTTGTTTTGAGCAAAGATGCTTTAGAATACTCGCTCCCTTACCTGCAGGGCGTCTTTGCAATGGTGCAGACGTGCCGAACAGGTGTTCAAAAGAGGTTCTTATGCCTAAGATGAAAACTCGCCGTGGTGCAGCTAAACGCTTCAAGCCAACTGCAAACGGTTTTAAACGTCACCAAGCGTTCAAACGACACATTTTGACCAAAAAATCTGCTAAGCGTATCCGTCAATTACGCGGCTGTGTAATGGTTCACGTAAGTGACGTTGCTTCAGTTCGCCGTATGTGCCCATACATCTAAGGAGATTATAAATGGCTCGTGTTAAACGTGGTGTACAGGCTCATCGCCGTCATAAAAAAATTCTTGCTCGTGCTAAAGGTTACTACGGCGCTCGTTCACGCGTATATCGCGTAGCGTTCCAAGCAGTAATCAAAGCAGGTCAATATGCTTACCGTGACCGTCGTCAAAAGAAACGTCAATTCCGTGCTCTATGGATTGCGCGTATCAATGCCGGTGCTCGTCAAAATGGTTTGTCGTACAGCCGTATGATCGCTGGCTTGAAAAAAGCTCAAGTGATTATCGACCGTCGCGTACTTGCTGACATCGCTATGCATGACGCAGTTGCGTTTGCTGCTTTAGCTTCTAAAGCTAAAGATGCATTAGCTGCATAAGTCTTTATGACTTAAAAAGGGACCGCTTTTAGCGGTCTTTTTTTGGGCTTTAAATTCTTATGTAAGCTTAACCAATATTAATCGGTTTTTGTTTTAAGCTGGACATAAGCAAGGTCTCGGTGCTGAAAATGATAGTTATGCCAATGATAATAAATGGGAAATTCATAAATTGCATTTATTTTAAAGTGCGTGTTGTAGAAAGGTGTTTTGGGTAAAATATGAAAAGTTTGCTGGTTGTCTAATAACAACCATTTCTGACCATCTGCATCCATTGAGAGTAATTGCGCATCGGTCATTTTATGAGTGCCAAAATGCAAAGCATAATAACTATGCAATACCGGCATTAGAAAAAAGCTCAGGCTCAGCGTTAAAAATGTACTGGACAGCACGCTTCCTGTAAACGCCATTTTGGGAATATCTTTTTGTATCCACAATACGCTTGGAATGAAAATCAGCAGAAAAATAATGGCCAAACACAGCAAAACCGGATAATTGGAAATGTAAAAGAACTGCGCTTGCGCGTTTAAATATAAGCCCAAAATACCAATAGGAACGCTGCCGATAATCAGGTAGGCGATCCGCGGGCTGATCTTGGTTTGCAGAATTAAATTTTGCAGATCTTCTTGAGAAAGCGTCAGCGCCGCAATCTCATCCTGAAAATTATAATATTGTTTGAGTATTTGAATCAGCTGCCCTTTTTCATGTTCACTTAAGCATGCAAGGTGCAGTTGAGATTGAACATTTTTAAGGGGGAAGAATAAAAGCTGTGGATTTTCTTTGTTGGCAGTCTGATAAATAGGACGCTGCAGCCATGAGATCCGTTTTGGGCGTTTTATACCAAGAATGGCAAATTGACAGTATTCTACCTCCTGCCGCTGAATGAATGTGCTGAGAGGTATTTTCCACAAGCGGTAATAAATTTTATCAGGCGTAATGACCAGTTTAATCTGCGTTTTTAAGTAATCAATGACAATTATAGATACGATGTAGAGCAGGATCAGCTGGGCATGATCGGCTTGCAGCTTGTAAATCGGGAAATTTTTTAGGGTGAATTGCAGGTATTCAATCACTATGCTGACGTTAAGCGGTTGAGCTTGATCTCTAAACCATTTGAAAAAAGGTATAATAAAGACCATCGCAATGCCTAGTAAAATAAGCATTAAAATTGTTGGCCATGAAATCAGCGGTTTTTTAGCATAAATGTCAAATTCTGTTTTCATAAAGTCTCATAATAATTATGTTGAAATTTTATATTTAAGTGTTTGGTTACTATATTTAAATTTTGAATATTTGATCGATGCTTAGCGCTAAATTATATCTGAAAATGAATAGGCTAGGTAGGTGCTGCGCCCCGAGCCACGGTTTCTGCGTATTATGTCGTGATTTCAATGTTTAGCTTCGATCTTGTTGCCTGGCCGGTTTGTTTAATGCTCAGTTGAAGGCCCGCACATGCACACGGCGCTTTTCGCTCAGAACGGGAAGGTATTTATATTGCGCATGTTCATCATAATTGCGGGCAGAATTAATTCATTCATCTGGGGACAGCTAGAATCTGTTTTTTTTATAAGGCGTGCAGATAGGGGGGACGGCCATAAATGAATGGATAAATACCAACTGAAAAATTATTGGATCAATATAGTCTGTGAAAAGTGTGTTTTTATACTGCAATTGAACCTGACTTTATCAATATCGATGCAGATCTTTTGGATTATCATGAAGAATAAAAGTTAACCTACAGATCCAATGCTGTTATCTTGGAGTAGATTCACCAGACTCAAGTAGATCATCATGACAATGAAAAGAATAAATGTAGTCGGTACATCGGCCACTGGAAAATCAACCTTTTCCAGAGCTTTGGCGGAAAAATTAGGGTTACATTATATTGAACTGGATAACCTATTTTGGCTGGATGATTGGCAGGAGTGTCCTGACGAAATCTTTTTTGCACGTATCGAAGCTGAAATTGCCAAAGCAAAAAATGGTTATGTTATTGATGGCAATTATACTCGGGCGATTCCTGTTAAATGGTCTGAAATAGATACGGTGATATGGTTAGACCTTCCGTTTCCAGTCAATCTATACCGCTCTGTAAAGCGCGCAATTTCTCGGGCTAAGTCCAAACAAGATCTTTGGCCAGATTCAAATAATCAGGAAAGTTTCTGGCGGATGTTTGGTCGAGATTCCATTGTCTGGTGGATGATTAAGACCCATAAAACGAATCGTGAAAAATATCTACAGATGATGAATGCACCTGAATATCAACATATTCAATGGATTCGTTTAAAGTCTGCAAATGCAGTTGATGCATTTTTAGAACAATTGGACTCTTATGTTTTTGATGTTTAAGTTTTGATGTTTTATCAATAAAAAAGTGCAGTTAAGTTACAGAAATAATCTTTATACCGCGCTTTGCGCCATGCCTAATGTATGGATAGAAAAGAACAAAAGGAAAATAAAATGTTGGCTGAAATAGTTGGTATGGGTCAAGGTAGCATTACTGTAGAGCTCGAAATGATTCCCCGCAAAGGTGAGGCAGTCAAAATCATGTATGGTGCAGACGCAGAGCTTGAGGGTGAAGTAGTCTCGGTCAGTCATTATATTAATCAACATGCCGATCAGCATCGCGTTCGATTAGAAATTCGTCCGTTTAATTATTTAACGACCTCATAATTTTGAGGTCATTCATACATAAGCATGTTCATAAAAAAGCCCTTCCATGAGAAGGGCTTTTTAGTGTTGATCACATTTATACAGTTAAAGTCCGAAGTAATAAGCCAATAAGCAAATCACTACCGTAATAATAACTAAGGTAATCACTCCTCCTGCACCGGGTTTATGAGGCGAGTTAGCCGGGTGTGCATGCTGAGGATTTGATTTTCTATCCTCAGTTTTAAATCCATCCAGAGGAGAGCTTTCAACCACAGGAGTTAAACGTGCAGTTTTATAGTGATTGGCGACTTTTACGATAAATTTAGCCGTTAAATCTTCAGTTTTTTGAGCAAAATGGCGCAAATTTAACTGTTCTTCAGGTGTGTAGATGCTGCCATCTGCATGATAGGGATGCTGAATTTTAGACTGAATGTGGCGGTTTAATGCATCTAAGCGATGTAAGCTGTCATGTGCAAAATCCGCTTGTGCATCCGTTGGCAAGAGTGCGAGTTTTGCGGATTCATTCGATTCGCTGCTTAGATCGGGCTGCGTACCATAATAAGGTGTGCCTAACACCTCCGGCTCAATAAAACCTTCCGCAGGTTTTTGTAAAAATAATTCTGCTTCAGTGAAGTTATGAATATCATCCCATTTTGGTAACTGCATATCTGCTTCGATGCGTTTAATGAGTTTATGGTTCAGCTCATAGCGCCAAAAGGTTTCTCGACGAATTTGCAGTTGTTGGGATGCCGGTGCTTCATAGTCATTTTCTGCGTTATACCACTCGGCAAGTTCTTTACCAAAAATCCATGCCTGCTTTTTATTTTTTTCGTGGCTTACAATAAAATGGGCAAAGGGAAGAAGTTCAACGTTAGCATTCGGATTTTGTTCATCATTCAGCAAGCTGGAGCTATGTAAACTTAAGCGTTGTACCCCTTGTTTTTTTAAGCCTTCTAGCCAAATTTGGAAATGTTGAGCCAATAAATGCTGTGATAGCAAATCACGAAAATGGAAACTGTGCTGATCAAAAATGTGGTGATTCAACCAACGTTGAAAACTCAAACCTTGGTTGAGAAATTCATTGCCATAAGTGACGAGTGTGAGCTGTTGTTTCCAGATTGGATCGAGTGCCATAAAGATTGGATCCCATTGATATTGTGTTTATCTTATACTTTTTTTAAAACTTGATGCTAATGCAATTTTAACTTGTGAATGCGCTTCATCATAACGGCTAAAAACTGTTAGAATAAGGGGTTTATATTATTTTTTAAATTGTTGCTTTGAGAGTTACTATGTCACTGGAAGCCCTGACCACTGAAGCGCTCGCTGCGATTGCAGCAGCAGAGGACCTTGCTACACTCGACCAAGTGCGAGTGCAATTTACAGGGAAGAAAAGCCAGCTCGCGGAACAATCGAAGTCGCTCGGTAAAATGGACCCAGAAGAACGTAAAGTTTTTGGTGCTCAAATTCATGCCGTTCGTGAATCGATTACTGGCGCACTGACTGCTCGTCAAGCTGAATTACAAAAAGCTGCATTAGAACAAAAGCTTGCTAGCGAAACGATTGATATTACTTTACCCGGCCGTGGTCAAACGGTCGGTAGTATTCACCCTGTGACTCAAGTTCAAGAACGTATTTGCCAATTCTTTACCAAAGCTGGTTTTACCGTTGCAACTGGTCCTGAAGTTGAAGATGATTATCACAACTTTGAAGCATTGAACATTCCGGGTCATCACCCTGCACGTGCGATGCACGACACTTTCTATTTTGATGCGAATCATTTACTTCGTACGCATACCTCAGGCGTGCAAATTCGTACCATGGAAACGAGTCAGCCACCAATCCGTATTGTGTGTCCTGGTCGTGTGTATCGCTGTGACTCGGACCAAACGCATTCTCCAATGTTCCATCAAATCGAAGGTCTGTATGTGGCTGAAAACACTAGCTTTGCAGAACTTAAAGGTTTGTTGGTGAACTTGCTAAATGAATTCTTTGAAAAAGATTTGAAAGTACGTTTCCGTCCATCTTATTTCCCATTTACAGAGCCAAGTGCGGAAGTGGATATCATGGATGAACGTGGTAAATGGTTGGAAGTTTTGGGCTGCGGTATGGTGCATCCAAACGTTTTACAAGCCGCTGGCATCGACCCAGAAAAATACAAAGGCTTTGCCTTCGGTTTAGGTGTAGAGCGTTTTGCCATGTTGCGTTACGGCATTAATGACCTGCGTATGTTCTACCAAAATGATGTGCGTTTCTTACGCCAATTTGCTTAAACAGTTTTATACCTCTCCCTAACCTCTCCTAAAAGGAGAGGGGGTGTCCATCATGACTTAGGGTTCGTCCTCTTTCTTTAAAGGGGCGCTAGAGGGGATTAGAAATTTAGAATTAATAGGTTTTTATACAATGAAAATTAGCGAAAATTGGTTGCGTACATGGGTTAACCCAGCCATTGATAGCGATACACTTTCTGACCAACTGACCATGTTAGGTTTAGAAGTTGATGATTTATCTCCTGCTGCAAAACCATTTACTGGTGTAGTAGTCGGTGAAGTTTTAACAGTGGTTCAACATCCCGATGCTGACCGTTTACGTGTCACTACCGTAAACATTGGTTCAGGCGAACCTTTACAAATCGTTTGTGGTGCTCCTAACGTACGTGTAGGCATGAAAGCTCCTGTAGCAACCATTGGTGCAGTACTTCCGGGCGATTTCAAAATTAAAAAAGGCAAGCTTCGTGGTGTTGAATCACAAGGCATGCTGTGCGGTGCGTCTGAAATTGATCTTGAAGATAAAATCGACGGTCTATTAGAGCTTCCTGCCGATGCACCTGTTGGTGTAAATGTGCGTGAATATTTAGATCTTGATGACAATGTGATTGATATCAGCATCACGCCAAACCGTGGTGACTGCTTCAGTATTCGTGGTATTGCACGTGAAATTGGTGTGATTAATCAACTCCCTGTGACTGCCCCTGAAATTAAAGAAGTTGCTGCAACAATTACTGATGAGAAGAAAGTTGTTGTTGAAACTGATGGTTGCCCACGTTACTTAGGTCGAGTGATCAAAAACGTCAATACCAAAGCACCAACTCCTGAGTGGATGGAGCGTGCATTAGCTCGTGCGGGCATCCGTCAGCACAGTATTTTGGTCGATATTACCAACTACGTTTTAATGGAATTGGGTCAACCTTTACATGCATTCGATGGCGGTAAAGTTGAAGGGGCAGTTCGTGTACGCCAAGCAACAGCAGCAGAAAAGTTAACGTTGTTGAATGAACAAGAAGTTAAATTATCTGAAAACGTGATGGTGATTGCGGATGATCAAAAAGCCTTGGCGATTGCAGGGATCATGGGCGGTCTAAGTTCAGCCGTTTCTGACGATACCACTGAAATTTTCCTTGAGTCGGCGTTCTTTGATCAACTCTATATCGCAGGTCGTGCACGTAGTTTTGGTTTGCATACCGATGCATCTCAGCGTTATGAACGCGGTGTAGACTTTGAATTGCCGATGACTGCAATGCATCGTGCTTCTCAGCTTATTGCTGATTTAGCTGGTGGTGAGTTTGGTCCAATTACTGTTGCTGAAAAAGTAGAGTTATTACCAAAACGTGAAGCCATTGAACTGAACCAAGCGCAAGTTGATCAACTGCTCGGTTATAAAGTTGAATCTGCATTTATTACGGATGCTTTAACGCGTTTGGGTTGCAATGTCACTGTGAAAGCAGAAGGTGAGTGGACTGTTTTACCACCATCACATCGTTTTGACATGGCGATTTATCAAGACCTCATCGAAGAAGTAGCACGTATTCACGGTTACGACAATATTCAAATTAGCTTGCCGGTGATTGATGTCAAACTAGCGAAATACCAAGACCAATTTGAATTGGTTCAGTTACGTCAAACTGCAGTGGCTTTGGGTTATCAAGAAGCGATTAGCTTTAGCTTTGCAGATGCGAAACTAGAGAAACAATTGAATCCAAAGGTTCAACCACTAGCGCTTGCAAACCCGATTTCTAGCGACCTTGCAGTGATGCGTTCAACCTTATTATCAAGTTTGATCCCATGTGTGCAATACAACGTGAACCGTCAGCAAAACCGTGTGCGTTTCTATGAGCTTGGTCTACGTTTTGATTATCAAGGTGCGAACAGCATTCATGATCTTAAACAGATCCCAACCTTTGCACTGGTTGCAATAGGTTCGCGTACGACTGAATCTTGGCATGGTAAAGCACAGCCAATGGATTTCTTTGACTTTAAAGGCGATGTAGAGGAGATTTTAAATTCTGCACGTTTAAATGTTGAATATGTACGTTCAGAGCGTACGTGGTTGCATCCAGGTCAATCTGCTGAAATCTTAGTCAATGGTCAATCAATTGGTTACTTCGGTCGTTTACACCCATCTTTAGAAGATGAGTTGGATTTGGCAACAACTTGGGTAGCTGAGTTGGATCAATCGGCTGTTTTGCAAACTTATGTATCTAATTTTACAGAATTATCACGTTTTCCGTCGGTTCGACGTGATATTGCGCTTTTAATTAGTGATAAGATTAATGTTAGTGAAATTCAGCAACTTATCGAAAAAACCGGCGGTGAGCTTTTAGACGCAGTTTGGTTATTCGATGTGTACACTGGTCAAGGTGTCGAAGAAGGCAAGCGCTCATTGGCATTTGCAATTCAATGGCAACATCCAACACGTACATTAGAAGATGCTGAAATCAAAACCGGTATGGATAACATACTTCAGGTGTTGGAAAACACTTACCAGGCGACATTGAGGGCTTCATGACAGCATTAACAAAAGCAGAAATGGCTGATCATTTAAGTGAGCTCACGAGTTTAAACCGTCGTGAAGCAAAACAAATGGTCGAGTTATTCTTCGATGAGATTAGCCAAGCGCTAATCTCTGGGGAACAAGTTAAACTCTCTGGTTTCGGTAACTTCGAGTTGCGTGATAAACGTCAACGCCCAGGCCGTAACCCGAAAACGGGTGAAGAAATTCCGATTTCTGCCCGTCGTGTAGTGACCTTCCGTGCGGGACAAAAATTCCGTCAACGTGTTGGAAATGAGCAGATCGATTGATCTGCTTTTTTTTGCCTTTGATTTAGGAGGGCAGTGTTCATCATCTATCGCACAAGTCATGTTGAAGAATATTCGTTTTAAAATGAGACGATATAGTTGAGTTGAGTTGAGTTGAGTTGTCGTAGAGGTTGATTGTGGCTTTCCTTTAGCTAAATTGTCAGTTTTTATTTTTCAATAAGCATGGGCTTAGTATTTTGAATTTTAGCTCTTTTTATGAACTAGGGTTTAAAGTTTGAAGCAATAAAAAAGAGAGCCATAGGGCTCTCTTTTTGTGCTGAATAATCGGTTAGATTATTGAGCTTCAGAAGCAGCAGCAGTAGCTTCAGATGCAGCAGCAGTAGCTTCAGAAGCAGCAGCAGTAGCTTCAGATGCAGCAGCAGAAGCTTCAACAGCAGCAGCGTCAGACGCAGCAACTACTTCAGAAGCAGCAGCTTCAGATGCAGCAGCAGGAGCAGCTTCTTCAGTTTTTTTAGCACAACCAACGAAAGCTAAAGTAGTAGCAACTGCAGCAGCAATAGCGATTTTTTTGAATAACATGGCATCACTCTCTAAAATATGAGATTAAAAAATAACCTGCGTTAGTCTGTTGTGTGCTTTTATTATGCCTAATTTGAATAGGTATTAAAAATGCATAGAGCAGTCTAACTGGTCTGCGTGTATGCTATCACTGAGTATTTTGAAATGCTACTAGTGACTTTGAAAAAACCGTTAAAAATAGGTGAAAAACGGCCATTTTTTAACAGAAAATAACAATTAAGAGAAAGTTTTATATTGGCGAAATAGCAAATAAACTACTAAAAAGAATAGGGTTTTTTAAAATATATTTTTTATAATCATAAACTTGAAAATAAGTTTACATGGAAATCCATCAAATGTTTCTTTGTGTAACCAAAGTCAACCAAATAAAAAGGCCATCGTTATAGATGGCCTTTTCAGTCAAACATTCAACTTAGTTGGATGCTTTACGTTTCATTTGATCAAAGAAATCATCATTGGTTTTGGTTTCTTTCATACGATCAAGCAAGAATTCCATCGCTGCAAGTTCGTCTTGTGTATGAAGCAATTTACGTAAAATCCAAACTTTACGGAGGTTATCTTCAGACATTAGGCGCTCTTCACGACGTGTACCTGATTTTTTGATGTTCATCGCAGGGAACACACGTTTTTCAGCAATACGACGGTCTAGGGTAATTTCTTGGTTACCTGTACCTTTGAATTCTTCGTAGATCACTTCATCCATCTTACTGCCAGTTTCAATCAACGCAGTTGAGATAATTGTCAGTGAACCACCTTCTTCAATATTACGTGCTGCACCGAAGAAACGTTTTGGACGTTCTAAAGCATGGGCATCCACACCACCAGTAAGAACTTTACCAGATGAAGGGATTACAGTGTTGTAAGCACGTGCTAAACGAGTAATTGAGTCAAGTAAAATCACTACATCTTTTTTGTGTTCTACAAGACGTTTAGCTTTTTCAATCACCATCTCTGCAACTTGTACGTGACGAGCTGGTGATTCATCGAATGTTGAAGCAACTACTTCACCACGAACAGTACGTTCCATTTCTGTTACTTCTTCAGGACGTTCGTCAATTAGAAGGACAATCAAGAAACATTCAGGATTGTTACGAACAATCGACTGTGCGATGTTTTGTAACAACATGGTTTTACCCGCTTTTGGCGGTGCAACGATAATTGAACGTTGACCTTTACCAATCGGAGCAACCAAGTCAACCACACGCGCAGTTAAGTCTTCTGTTGTACCATTACCTAATTCCATTACCAATTGTTCGGTTGGAAATAAAGGTGTTAAGTTTTCGAAAAGAATCTTATTACGTGAGTTTTCTGGTGTGTCGTAGTTAATTTGATTAACTTTTAATAATGCAAAGTAACGTTCGCCTTCTTTAGGTGGACGAATCGTACCTGTAATAGTGTCACCAGTACGAAGGTTGAAGCGACGGATTTGTGATGGGCTCACATAGATATCGTCAGGGCCGGCTAGGTAAGAACCCGCTGCAGAGCGTAAGAAACCAAAGCCGTCCGACAGAATTTCTAGAACGCCATCACCAAAAATCTCTTCGCCGTTCATTGCGTGGCGCTTTAAGATGGCAAAAATAATATCTTGCTTACGGTTACGAGCCATTCCTTCGAGGCCCATAAACTCGGCAATCTTGATGAGTTCGCCAATCGGTTTTTTCTTGAGTTCGGTTAAGTTCATAGGTGGTCAGATAGAATCTAAAATTCTGAGGTACAGGTTGGAAAAGGGAGCAACAAATGTGCCGCGATCATGCAAGAAACGATAGCAATTGGTTTGCACAAAACAATTCAGAGATCTGATTCGTTATATGAAGAGAGATGTGAAAAACAATTCTGTTGCCGAGCGGCATTTTATGTGTTGTGTTGTAAGAAAATGACAGGATTTGAGATCCTTAATTTCTTGAGTAAACAATATAAGAGAGAACACAGCATTTGTCAATTTATCAACCAAAAAAATACGCTGTGTAAAACAGCGTATTTTCGAGTGTTATTATCGAAAAAATATTAGATGTTTTCTTCGATGAAAGCTGTCAATTTAGATTTTGGTGCGGCACCGACTTGGGTTGCTACAACTTCGCCGTTTTTAAACATTAATAATGCAGGAATGTTACGGATGTTGTAGTTTACAGCTGTTTGTTCGCAAGAAGTTACGTCTACTTTAACGATTTTAACTTTGCCTTCAAACTCAGTTGAAAGTACTTCAAGTACAGGTGCAATGGCTTTACAAGGAGCACACCAACCTGCCCAGAAATCTACAAGTACAGGAGTATCAGACTCTAGTACATCGGCTTGGAAGTTTTCATCAGTTGTATTTACGATATTGCCAGACATGGATTTTGCTCCGGAATTAATTTTTAAGTTGACTCTATGTTTATAAGTATTACATAGCCAACTATAACAATGTAGGGGGTTATGTAAATTTTCGACCTGAATGGTCAGTTTGTCTAATGGATGATCACGATGCCGATGATCGTGTATGACTATCATTGCTTTAGATAAAAAATCGATAAGTTCCGCCCGAACTACTCATAAATGGCTTTTAAATTGCATGTATGTGAATTAATCTAAGCACAATTCTGAACAGGTTTTTTTGAATAATGTCTGATTTTTTGATTGATGAAGAATTACTTGCTGCTATCGATATGGGATCGAACAGCTTCCACTTGGCTATCGCACGCGTAGACCATGGTGAAGTGAAAAAAGTTGCATCAATGTCAGAAAAAGTACAGCTTGCCGCAGGTCTAGACGAAAATAAAAATTTGACTGAAGCCGCACAGCAACGAGGATTAGCCTGCCTAGCACGTTTTGTGGGGCGTTTAAATCCTGTACAAGCTAACCGTTTACGTATTGTGGCGACTAATGCCTTGCGTCAAGCAAAAAATGGTCATGAATTTATCCAAAAAGCCGCTGAAATTTTACCAAAACCAATTGAAATCATTGCTGGTCGTGAAGAAGCCCGTCTAATTTATTTAGGGGTTTCACATACTATGGCAAATAGTGGTCGCCGCCTTGTGATTGATATCGGTGGGGGTTCAACAGAGTTGATTATTGGTGAAGAGTTTGAACCGATTCATACAGAATCTGTGCAAATGGGCTGTGTCGCTTTTACCAAAGCGTTTTTTGCTGATGGTGAAATTAACCTGAAAAGTTTTGATAAAGCGGTAAATGCTGCTCGCAAGGAAATCGCAGGCATTGCCAACACTTATAAAGCTGCGGGCTGGGATACTGTTGTCGGTTCAAGTGGCACGATCAAAGCATGTCGTCAGATTTGTGTCAATATGGGCTGGAGCAACGATCAGGAAGAACTGACACGTGACGGTTTATTTAAACTCAAAGATAAATTGCTTAAATATAAGCATGTCAATGAAATGGAATTTGATGGTCTAAAAGAAGACCGTCGAGCAGTTTTGCCAGCCGGCATTGCCATTTTGTATGCAGTCTTTGATGTGCTGAATATCGATAAATTGGTTTATTCTGATGGCGCGTTACGTGAAGGCGTGATGTACGACCTATTGGGACGTTTCCAACATGAAGATGTTCGAGATCGTTCTGTACATGCGTTGATGGGTCGCTACAACGCAGATATGAAACAAGCTGAACGTGTGGTAAATACCGCTCAACAACTGTTTAATGGTGTGGCGACCGCACTGAATTTGACCAGTGATGACAGTGATTTACTGCGTCGTGCAGCGTATTTGCATGAAATTGGCTTAGCGATCAGTCATAGTGGTTACCATCGTCATGGTGCTTATTTACTGCAACATTCGGATATTCCGGGTTTCTCACAAATTGATCAAAACCATTTGTCACATTTAGTGGCGCATCATCGTCGTAAGTTACGTAGTGACGCGCGCATTGATGTGATGAAAGTCGGTGGTAACAAACTTGTTTACTTATGTCTATTGCTTCGTTTAGCAGTTTTATTAAATCATAGTCGCAGCGATGAGATGCTTCCTGCCATTGAATTAAGCGTGGACAATGCGCAACAATGGCAACTTAGTGTTTCTGGTGATGCCAAACAGTGGCCTTTGTTGGTTGCAGACTTGCATGATGAGCAGGTGCAATTTAAGCATTGGGATATTGAACTGAATATCCAGTCGGAACAATTTATCAATTAACAGACCAGTTAAGTTAGGGATAATGATCGACCTATGAAAAATAAAGCAGCTCAATCTAAAGCCTGGACTACGGTTCAGATCGCACGTCATCCTGAACGTCCGCAGTTTTTGGATTATGTTGGCGAAATTTTTACAGAGTTCGATGCTTTGCACGGTGACCGCCTATTTGGTGATGACGGCGCGATGATTGGTGGTTTGGCTCGTTTAGATGGTCAGCCTGTGATGATCGTAGGTCAGCACCGTGGTCGTAGTACACGTGAAAAATTACAGCATAATTTTGGTATGAGTAACCCTGAAGGTTACCGTAAAGCACAGCGTTTATTGGATATGGCGGAGCGTTTTAATCTGCCTGTCTTTACCTTTATTGATACCATGGGTGCATACCCAGGCGTGGGTGCAGAAGAACGTGGTCAGGCTGAAGCGATTGCAACCAGTTTGGCTCAGCTTTCTTCACTTAAAGTGCCTGTAGTGGCAACGGTATTGGGTGAAGGCGGTTCGGGTGGTGCGCTCGGTATCGGCGTAGCTGACCGTGTGATTATGCTATCTCACAGTATTTATTCAGTGATTTCACCTGAAGGCTGTGCATCTATTTTGTGGAAAACTGCAGAGAAAGCAGAACAAGCAAGTGAAGCATTGGCATTGACGGCAGATAAATTGCAGAAGATGGGCATTGTGGAATACGTGGTGGACGAAGCGGAAGGGGCACATTTAAACCCTGAAAAAGTCATGCAGGATTTGAAAGTGGTCTTGAAGCAAGCTCTAGAAGAACTGCAACCAATGGATGCAAACGAACGATGCGAAGCGCGTTATCAGCGTTTAATGAAGTTTGGCAGCGACAATTTAGGGCTGACTGCTTAAGTCAAATTCAGGCGCTGCCTGAACAAAGCCGATTTTTAATAGGATGTAGTGGTGGCATGGATTCCATGTTGCTGCTGCATCTTATGTCGTTTTTGTGCCCTGAAAAAATACGGGTGATTTATATTGATCACCAACTACAAGCGTGTAGTCATGCTTGGGGCGAGTTTGTACGCGCTCAGTGTGCAGCGCTGAATCTTCCATTCATCATACAAAAAGTTCAGGTTGCGCAAGGTAACCTTGAAAATCAAGCCCGCTCAGCCCGCTATCAAGCCTTTGTCGAACATTTACAAGCAGATGAAATATTGGTACTCGCGCATCATCAGCAAGATCAAGCTGAGACACTGATGTTGCGGCTACTTTCAGGTGCCGGTGTCCATGGCCTTGCTGCCATGAAAAAATTCGATGTGCGTGAAGATTTTACATTATGGCGTCCGCTATTAGATCTTTCACGTGAGCAAATTTGCCAATGGGCAGCACAGCTGCATGTGCAAAATATTCAAGACCTCACCAATTTTGATACCGACTATGACCGTGCGTGGAGTCGTGAGATTTTGTGGCCGTTACTCAGCGATCGATTTCCTAAAATGCAGCAAGCCTTGAGTCGAACCAGTTATTTGATGCAAGATGCTGATGAAATTTTATATGAGGTGTTGCAGCAAGATTTAGCGGCCTGTGGTTCATCGCAAATGTTATCTTTGGCTGCTTTACAACAGCTCAGTCAGGCACGTCAGCGTCAGTTGTTATCGCACTGGATGAAAGGTGAGGGGCAATATCGTCCAAGTTTTGAAATGGTACAGCGTTTATTTTCAGAAGTGATTGGCTCACGCGAAGACTCGCAAGCGGCATTACACTGGAATGGGTTTTATTATCTGCGCTTTCAACAGCAACTTCATCGGATTGCCAAAGCGGATTATCTTCAAACTGACCCCATTCAAGAGGTTGAGGTTATAACTTGTGTTGCAGGTCAGTCCCTCAAGTTGCCTACAGGCCATTTTGTGATTCAACCCTCAGAGCTTGGCTTATCACCTGAATTATTGGGGCAGCAACTGCAGATTCGCCCACGCCTTGGCGGCGAAAAAATTCATTTATATGGTCGTGTCGGAAGTTGGCCGTTGAAAAAAGCCATTCAGCAGGCGCAAATTTTTCCATGGCAGCGTCATACTATTCAAATATTAAGCCGAGATAATGTTATGCTAGGCGTCTTTACGCCTCAGGGCTTTTGGTTGGCGCAGTCTGAATTTTGTACTCAAGCTGGCTGGCAACCAACATTATCTCTTAACGCTAAATCTGCAATATCGGATCTTCAATCATGAGCGCAATTCTAAATTGTAATATCAGTTTCATTGGTGGCGGCAACATGGCACAGGCTTTAATTGGTGGCCTGATTGCACGTGGTGTCCCGACTACACGTATTACAGTTTCAGATCCCGTAGAAAAAGTACGTGAGCTTTTGGCTGAAAAAGATTTGCATGTGACGGATGATAATGTTGCAGCAATTCGAGATGCTGACATTGTTCTTTTTGCAGTTAAACCTCAGGTGTTGGCAAAAGTTTTGGCACCATTACAAGGTTTGCTAGAAGGGAAGTTGGTGATTTCAATTGTTGCAGGTGCAGAAATTGCAACAATTTCAAAATTATTAGGCACGGAGCGTATTGTTCGTGTCATGCCAAATACACCGGCTTTAGTTCAAACCGGTGCGCATGGTTTATATGCAGGTGAAGCGGTTTCGGCTGAAGATCGTGATCTTGCAAGTCAAGTTTTGGCTTCAACGGGTTTAACACTTTGGGTAAACTCAGAAGCGCAAATTGATGCGGTAACAGCAGTTTCTGGCTCAGGTCCTGCATACTTTTTCTATATGATGGAAAGTATGATCCGTGCAGGTAAAAACATGGGCTTGGATGAAAAAGTGGCTACAGCACTAACCTTGCAAACTGCATTAGGTGCCGCACAAATGGCAATTACCAGTGCTAACAGTCCTGCGGAGTTACGTAAAAATGTAACCTCTCCAAACGGTACAACACAAGCCGCGATTGAAGTATTTGATCGTGCTCAAATTTCACAAAATATTCAGGCCGCTTTAGCCGCAGCGCAAAAGCGTAGCCAAGAGTTGGCACAAGAGTTAAGCGAAAGCACCAAATAATTCGATTTGATTTAGGAAAGTTCAAGTATGGGCTCTGCTCAAATTTTTGGAATCATTATTAACGTTGCAATTTTGCTCGTATTTTTCCGTTTTTTAATGCAGCTTGCTGCCGTGAGTCCATATAACCCTGTGGTTTTGGCAACAGCAAAAGCAACAAAAATTGTCGATATCTTTAGCCGAATTTTCCCAACTTTGGCCAAAGGTCGAGTGAATACCGCAGCATTGGTGTTGGTGGTGATTCTGTATTTGTTAAAAATGTTTGGTTTGATGTATTTGTCTGGCGTGGCAGTGAATAGTCCATTCCATCTGATCATTATGACCTTTGTGACCATGATTCAGGATTTAATCCGTTTCTGTCGTTACTTAATTTTTGCATCGATTATTTTGAGTTGGGTCGTGATGTTTAGTCAGTCACGTTCGCCTTATATTGAAGTGGTTCAAGAATTGGCAGAACCGCTACTTGCACCATTCCGTCGTATTCTTCCAAATATGGGGATGATTGACTTGTCGCCAATTTTTGCGATTTTGGCATTGTTGGTTGCGGAAACCATTATGAAGCAAGTCGCAATTGCATTATTGACTGGTCTTTAATCTGAGCTAAGACGAGTTGAATAAAAAAGGACGCCGAGGCGTCCTTTTTTGTGGATTTAAATTGAGGTCTAAAACAAGAAATTTCTTATTTAGTAGCAATATCTCACCTCCATCCAACCTTCCTCCTAGAGGGAGAAAGGCGTGAATGAACGTGAATGAATTAGTGTGCTTCGTCCCAGTTATTACCTTGACCGACTTCCACAATCAGTGGAACGGAAATTTTCAACACAGACTGCATGACTTCAGCCAGTTGGGCAGAGAGTTCATCGGCAATTGCAGCATCAACTTCAAATACCAATTCATCGTGTACTTGCAGTAACATTTTGGCTTGATCTTTTGGTAAGATTTTATCGACTGCAATCATAGCCAATTTAATAATATCTGCCGCAGAACCTTGTAGTGGTGCATTGATCGCTGCACGTTCAGCGCCTTGTTTCACCATTTTGTTGCTCGCCATAATGTCTGGTGTATACAGACGACGACCTAAAATGGTTTCCACAAAACCTTGTTCACGTGCAACTTGGCGAGTACGTTCCATATATTCCAAAACACCAGGGTAGCGTTGGAAGTATTTACCAATATAGTTACGCGACTCTTCACGAGTGAAACCCAACTGACGAATCAAACCGAATTCTGACATGCCATAGAGCAGACCGAAGTTCACCGCTTTGGCTTGACGACGTTGGTTGCTAGTCACTTCGTCGAGTGGAATACCCAAAACTTCTGCCGCAGTCCGTTTATGTACGTCTTGTCCATGATTGAAGGCATCGACCAAGGCATGATCTTGCGAGAAGTGCGCCATTAAACGTAATTCGATTTGCGAGTAATCGGCTGCCAGTAAAATGCGACCTTCAGGTGCAATAAAGGCTTTACGGATTTGACGTCCAATATCTTCACGGACAGGAATGTTTTGTAAGTTGGGATCTGTGGATGATAAACGACCTGTAGCTGTTAACGCTTGGTGATAACTGGTATGCACACGATGTGTGTCATTATTCACTTGCTTTAACAGACCATCGGTATAGGTGCTTTTGAGTTTAGAGAGACCACGATATTCCAAAATTAAGTCGGTAATCGGGTGGTCGATTTTTTCTAAGACACTTTCACTGGTACTGTACTGACCTGTAGAGGTCTTCTTACCGCCTTTTAAACCTAATTTATCAAACAGAATCTCACCAACTTGTTTTGGTGAGCTGACATTGAAGCTTTGACCCGCAAGATCGGTAATTTCTGTTTCTAAATTTTGAATGGTATTGGCAAATTCCACACCGAGTTGGTCGAGGAAGTTCATATCCAATTCAATGCCGTTTTCTTCCATAGAGGTTAGAACACGGGCAACCGGCATTTCAATATTGTGCAAAATATTGATCAGTTCCGGATGGGCTTGTAACTTTTTATCGAGTACTTCATACAGACGATAGGTCACATGGGCATCTTCTGCGGCATAATGGGCTGCAGTTTCAAGCTCAATTTGGTTAAAGGTCTTTTGTTTTGCACCTTTGCCCGCCACTTGTTCGAACGTCGTTGTGAGATGACTTAAATACAAACGCGCGACGTCATCCATTCCATGACGAGTTGCCACAGAGTTGAGGACATAAGAGGCTAACATGGTATCGAAATACCAACCTGCCAAATGAATACCATGATTTTCTAAGACATGTGCATCATATTTGAGATGATGACCAATTTTTTGTACGTCATTATCTTCAAGTAAAGGTTTGAGTTGATTCAGAATTGTGTCGCGATCAAGTTGTTGCGGCGCACCTTCATAATCATGCGCAAGCGGCACGTAATAGGCATCATGTGCATCTAAAGCCACCGAGAAACCTACAATCTGCGCCACGCGGTAGTCAAGGCTAGTGGTTTCGGTATCAAAGGCAAAACGCTTTTCAGTACTTAGACGCTTGAATAACACATCCCAATCTTCTTGGGTCAATACTGTGTGATAACGTGCTTCACCGAGTAAATCATCAACACTGGTTTTGTCCGCTTGATCTTCCACTTCGGGTGCATTGGCTACAGTCGCCGTGGTGTTGATGGCTTTGGCTGCTTGTTTGTAGGTTGCACCATTTGGGTTGTTCGGATGATCTAATGACTGCAGTTGGTTACGGAATTCTAGTTCAGTATATAAATCACGAAGAGCTGGAATATTTGGATCAGCAAGTTTCAAATCTTCGTATTTAAGGCCCATGTCGAGGTCGCAAACAATGCTCGCCAGTTGGTGGTCAAGAGTAATCCCTTCGACATTGTCCTTAATGTTTTGACCGACTTTACCTTTAATACTGTCAACATTTTCTAAAATGCCGCCAATCGAACCGTACTCGGTTAAAAGTTTTGCTGCTGTTTTTGCGCCAACACCGGGCACACCACGAATGCCGTCAGAGGCGTCGCCCATCAGCGTGAGGTAGTCAATGATTTGATTCGGCCACACCCCAAATTTTTCAAAAACGCCTTGAACGTCCATCGGTTTGTCTTTGAAGCTGTCTTCTAAAGTGACACGCTCAGTAACGAGCTGCGCCATGTCTTTGTCACCGGTGGAGATCAAAACTTGATGACCGGCTGCTTCAGCGCGTTTGGCTAAAGTTCCGATAATGTCATCGGCCTCAGCGCCCGGCAACATATGCAGCGGAATCCCTAGAGCACGAATTAATGCATGAAGATATGGAATTTGTTGTGATAATTCTTCGGGCATACTTGGACGGTCACCCTTATAAATTGGGGACAATTCATGACGGAAGGTTGGTTCAGGTGTATCGAAAATAACGGCCATATGCGTCGGTTGAATACGACGCATTAATTTTTGGATGGCAGAAATGGCACCTCGGATTGCATTGGTATGCAAACCGGTTGAAGTGGTTAATGGTGGCAGTGCATGGTAAGCACGAAATAAAAAGTATGAGCCATCGACCAAGACAAATGGTGGCATTGATAATTTCCTAATCCTAAAAACGGTTTTATTGTACGTGATTTTTTGCCCGCACGCAGAGTCTAGATTGTATATGTAACTTACCGAATCACTGATGAATAGTTTTAATCCATCCGTCGGGCTCATGTATCATCAAAACATTCAGGAAAATGACGAAGCAGGTATGCTGAAACAGAATAATGAACTCAAGATGATTTGGTTGATGTCGCTGATTATGGTAGGGATCGGGGCATGGTACTTAGACATCCGTATCTTGAGTTATATCAGCGGCATTGGTTTTATGCTCAGTTTGATGAATTATGTCGATGATTTACAGCACGGCGCTGATGCACTGAGTTCATCAAAACAACCATTCCAAGTGACATCAAAGGTTCCGTTATATATTGCATCGTTATTAACGGTCGTTGGGCTGTTAACAGAACTGGGATACTTGGTTGCGATTGGGATTAGCCTGTGGGTTTATTTTTTTCTGCGTTGGCTGAAACGATTGGAACATCAGCTGCATTTATTGCAAGGACGTGCGCTCCAGTCGCAATCGATTCATGCAGCTACTTCAATATCAGCGTCGACAATAGACCGTCCTGAAAATTTTGATTCTGACGATACACCATCTGTACATCCCGCGACGGAAATTGGTAAAGCTAGACATCAGACACCATTCAATTCAACACCTTCTAATACACCATCCAAGATTGCGCCAAATCTATCTAATCAAATTCAGCAATGGCTTTTTCAAGGTAATCCCGTGTTGAAAGTGGCGGTACTGGTCTTGGTGATTGGCGTGGTGTTATTACTTAGATTTGCCACAGAGCATTGGCAACTAAGCTTGGCCATGAAATTGCTGATTGTGAGTTTGAGCAGTGCTGGTGTTGTCGGACTGGGTTTTTGGCTGCAAACCAAAAACCGCAGTTTTGCCTTGGCTCTAGAAGGTCTAGGTCTTGCAGCGCTGTTTTTGACTTTATTTTTTGCCTATTACAATGCCGTGATTCCGGGCTTTGGCATAGCTTGTCTACTGTATGCTGCACTTATGGCATTGACGATTTGGCTCAGTCTGAAACAACAGTCGGTAGAACTGGCAATTATGGCAATGCTGATCGCCTATCTTGCGCCATTTACCTTGCCTGTTCGTGATGCAACTGCAACGGAATTTATTGCCTATTATCTTGTAATTAATCTGGCTGTTGCAGTCATGAGTACTTTAAGACCGTGGAAATATCTGAATCAAATCGCATTTTTGATGACGGTGATTATGGGTGGTGGATATGCTTTTTACCACGGATACACCACCGAACGTCAGATGATGAGCGTGTTGGTTTTAGCTCACGCTGCGATTTTTATTTGGCTCGGTTTTCGTTTTAGTCAGTTATTGGCAAAACAGGATCTTGCGCATTTTCAGCTCAAACCAGCCTTGGATATTGCACTGATATTTGCTTCGCCAGTGCTTGCTTATCTGGCATTGTATTTGATGTATTTTGAGGAAACCGTATGGCAGGCGGGGTATAGCTTGTTATTCGCGGCGCTTTTTGCCGCACTGTATAGCATCAGTAAACGTAGTGCTGTGATCCCACTGATTGCACAAAGTTATTTGAGTTTGACCTTAATATTCTTGGCATTGATTCCACCGATAGTATTGAAAGAGCAGTGGAGTGTGGTTGGTTGGGCAGTTGAAGGTGCGTTGATATTTATATATGCCCTATACAAGCAGTCCAATATCAGCCGTTATTTAGGCATGGCGCTCTTGGTGATGGCGGGTTGTTCAAGTCTGTATTATTTGGTTCAACTGCCACATTTCCCTGCACAGATGTATTGGGGCGTGTGTTTGAGCTATTTGGCGGCCATTATCGTGACGCACGCTGTTCCTGCATTTCATAAACAGCTTTCAAGTTCGAGTATTGCCTTTCAATGTGTGCAAATGCTCTCAGCAACTACTATGTTCATCATGTTGCTCTTAGATCGGCTGCAGAGTAGTCATCAATTGGCTTTGAGTCTATTGATTGTCAGTGTGGCCTATCTGTTGGTGAATGAAGGCTTGTTAAAACGAAAAGCTTCGTGGAGTTGGTCCATCATTAAGTGGACGGGTCTAGTGCCTGTTTATGTGATGGGGCTGTACCAAGTTATTTCAGTGAGTGAGAACGGTCAGTTACTTTGGCATTCAGCGATGGAGCAGATTTATTTTGCATTCGCTGGGCTGAGCTTGACGCTGCTTTGGCTACGACCATTACTCGGTGTGCGTGAAGAAAAAGAATGGGTCAGTCTCGGAATTTTGAGTAGCTTGGCGTGGACCAGTCTGACGCTGATACCCAGTATGCCGTATATCAGTGTGGTAATTTTGCCGCTGATATTTTGTGCATGGTGTTATTGGCAAGCGCAGCAACCGGTCTGGAAAATGTTTTGGCAAGCGCGTAGCAGTTTGTTTTTGGCTTTGAGTTGGATCATTAGTTCGCAATTATTTAGTCAGCAGGCCTTTGTGGGATATATCTTGCCCATATTAAATCCTTTTGATGCTGTGAGTTTGCTGTTGTTAGCGGCTTTTTTATGGATGTTGAATCAACAGTTAAAAGCTGGTTTAGATCGTAGCTTGGCTGCCGTGTTGAGTGTCCTTGGGCTACTTTGGTTAAGTAGCTATGTCGTGCTTCGTGCCTTACATAGGTATCTGGATACGCCTTATAACAGTTTAGACATTTGGAGCGATGCGACCGTTCAACTGAGTTTTACTGTGCTGTGGGTGTTATTGGCTTTGGTGAGTATGCGCTTTGCCACTCAGCGCCAATTACGTTCAGTTTGGCTGCTCGGCGGCAGTATTTTGGTCTTGGTCACTTTGAAACTGGTCTTGCTGGATTTATCTCATGTCGGCACACTCATGCGAGTGATTTCATTTATGGCGGCAGGTTTTGCCATGCTTTTGATTGCCTATATTGCACCCATGCCGAATGACAAGGTTGAACCATGATGAAATTCTTAAAGGTACGAGATCACTAAGCTGTACAGGTCGATGGCTATAAAAGTACATGATAAAAAAACCCTGCACATTTGAAGATATGCAGAGCCTTTCATATCAAGTCGATAGACCATTATTTGAGTTGAGGCTCTCGTTGAATCTCTTGCGCATTGGCATATTGATCGACGTTAGCATCGCTTGCTTGTGTAGAAAGTGGGTGGTCAACAAAACCCATTTTCGGGACAGGGATTTCAATTTTATTTTCGACAAAGGCATTTCGAATCCGTTCTTGCATCTCATCGCGGACTTTCAGGAAATTCTCTCTTTGGCACCAAATGGCAAAAAGCAGCTCAATGGAAGATTCTCGAAAGGCAGTGACGGTCACGGCAGGTTTAGGATCGGCCAAGACCAATGGATATTTACTAACGGCATCTAATAAAACTTCACGGACTTTGATGATGTCTTCATGAAAGTTAATCGCAAGGGTAATTGGAATTCGCCGTATTGGAAACTTAGACAGGTTATGTACAGGTGCCCGAATCAGTTGTTCATTCGGCAAACGGACATAGACATTGTCCTGCGTGAGTAATTTGACCGACAGTAAATCAATCGAGATTACTTCACCTTCAATGGTATGCCCACGAATCAGTGTCAATTGAATGGTATCACCAACTTCAAAAGAACCTTCACCGATCAAGAACATCCCGCTGATCAGGTTGGATGCGGACGTTTGCGAGGCAAAACCCAGTGCGACCGTTAAAATACCTGCTGCACCCAAGAAGACGCTGAGTTTAAAGCCGGCTTCTTTTAAACTGGCCATCACAAAGATGATAAAGATGAAATAGAAAATCCCGCGACGCCAAACCAACTGTTGATGGGCATTGAAACGCATACCCACAGTACGAATAAAGGTATTCGAGATAAAACGTGCAATCAAAAAGCCGATGACTGCCAGTAAAACAGCCACCAATAATTCCGTCAGCCGATCGGTATTAAGATTGGCGACCATTCCTTTTAGGCTGCTGGTAATTTCTGTCGAAATATTTAAATCTGCCATGGCTCGCCCTTAGAAAAATGAATCAAACATATTGAACAGCACATTGGCTGACTCGCGTGGCGGATGCAGATAAATCACGTCACCTGCTTGTGGCGGTGTACGGTTTTCAATTTTGACCCGCGGCGGTTTGTCATGACCTTCATGCACGACTCGAATTTGTGAAGTCCATAAACGTCCTGTACTTTCACTATAAAATAATGGCAAAGCCGGTACAGGGACATTCATACGGTCAAAACGAATCTGTTGATTACTCACGTTATGAAACTCAATAGGGGTTACTGCACGAAAAGCACGAGGTTTGAGTTGTTTGAGTTCTGTACGACCATCGACTGCCGTGGCATAGCAAATTTCACCCATTCGATGATTCGGACCAAACCAGGTATCTTTTGGTAGAATAACAGGTATATCAAACAAGGGTTCTCTAAGACCTTCGACAAAACCAGCAATCCAAAGCGGTGTGCTGATATATAGCGTTCCGCGCTGTCCGGCTGGAATATAAATCGGATCGACCGGTTTAATCACCACAGACCGATCTGCCAAACGTGGCATGATTTGAATTTTGTCATGTGTTTGGCGGAACATATAGCGTTCCATTTTAATGGGCTGTGGAAAACCAAATTCAGGGTCTTGTATCGGATGCCATTGTTGCTCATAGTCAAACTGAAAGGTTGGGCGATGGTATTCCATACGCCACTCTTGCATGCCGCGCGTCACACGGAACAATAAAGACCCAAACTGCCAACTGCGCGGGTGATTCAGTTCAAATTGATATTCCCCCCACCATTTACGTTTTGGGGATTCCTTTTCAGTCAAATCATTTTCTAATGGCAATGCGTATATCCCTTGTCCTGATAAATCCTAAAAACAGACTTCACGCTGTCAGATGCTTAGAGTACACTCAAAACAACTTTTTTCATCATTATAATGCGTGATGCAAGTACTTAAACAATTACAAATACCATATAGTTTTGCCAAACGTCATGGCGTATTGCTTCGATATGAGGGTGATCAAGCTTTTATTGTGCGTCGTGACAGCACGCCACTGTTGGCTTTACAAGAAGCACGTCGCTTTTTAGGGCATCCTGCACAATATCAATTATGTAGTGAGCAAGAGTTTAATCAATTACTCAGTGCAAGCTTTGCCGGAGACACCGGTGAGTCTCAACAAGTTGCAGCGGGTCTGGAAGATCATCCTGATTTACTCAGCCTTGCGGACTCTGTGCCAGAAGCTGAAGATCTGATGGATCAGGAAGATGATGCACCGATTGTACGCTTAATCAATGCCTTATTGTCGGAAGCGATCCGTGTCGGTGCTTCGGATATTCATATCGAATCCTTTGAAAAAAAGCTGTCTGTCCGCTTACGTGTCGATGGTCAGTTACGTGAAATTGTGCAGCCACGTCGTGAACTTGCGCCACTGTTGGTGTCACGTATCAAAGTCATGGCCAAACTCGATATTGCAGAAAAGCGAATTCCACAAGATGGTCGTATTTCACTACGTTTGGCGGGCCGTGAAGTCGATGTTCGTGTATCAACCTTACCTTCTTCGTATGGTGAACGTGTGGTGATGCGTTTACTCGATAAACAAGCTGGGCGTTTAAACATGACCCATTTGGGCTTGATGCAGCATGACTATGATCGATTGAAACAACTGGTACATCGTCCGCATGGCATTATTTTGGTTACGGGACCAACGGGTTCGGGTAAAACCACCACCTTATATGCGGCATTGTCTGATCTAAATGATGGTTCAAAAAATATTTTGACTGCGGAAGATCCAATTGAGTATCAACTTGAAGGGATCGGGCAGACGCAGGTCAATACCAAAGTGGATATGACCTTTGCTCGTGCATTAAAAGCCATGCTTCGACAAGACCCAGATGTGGTGATGGTCGGGGAGATTCGTGATTTAGAAACTGCTGAAATTGCAGTACAAGCGTCATTAACAGGCCATTTGGTACTTTCAACGCTGCATACCAATACAGCAATCGGTGCAGTGACCCGTCTTAAAGACATGGGGATTGAACCCTTTCTACTTTCTAGCTCATTGATCGGTGTGGTGGCACAGCGTTTGGTTCGAACCTTGTGCCGTCACTGTGCGACTTGGCATGATGCCGATGATTTTGAAAAAGACTTATTTAGGCATCTCGATGCCTCGACCGAATTAAAATTGCCACAACCTAAAGGCTGTGAACAATGCTCGCATACTGGATTTACAGGGCGTACCGCAATTTATGAAATCGTCCCGATTGATGAGCAAACACGTCGCCTCATCCATGGTAATGCTGCTGAGTTTGAGTTAGAAAATCATGTCCGTGCAAATGCGGGTTCAATACGTGATGATGGATTGCGTAAAGTTTTGGCAGGTAAAACCACCATTGAAGAAGTGCTCAGAGTGACGAATGAAGTGGCTGAATAGTCGGTGTGAAATATAAATAAAGCCCCGAAGCCTGTGTAATGATTCGGGGCTTTGCTTTAATTAATCTTTTCAAAATGAATTACAGCATCATATGCTTTGTCTGTCAGAGTGAGGTGAGTTGCATCACTGAGTTTCATTTCAATGCTATTACTCTCTTTATATTTCAGAACATCATTATTCACTTCGGCCATACCGGATGAAGCACTAGAAGTGCGCTCAGTATTATTTTTATCGAGCCAAAATTCGTCTTTAATTTGATAGTCATCGCCTTGTTTGCTAATTGAAAGTTTGCGTAGGCTCTCCGTGTCAGGTGTTTGTTTCCATTCCCCTGAAAAATCAGGTGCAGGTGTTTGGCTACATGCGGCTAAGGCCAAGCTTAGAAAAAGCATCGAAAAGTATATTTTCATTGTAAAGTCCTGAAAATGATTTTAATTTTTTTATGGATGTATAGTTAATTATAGTTTGAATATTAAACATTTTTTTTAATTTTATTCATTAATCTTTCTATCGAATGTCTCAAGATTTTTTATTTCTAATTTGAACTAAAAACAGCCCAAAAATATGGGCTGTACGGTTTTTTACTTACCACAAACTGACAATTTTCTTCATCAATTCAGCACGAATGGGCGCGGTTGGGTTACCTGCATTGCGCTGCGTTTCATTTTCATAAAACTTTTGCCAAGTTTGAACCATCTCTAAAGTGACATCTTGAGTTTTAAGCTTTTCAACGTCGGCTTTGCTGATATTGGCTAAGCGTGCTGCAGCACCTTCTGAGCCTGTACCCCAACCAATGATGCCTTGACCATAGGCAGGTAAAGACATGTTGTTCGGTGTTGGTGGTAGCGCAAGACGTTGAATATCTGGATTGACCAAGGATTTAATCTGAGGACGGACTTTTTCAGATAGGGTTAATTCGGCAAAACTTAGTGTGGATGCGCTGATTAGCAATGTACTGATAAGGAGAGGTTTAAGCATCATAGATCAATAAATGAATGTAAATAAGAATCGTTATATATTTTAGCAAGGTTTTGGCAACTGAATATGAATATTTAAATGTATTGGAAATGGATAAGATTTTATTTTGAGCTCAGCTGTAGATGTGTAGAAGTAAAAAAAGCTCAAAGCACTATTTTATAAGAATTAAAACAGTGCTTTGTATAGATAGGTACAAATGGATTTAAGTCAAAACATTTAAAGTAACATTAATATTGTTTCGGGTCGCATTTGAATAGGGGCACACAATATGTGCAGCATCGACCAATTTCTGTGCCTCGCTTGCATCCATACCCTCAAGATGAATATTAAGCGTCACTTCGATACCAAATCCTGTTGGAATAGGGCCGATACCAACATCACCCTCGACGTAGGCAGCAGGGGTAATCGAAATTTTATCTCGGTTAGACACAAATTTCATTGCACCTAAAAAACAGGCTGAATAACCAGCGGCGAAGAGTTGTTCAGGATTCGTACCATTACCTGTACCCCCCATAATTTTAGGCACAGCCAATTGAACATCTAAATGACCATCGGATGTCGTTGCACGACCATCACGACCACCAGTGGCTTTTGCATGGGCTGTATAAACTGCTTTTTCTAAAGTCATTTTTCTAATCCCTCAGATGATGGTTCAAAATCATATCGTGGGGGATTTTGTTTAAATAATATTCAGTTTTTTTGTAATTTTATACAGAGTGAAAATCAATATTGAACCAAAACACGGTGCTGCATCAGTGGCATTGATGCGCGAATCTGTTGCTGCTCGTCTAAGTCAAAAGGAACTGTGAGTAGTTGAGCGCCTTCTTCTGCGGTGATTGCTAAAATTTGACCACGGCTGTTGCTTGCTCCAGCATGACCCCAAGTTTGACGCTTTTCACCATGCCAGCCTTGTTGTGCGGCACCTAATACAGCACATTGACTATCCATAGCACGGGCTTGCAGTAAGAGCTGCCAGTGCACTTCACCCGTGGTATAAGTAAAAGCTGCAGGCGCCGTTAAAATGTTTGCACCTTGGCTACGAAGTTTCAAAGCCAGTTCAGGAAAGCGCAAGTCGTAGCACACCATCAGGCCAATATTGCCAAAAGGTGTTGTTGCAACTGCGGTTTCAGTACCAGGTTCAAAGAATTTTGATTCTTGATAGCCACCGACAGCGTCACCAACTTGCACATCAAATAAATGAATTTTGTCATAACGTGCTTCGGTACGTTCAGGGCTGATACACAGGCTAACAGTACGGACACGGCCATCTTGAATGATTGAACCATCTGGACGATAAGGGCATGGGAGTGTGCCCGCAACAATCCAAAGTTGATAACGATGTGCGAGTTTTTCTAGTCGCTGCTGAATACTTTCAAATTGCGCCGCGGTTTCGCGTTGTTTACCTGCGGCAAAGCAGACAAAATTTTCAGGAAATACAATGAGACTCGCACCTTGAGCCTGACATTGTTGCATCAATGACTCGATCACTTTGAAGTTATCTTCAATGTCATTTTGAGAATTCATTTGTGCAACGGAAAGTAAAGTCATGCGAAGTGGGTCTCTGCTGTGATTAACCTAAATTAGACATTTTGCTGCTTGGGTTGCACTAGATTATCCTGCTCTTTTTGCAGTTGTTTGACCAAAGGCTCAAACATATTTTGGTTGCTATCATTCAGTTTCATCAGCGTTTTGTGTGCATCTAAAACCGTATTCAGCATATTGCTATGGGTAATGTGTTCTTCCATAAGTGCGCGAGTGCATACACTTGGATCACCACAATAATTCAAAATAACAAACACTTGACCTAAACCCATGCTATTGGCAAGCGTTGTGATATCAGAGTTTGTAGACAACATTACCGCTTGGATATGGTGAACTTGTTTGAGCTTCAAACCCAGTTTCGCCAAAATGCCAAGAACAGTACTATCGATAAATGTCGTTTGGGTTAAATCAACGATTGCACCGACGACATTTTGTTGCTGTTCAATTTTGTTTAATAACTTGTCTAGACTAATACAAGATTGGGCACGCACTTCGCCAATAAGCTTAAAAATATGCGTTCCGTTCAAGCTTGCATATTCAACATGACCTGTTGACATATAAATGCCATTTGCAGAGAAGGATAGTAAATTATCCCATAGGGGCACAGCTTACTCAAGTAGCCGAGTATGATCAGAAAGTCGTATTCGGTTTAAGTGATTGATTTCGTGATTAATTGATTCGACGTAAACTTAGGATGGCAATGTCGTCAGCAACATGGTCTGGTGCTTGAAATGATTGATTTTGCAAGTGATAAACCAATTGACCTAGCTGTTCATTCAATCCACCGTCAAAAGGTTCAAGTGCGCCATCCGAGCAAATTACAAAGCGCGAATAACGATTTAAGGTAAATTCAAACTCTTCCACTTCTAGGTCTTCAGTTAAGCCGAGTGGGAAGCTACTGGTGTTTAAAATTCTTGCGGGAAGACCAGGTTCAAATAAAATGGCCGGCGGATAATGCCCTGCACTAGACCATTTCAAGACATGCGTATCGAGATTGAGTATCCCCGCAATCATGGTAATGTGCTTTTCAATATTTTCTTGAACCAACATACCATTGAGTTTTTTGATCAACTCTCTTGGGGTTTTTGAACGACCGTGGAAAGCAGCCATCCATGAGGTTAGTAAACTACTCGTTACCCCATGACCAGACACATCTGCGAGATAAAACATGATTTCTTTATCGCTGATTTTCCAGTAATCGTACCAATCACCCGATAAATAAGCAGATGGTTGGAAGAATGTTTCAACTTTATAGTTGTGGAGTTCAATCGGATTGGGGAGTAAACGTTTTTGCAAATCTGCAGCAGAAGGGAGATCACGGCTGTCTTGATTACGTTTGTATTGCGCATCAATTTTAGTGAGTGCCACTTGAAGGTTGGTTGGAATATGATCCCACACCCATCCTGCTAAAGCGCCTTGTTGCCACGCTTGAGCCAATGCAGCACCTTCATGCTCAAAAGCGAGCACAATGGTAGGAAGTGTCCATTGGTGATTTAAAAAGTCAGCAACATCAGCAATTGCAATGATCGTTGGATCATACAAGTCTAGATCTTCAATGTTAATCATTTGTACGCTAGGAAGCGCATCAAGTACCTGATCTAAATATGGAATATCACGAGTAGGTTGAATGAAATACATAAAGAATTAGATGAATCCTTCGATAGACAATAAGTGTACTATAGCAAGCTAATGATGGCTGGAGGGAAAAACCACACCAGCCAATTGAAAAATTTTATTTATTCAGTTGTTACCGTGTCGGTATCATCTGAACTGCTATCATCAATGAAATCGGTAGAATCATCAGTTGAAACATCTGTTGAATTATCTTCAGATTCATCAATATCGTCATCTTCTTCATCAATAAATAAGTTTTCTTCAGCAATACCTTTTTTCTCGGCAATAGAATAGTTCAGGCGTTGCAAATAGATGTCACGAATTTGAGCGTATTTATCGCCTTGCAATACACCTTCGATATCCAGTAATTGAGCGCGAGTATCGATTCCACGTAAAGTTTGCTCAGACCAATACGCCACATCATGACCATCAAGCATATATTTCTGTGGACGTCCTTGACTATCTACAGCTAGACCGACGGTTTGGCGCAATGTGCTTGGACCAAGCACTGGTAGAACAATATAAGGACCAGAAGGAATACCGTAATATCCTAAAGTCGCGCCAAAGTTTTCATCTTCTGTTTCTAGACCTAGACGGCTTGCAGGGTCAGCAAAGCCTAAAGTTGTCAGTGTATTAACAGTAAAACGCCCCAGACTTTTTGCGGCACGTGTCGGTCGTCCTTGGATGAGTTGGTTAAATGCATTCCAAGGTTCGCCCAAATTTTTACGGAATAAACGATAAGATTCACGAATATCCTTTGGAGTTTTTGCTACATATTGCACAGCAGCAGGGCGGGCAATGTGGACATCTAAATAATCATTAAATGCGTAAACTTTCCGGTTGATCGGTTGGAAAGGGTCTTTATCTTCTTCTGATTGTGCTGCATTTGCATTTACAGATAATTTTTTTGCAACTTCAGATGACTTGACCATCGCCGCATGCGCAAGTTGTTGTGTTTTTGATTTATTGGCAGCTTCTGAGTCTTGAGCAACAGGTGCTGAAGACTCGTCATTTGCAAATACAGGTGTTGTTACGACAAGTGACAATAATCCTGCATATAAAAAAGAAGTTTGGCGCATATATAGTCCTGACGCTTTTAGCACGGCAAAATGTTTGCCGTATAATAAGTAAAAACGTTCAAATAATCCTGATTTATTACTATTAAACCAAATTTGATCAAAATATGAATGAAAAAATGTAATTTGAGTGAAAAATGTGCGCTCAAAATAATTATTTTAAAAAAGGTGTTGCAACGGATGTGAAATGCTGTAGAATGCACATCCATCGGCGGTGATGAAGATTAAAACTTCTGATAAAACAATGACTTGGTTGAATTGATTAAGTTGGGTTTTAGAAAAAAGTTTAAAAATAATTTGAATTACCGGTTGACTCTTTAGAAATAAAGAGTAATATAGCCGACCTAGCTTGCTGGTGACGAACCAACAAGAAGATCATTAAAAGATTATGAAGAACAACTTGTGTGGATTTTTACTGATTGATCGATCGAAATTATTTTCATTGATTAATGGTAGAAATTACTCGAAGTTTATTTGAGCAAATTTTTGTCAGTAATTGATGAGCCAAGATTGGTACCCTTTAAGGTACTATTGATTTTAAACTGAAGAGTTTGATCATGGCTCAGATTGAACGCTGGCGGCAGGCTTAACACATGCAAGTCGAGCGGGAATAGGTAGCTTGCTACCGATTTCTAGCGGCGGACGGGTGAGT